>NZ_QSBX01000057.1:0-4148 GCF_003465835.1 Anaerotruncus sp. AF02-27 | reverse complement strand
ACCGGAGAAAACAGCTTCGGCTATATTGCAAGCTGGAGTCAGGGCAAGGAACTGAAAGAGCTGAGAGCCAGTTTGGAGACCATCAATAAGACCTCCGGCACTTTGATCTCTGACATTGAGCGCCACTATAAGGAAATCTGCAAAGAGCGTGGGATTGATCCCCATGCAAAGGCAGAGCCGGAAACCGCCCCGATAGAGCAGCCAACCGGCAATCTGACCTACTATGTAGCAGAGTGCATGGAGTTTCCAAACCTCGGAGAATACCACGATAATCTGTCTTTGGAAGAAGCTGTCCGCATTTATCAGGAGATTCCAGCAGAGCGAATGAACGGGATCAAAGGAATTGGTTTTGAGCTGAAAGACGGAAGCGACTATGAAGGACCTTTTCCGATTTTGACCGGCCAGACCATTGACCTGGACACCATCCAGGCAATCGACTATTACCGTGATAATCCGCTGGTACAGAAAGCGGTAAAGGAACTGGCTGCGGCTATGCCGGAAATGGAGGTGCTGAGGGCAAACGCCAACCAGCAGGAGGCTTTGTTTCTGATCAACGATACTACCTATCTTCATATCCAACCTTGTGACAGCGGATGGGACTACACTCTTTACGATGCTGCGTCCATGAAAGAGCTGGATGGTGGTCAGCTGGATATGCCGGAGCTTTCCTGCATGAAGGCAGTTCTCCAGATTTGTGATGATAACGATCTGGACAGCACTTCGCTCAGACGCACTCCCTTGTCTATGGTTGAGACCTTGCAGGAAGCTGCTTATCAGCAGATGCAGGCAGAGGCAAGTCAGATGACCGCTTCTGCCCAGCTGCCGGAAGCGCAGGAGCAGGCACTGGATGAATACCCCATGCCGGATGAGCAGGTCTCCACACCGGATATGCAGGAATATGGCTACTCCTATGATGGGATGCTCCCTGTTACCAGAGAACGGGCGCTGGAACTGGATGCCGCCGGTTTGACCGTCTATGTGCTGCATGAGGACAATACGGAGAGCATGGTGTTTGACCCGCAGGAAATCATGGATCATGGCGGTCTTTTCGGTGTGGACCATGAGGAATGGGAGAAAAGCCCTCAGTTCCACGAAAAGGTCATGGAGCGTCAGGAACATCAGCAGGAACGCGAACAGGCATTTCTCTCTCAGAACAGAGATTGCTTTGCCATCTATCAGGTAAGTAGTGACGATCCGCAGAATGTGCGCTTTATGAATCTGGATTGGTTAAAGTCCCATGACATTTCCATAGACCGCAGCAATTATGACCTCATTTACACAGCTCCTCTGAGGGAGTCTGGCACTGTGCCGGAGCAGCTGGAAAAACTCTATCAGCAATTCAATCTGGAAAAGCCCGTGGACTTTCACAGTCCCTCCATGAGCGTCAGCGACATCGTTGCAATCAGGCAGGACGGTAAGGTATCCTGTCATTACTGTGACAGCGTTGGTTTTACCCAGATCCCCGGATTCCTGCCAGAAAACCCGCTGAAAAATGCGGAAATGGCCCTGGAGGACGATTACGGCATGATCGACGGTATCATCAACAATGGCGCAAAAGAACCCACGGTGGCAGAACTGGAACAGCAGGCCCGAAGCGGTCAGCCCATTTCCCTGATGGAGTTGGCAGCCGCCACCCATCGGGAGGAACGGGAAAAGAAAAAGTCCGTCATGGAGCAGCTGAAAGGCCAGCCCAAGACAGAACACAAAAAGACAGCACCCAAAAAGAGTGCGGAAAGGGAGATTTGATATGGGAAACTTTACTTTTGAGGAAATGAACCTGATGTGCATTTACAATACCGGCAGCCGCACCGGGCTGATTGACAGTCTGCGTGAGATGCGCGGCGAGCTTTCGCCGGAGGAAACGGAGCTGAGAGAGTTGACCGACAGCGCCCTTACGAAGCTCTGTGCGATGACCGATGAGAAGTTTGCCGAACTGGAGCTGTACCCGGATTTTGACCAGTAAACACCATAACCGCAGGGATGGGGTGGCAAATTGCCACCCCGCCTTTTTACCCCAAAACTGAAAGGAGGACAGAACACTATGCCAACCAAAGCTGAACTATATGCGCAGATGGCGGACAAGGTGGCAACACAGCTCACGGGGAGCTGGCAGGAATGGGCAGGGTTTCTCACTACTGCTTCCCGCCTTTACAAGTACCCGTTCCATGAGCAGCTGATGATCTATGCCCAGCGACCGGACGCCACCGCCTGTGCGGAGTACGATTTGTGGAATGAAAAGATGGGCCGTTATGTAAGGCGCGGTTCCAAGGGAATCGCTCTGGTGGATGATTCCGGGGACAGACCTCGCCTGCGTTATGTCTTTGACATTTCCGACACCGGAACCCGTGAACATTCCCGCACTCCCTGGCTGTGGCAGTTGGAGGAGCGCCATCTGGATTCCGTGCAGGCCATGCTGGAGCGCACCTATGATGTTTCCGGTGATGACCTTGCCGGACAGCTCACGGAGGTAGCCGGAAAACTGGCCGAGGAATACTGGACGGAGCATCAGCAGGACTTCTTCTATATCGTTGACGGTTCCTTTTTGGAGGAATATGATGAGTATAACATCGGAGTGCAGTTCAAGGCAGCCGCCACCGTCAGCATCACTTACGCTTTGATGTCCCGCTGTGGACTGGAGCCGGAACGCTACTTCGACCACGAAGATTTCATGGCGATCTTTGATTTCAACACCCCGTCCACCATCGGGGCGCTGGGAACAGCGGTCAGCCAGATCAACCAGCAGGTGCTGCGGCAGATCGGCGTTACCGTCCGAAATGCAGAGCGCGAAGCCAACCAAGAAAGGAGCAAGCAAGATGAACAATCCCATGACCTACATCCAGAACGGAGACTATCAGATTCCCGACCTGAAGCTGAGCCAGCAGCCAGAGAAACCCCTGGGCAAGTACGGCAGGATGAGGAAAACCTACCTGAAAGAACACCGTCCCATCCTCTACAACCAGATGTTGCTGAGCGAGAAGCTGTACCCGCACCTCATCGAGATCGACGAGACCGCCCAGAGCAGATTGGAACAGATGATGCCCCAGCTGGCGAAGGAAGCGGGAGCCACCGAGGAACTGAAAGCCAGCGATCCCATGAAGTGGGTGGGCCTGATGAACACCTGCAAAGCCCAGGCAGAGGAGATCCTGATGGCGGAGCTTATCAACAGCTGACCCTAAACCTGTTCCTCTCCGAAGCGGAGCAGATCCAATCCATAGATGAAGCAGAGAATGTAGCGCATACATCCTCTGCTTTTTCTTTTGCCCAAAATGATATTGACCATGTGCTGCGTTTGGGCGGCAATACAGACCGCCAGAGAGAGCGTGTGGTTGCTGCCTTTGAGAAGCAGAAAACCACCGCTGAGATTGCCGAGATACTGAAAACGCTGTACCACGGCGGCAACGGCCTTGGCAGTGTGAGCGCATGGTATGCCGAGGATGGTATCCATCTTTCCCACGGGAAGTCTGTCCGTTATGACAGGTCTGCCCAGGTCATTTCCTGGGAGAGCGCCGCAGAGCGTATCGGGGAGCTTTTGGAGAGCGGCCAGTTTGCCTCCAATGTGGAGCTTGCAGAAGCGGCAGGCTATGAACGCTCCCTCCTCTCGGAAAAGCTCTGGTATCTGTATCACGATCTCAGTGAGGGTGCCAGAGAAGCCGGATATTTGTCTTGCCTGTCAGAAATCAAAGGTAATGGTTTCCCGGAGGAGACCCGCCGCCTGACGGAGCAGTTGAATGACCCGGCTTTCCGCCAGACACTCAAGGAAGAATACGCCGCCTTCTGGACTGCCTATCAGCAGGACCGTGACCTGTTGCGTTTTCACTATCATAGACCGAGGGAGATCTGGGAGAACCTGAAGGACCTTGACCTGCCCCGCAGGACTTTTTCTTCAGACCTTACCCAAGTGCCAACCGTCCAGCATTTCATTACCGAGGATGAGATCGACGCCGCCATGACCGGCGGCAGCAGTTTTGCCGGAGGAAAAGGCCGTATCTATGCGTTCTTCATGGAAAACCATACGGATAAGGAGAAAGTAAGATTCCTCAAAGATGAGTATGGTATTGGCGGACGCTCTCATGCCCTGTCCGGCGCAACACACAGCGGCGAAGATCACGATGGGAAAGGACTGCACTATAAAAAGCAGGACTGCCCGG
>NZ_QSBX01000056.1:0-4964 GCF_003465835.1 Anaerotruncus sp. AF02-27 | reverse complement strand
GCCGCTTCGTCCAGGACCTCCAGCATGTTTTCATATGGGTTATATGCTTTTGCCATGACAAACTCCTCCTGATCTAAATTCTTTTCCTTCTTTTGTGAAAGCAGGGACGCACCAGGCCGGAACCGTCCGCCGCTTTTATCGCCGCTTTTTTCGGAAAGGGGTGCCAGCCCCCGTTTCCAGTTCTCATGCTAGCACACCTAAAACCCGGAATCAAACAGAATCCTTCCAAAATCCGAATTGCCGTTTGGGGTGGGATAAAAATATCTCATTTTGAAATTGAAATAACAATTTGATGAAAGAAATCCGTCTAAATAAGCCCTTCTGGATTCGCGGGATTTTGCTGGAAGGCTAAAAAACCAGCTGTTTATGCTGGATTGAAGCGCTTTTTTGCAAAAAAGATTTTGCAGGAATAACGGCGGAATAAATTGGGCGCGTGGCCGGGTACATATGGGAGCGGCAAAAAAAGAACGGGATTCCCCTGTCATAATCCTGCTGCCGCAAAGAACCTGCGGGATGAATAAACTGCTGCATAAATCGTACAGATCTGGAAAAAGCACAGGTGAAAATGAAGGAAAATAATGCGCAATTGTAACGAATTTGTAAAATTCCTTAGGATTTTCACGGTTGTTCACAATTCGTGCAAGGAAACAAGGTAAAATGGCAACTGGCTGTAAAGAGCCTGTAATTTTCATGTGATGAGACCTGTGAAACCAACTGTATAAACCGGAGGAAATAACCGTGATAGATACCACTGCCAAGAGCCTGAAGTACACTCGAACGGCGGAAAAGTCCCGTGTGTTTTCGCTCAATTTGGTCCTGCGGCTCGCGGCAACGCTGCTGATCCCGACCATTACCCTCTTTACCGTGGAATGGATCCACCGGGGAACCCTTGCCGGGTTCTTCACTATTTTCGAAAAGCATCCCGAGAGCTTCCTGCTCGCGTGGCTGTTCCTGCTGCTCCTCTATATCGCGGTCAGCCGGCTCACCGGGCGTTATCCGCTCGCGACCCTGACCGTCTGCCTGCTGGGCAATCTGCCCGCGGCTGTGACCTGGTTCAAACTTCAGCTGCGCGGTGAGCCGTTTCTGCCGTGGGATATTTCTCAGGCGGCAGAAGCCTCGAACGTCATGGGCAAGGCAAACCTAGAGATGCAGCCCTCGATGGCTTGGACGATCGTGATATTCGTGCTGTTGACCGCCCTGAGCTTTTTTGTCCGCGCTCCGCGACGCAGCGAGGCTCCCCGTGCTTTCTGGAGGCGGATGGCGGCCGGTGCGGGCGCCACGGCGGCGCTCGCGTTTGTGGTCTTTGGAATTTACCTGCGGCCCGTGGCAACCGAAAAGCTGAACATTATCCCTGACATGTGGATGCAGAACCGTTACTACCGCAATTACGGCGTGATCACTGGCTTCATGTCGAACCTGCAGTCGCTCAATATCGCGAAGCCGGAAGGCTACAGCGCGGGCGCGGTCCAGTCGCTGAAAACCCGGATAGAAACAAACAAACCGGACCGCCCGCTTTTCTTTGACAGTTATGCCGCCACGCTCGGCAAAAAAGAGAGGGAACCGAACATCATCTACATCATGAACGAGGCGTTCTATGATGTGGAGGAACTGCCCGGCATCGTCTTTGACCAGCCGGTCACCCCAAATCTGCAGCGGATGAAAGAAACCGCCGCGACCGGAAAATCCTATTCCCCAAGCTTTGGCGGCGGCACCTGCGACGTGGAATTTGAGGCGCTGACCGGTTATTCGGTCGAACATCTGCCGGCGGGCTGTAAGCCCTATCAGCAGCACGTCACCCGCGACATGTTTGCGCTGCCTTCCTACCTCAAGGATCAGGGTTACCGCACCGTCGCGATTCACGGCTACTACCGCAAATACTGGAGCCGCGACAAGGCTTATCCGCATCTTGGCATCGACACCTTTATCGCGGCGGACGACTTCGTAAATCCGGAAAAGAAGCGAAGCCATTACTGGAAAGGTGGCCTCATTTCCGATGCGGAAATGGGCCGGATGATCATCGATCAGTTTGAAAATAAGGGCGAAGGGGAGAAGCTCTTCATCCACGCGGTGACCATGCAGAACCATTCGAGCTACAACGCGGAAAACTATCCGGAAGAGGAGCTTGTGAATATTGTGAGCGCGCCGGAGGGCATCTCGGAGGACACCCTATCCCAGCTGCGTGATTTCGCAACCGGCATCAGGGAAAACGACGCGATGCTCGGCGCGTTGGTGGATTATTTCTCCCAGGTGGAGGAGCCGACCATCCTCGTTTTCTGGGGCGACCATTACAACACGGTCGGCAAAGGCTACGAGCTCTATGAAAAAACCGGATTCATTGAGCCGGGCGATACCAAATCCCCAAAGCTGCACGCCACGCCGCTGGTCATCTGGAGCAACTACTACCAGAAGCCGGTCGATATCGGCACCGTCGCTTCCTATAATATCACCCCGGTGATGATGGACCTCTACGGCATCAAAAAGCCGCCGATGTTCGATTTTCTCCTGCAGGAGATGAAGGTATTCCGCGCCCGCACCCGCGGCGTCACGATCAATCCGGACGGTACCACTTCACAGGAGATGACCGCGGAGCAGGAAAAGTGGTTCAACGACCACTGGCTGCTGCAATACGACCAGATGTTTGGCTCCGATTACCTGAATCAACCCGCCAAGCAAACATAAAAGAAAAGAGAACCGGCCCCGTTTTTATGGGGCCGGTTCTCTTTGGTCAGGCGCGGGTCAGGCGGCGTCACAGCCGCCGTGCCGCCCGGCGCCGGAGGTAAAATTTGCGGTGAAAAGGGAACCCGCGCAGATTGGCAGGTAGAAGGTCGCGGCGCGCCAGAGCAGCACCGAGGCCGCCAGGAACCGTGCGGGGAAAAACATGGCGAAGAGCAGGTGAAAGCCGAGTTCGGCGCCGCCCGCCGCGCCGGGCAGCGGAATGAATGAGGTGAGGTTTAAAACAAACGCGCCGGCCGCGAGGATGGAAAAAGCAGGCGCGCCGGTGAGCCCGAATGAATGGTAGAGGACAAGCGGGATCAGAAAGAAGGCGGTAAGCTGCGCGACGGTGAGCGCCGCCATCTGAAAGATGAGCAAAGCGTGGTGGCGCATCGCGGCAAAGCCCTCATAAAAACCGGCGAGCTCTTTTTCGAGCTGTTCGCGGGCACGGTCCGGGTCCTTGAGGACCCGCAGTTTCGTAAGCACTTGAACGCCCCAGAGGAGAAACCGCCGGGTCGCTTTCGGGAAGCAGCAGAGGGACAGAAGCCCCGCGATGACCGCGGCGTTCACCCCGAAGCCCAGGAGCACCAGGAGGCCCAGCCCGCGCACCTGCGCCGAGAACATTTTGTAACGCAACAGGAGCGTGACGAGCGAATAGAGGGTGAGTACGCTTTGATAGACGATGAATTTGATCATCAGCGCGCAGGAGGCGGTGCCAAACGGCACGCCGGATTTTACAAGATGATAGGCCTGCACCGGCTGGCCGCCGCTTGCAAATGGGGTGATGCAGTTAAAAAGCTGTCCGATCATGGAAGTTTGCAGGGTGCAGGCGAATTTCTGACCGGGGTGGAATTTCTGTACCGCCAGATGCAGAATCTGTGATTCGAGCAGCCAGTAAGCGGCCATCAGGCCACAGGCCGCAATGAGCCAGGCCGGGCGCGCTGACCGCAGCGCGCTCCAGAGATTTGCGGCGCCGTCGGTTTTGAGCATATAGATAAATACCAGCGCGGAAAGGCCGATGATCACCAAAATATTGCGGGTTTGCTTTTTCATGCCGGGACCCTCTTTCCGTGGCGGGCAGGATGCAGGACCGGGGCGGTGGCGAGCGCGGTGTAAAAGCTGTCCCACATCGAAAGAACATGCGCCTTGCCATAGAAGGCATGTCCGCGTTTTGCACCGTCTTTGGCAGCGGCGTAAAAGGCGGGATCATTTTGCAGGCGGCGCAGCAGGCTTTCAAACTCATTCTGCGTTTTGCCCTTGCAGTAGAAGTCAAACAGGATGTCCGGGTAGACTTCGATATCCCGCAGCAGGAGGGGAATCTGGCAGCTCATTGCTTCCAGAATCGTCATCGGGAACAGTTCGTCATAGCTCGGCAGGAACATCACGTCCCCTAGGTTATAGATGCCGTTCATCGCGCCGCGCGGGACGATACCGGTGAAAATGAGGTTGCTGGGGTGCTGTTCCAGGAGTTTGGAAATTTCCTCATATCCGTCGGTCATCTTCCCGAACGAGAAACCGCCTGCCCAGAGGAACTGGATGTCCGGCATTTTTGCGGCCAGATCCGCGAATTCGAGCACGCCCTTACGGGTCTGCAGCTGACCGGCGCAGACTACTGTAAACCGATCCGGATCAAGCCCATAGCTTTTGCGAAGCGTCCGTTTTTCGTCCGCGGAAACGGGATGGAATTCCCGGTCGTCGACGTAATTTGGAATGTAGGTGATCTTCTCGCGCGGGATGCCGTAGGCGGCGAGCTTCTCAATAAACACGGGGTTTACCACCACGAGCGCGTCCATGCTCTTATAAAAAGCGATCAAATAGCGGTAAAAGACCGCTTTGGCCGCCCGGGGCAGCTGCAGGCTGCCGTCGATTGTTTCGGGCAGGAAATGGACATATCCCACTGTCCTGCCGTGCAGTTTTGCAAGCGGCAGGGTGAGGAAATAACCAAGGTTTACAGTGTGATAATGGGTGATATCCCCGCCTTTTTTGCAGTTATCGATCACTGTGAACCGGTCTGCGAGGCCCTCCTGAACCAGTCGGATTTGCTCTTTGCCGGCGGAGAGGACGCCGTGCCCTTCCACCATGTCGGCGTGCGAGCGTACGTTTATAATATATTTTCCGGTATTTGTCATGATAAACCGCTCCTTTCCGGTCGAACCGTATCCGATCTCATAAACCAGTTTACCCGCAATGGGTAAAGTACAGTTTACAAGGGACTACACAGGGTAGGTATCTGACGGGAGGGGTTCCGCCCG
>NZ_QSBX01000055.1:0-5125 GCF_003465835.1 Anaerotruncus sp. AF02-27 | reverse complement strand
TCGAAAGATTGTTCATGTTATAAATATGCTATAATAAAGGCGAGGCAGATTCCTCTGTGCCTCGCCTTTTCTCCGCCTCCTATTATTGCCAGCCCCGCATTGCCCAAGCCTGCCACATCTCCCCCGAATATCCCAGCAGACTCATGATCGGCTGTACCGACAGCCAGATTGCAAGCATAATCCGCGTCGAGTTTCCAAACTGCAGAACCGACCTGCGAACCGATTGCAGCCGTGGATCTTCCGGTTCCTCCCATTTGAGCGTCTTTTTGCATAATACAAAGGGCAGTATCGTAAGCGGATTATCCTTTTTTCTGGTTAGCCAGGCATACAGTTCTTCATGCTCCGGCAGCAGATAACCCTTTAATTTATACCTGAACAAATATAGTTGCAGAAAGCAGACCGCTTCTAAAATAAGAAATGCCGTCATGCTGGTTCGGCAAAAAATCCTTCCTGTATAGGCCCAGTCCTGCACAAAGTAATCAAAAACAATATTGGTCGGTACATAGGTAAACAGGAAAATCACATCAAACCAATAGTGCGGAAAAGAGAATGGATCCTCCAGCTTTTTCATTTCATTTCCCCCTATGAACGGTAATCAGCACTTAACAGACAACAAGGGAGCTTCAACGCATTCATCTTACAGCGTTTTGCGAAAAAGATCAAATGCATTTTTTCCTTTTTTTGGTCCATCGCTTTTTTATCGGTAAATCTTTCCATCCATCTTTTTTCACTTGTTTTCTACAACCTATAGTTGTAACATAATGATAAAACAAACGTTTCTTATGTGGAGGGAAAAAGGATGGAGCGGGTAATCCTGCACAGCGATCTAAACAGCTTCTATGCATCGGTGGAATGCCTGCACCGGCCAGAAATCCGCGACAAACCGGTGATTGTCGGCGGCGATCCCGAAGAGCGGCACGGAATCGTGCTGACCAAAAACCAAATCGCAAAGCGTTACGGTATCAAAACCGGCGAAGCGCTCTGGCAGGCGAAGCAAAAATGTCCCGGCATTGTGATCGTGCCTCCGAATTATCCGCTCTATCTGCGTTACTCTAAGCTGGCACGCAATATCTACATGGATTACACCGACCGGGTGGAACCGTTCGGGATCGACGAATGCTGGCTCGACGTGACCGGTAGCGCGGGACTTTTCGGGAACGGTAAAAAAATCGCGGACGAGATCCGGCGGCGCATCAAATACGAACTCGGTATTACCGTATCAATCGGGGTATCCTATAACAAGATCTTTGCAAAACTCGGCAGCGACTATAAAAAACCGGACGCAACGACGGTAATCGACCGGGAGAACTACAAAGAGATCGCCTGGCCCCTCCCCGCTTCCGATCTGCTCAACGTTGGGCCTGCAACCCGGCGCAAACTGCATGGGCGCGGCGTGGACACCATTGGAGAGCTTGCGCGGACCGATCCCGCCGTCCTGCGCAGCTGGTTTGGCAAGTGGGGCGATATGCTCTATGTCTTTGCAAACGGAATTGACACCACGCCGGTCGCGCTCTTTGACGAGCTGGCGGTCGTCAAATCGATTGGTAACAGCGCGACCACTGTGCGGGATCTTGAAAACAACGAGGATGTAAAGATGGTACTATTCGTTTTGGCCGAATCGGTTGCCGCCCGGATGCGCGAGCACGGATTCAAAGGCCGGACCGTCTGCATCTCGATCCGGGATAATACACTCTTTTCCTTCACGCGGCAGATGCGGCTTGAAAAAGCGACCTGTCTTGCGTCGGAAATCGCCCAGGGCGCGATACAGCTTTTAAAAAAGCATTACGCCTGGGGCGCGCCGATCCGCAGTATCGGCGTGTCGATGACCGATTTTTCCCACGGCGACGAGCCGGTACAGCTCGACATGTTCGACAACCATAAAAAGCGGGAGGAAATGAAGGCGCTCGAAGAAACGGTCGACACCCTGCGGCGGCGGTTTGGAAATTACTGTGTGCAGCGGGCAGTGCTGCTCAAAGATCCCAAATTGACCGGATTCAACCCCAAACAGGATCATACGATTCATCCGGTTGGCTTTTTTTAAGGAGGCGTAACAGGTGGGCGAACAGGCTCGTAAAGTATATGTTGGCGTACAGGCCGTGTTTGACACCGATGGAAACGTCGTGCCGCTGGTTATCGAGTGGGAGGACGGGACACAATATGAGATAGATCGGATACTGGACATCCGCCGGGCAGCATCTCTCAAAGCGGGCGGCAGCGGCATCCGGTACTGTATCAAAATTGGGAACCGGCAATCGTATGTTTGGCGAGAGGACGACGACCGCTGGTTTGTGGAGGCAAAAGCATAATGTGTGGACGCTATAATTTTTCGCAAGAGGAAAGCGAAGAAATCCAGGCAATTGTTCGGGAAATCGAGCGACGTCAGGGCGTAACTGGAATGAAAACCGGGGAAATCTACCCGACCAATGCCGCGCCCGTACTGCTGGCAGAAAACGACGCGATTACCCCGGCACTTTTTTCCTGGGGTTTTCCGGGATTCAAGGGACAGCGCGTGATTATCAATGCGCGGGCGGAAACCGCACCGGAAAAGCCGATGTTTCGCGCGTCCCTTGCGGCGCGGCGCTGCGTGATCCCATCGACCGGGTTTTACGAGTGGGACAACCATAGGCAGAAATACCGCTTTAATTTGCCGGACTCGACCGCGCTTTACATGGCGGGCTTTTATAACGAATTCAAGGGCGAACCGCGCTATGTGATCCTCACGACAGTAGCGAACAACTCCATTGTAGATGTGCATAACCGCATGCCGGTGGTGCTCGAAAAGGACATGATCCGCACATGGATTCAGGACGAGGTTGCCGCGCGGGAGATCCTGCGGGCAGAGCCACCCTTGCTCGAGCGAAAATTAGTATCATAGGGACAAAAGAACCGCCCGTTTTGGGGCGGTTCTTTCTATTCATCGGTCGACGTTTCGCCGATCAGATTAGATAAATCCCGCATTGCTTCGTTCAGTGCCCGCATAATTGGGATAACCTTTTCTTCTCCCTTCCCCCAATATGCAATGTCCGCCAGGGTTTCCCGAGCCTCTTTCATTTGTTTTAATGCCATTTCCATTTTTCTTCTTGCTTTGCCCAAAATTACCGCCTCCTCTCCTTCATTATCCAATGGATAAAGGGGCAAGGCAACCGGTAATGTTTTCCTGCCACATGTAGGTATTTGCATAAATAAAAGCCGCTCCATCGAGGCGGCTTTTTATTGATTAATTATCTATTCGCCATGCAATCCCCACAGCAATAAGTATGGCAGATGGGGCAAAGGCCGTCTGTGTGGATGTGCTTATGAGTGGTAACAATTTCGGCGGTTTTGATTTCTGCCAGCTTGTAGCAGCGAGTGAGGTACTCTTTGTATTCTTCGATCGTCTCGGCCAGCTTGTCGGAGCGCCAAACTTTATTTGCAGCATCCCATTTCGCGTACAGGTCGGATTTAATAACATCGCGCATTTCGTAAGTTTTCCCCGAGATCGTTCCAGCCTCGGTGTCGATGATGATGGTATTTCTGCCTCTGCTCATTTCGTATTTCATTGTGTTACCTCCGTTTTTTGTTTTTTCCCTTACCTCTTGTCTATATTATATACCTGTTCACGTATAATGTCAATTGTCATAAACGCCAATTATGCACACGTATATTTGTTAGAATTTATACTTGCACATGTATATAACATTTGCTATAATAGAATTAATGAAAGGAGGGGTCAAATGGGTAACGCCGCAACGAGAGCGAAAAACAAATATGCCAGCAAAGCATATGATCGGATTGCCTTGCAGGTCAAAAAAGGTAATCGCGATAAAATCAAAGCGCACGCAGAAAGCTTAGGGCTGAGTTTGAACGCCTATATCAATAAACTAATTGACGAGGACATGAATAAGGAGATCGCGACATGAGTAACATCGACATCCGCAAATATCTTAAAGACGAGACTATGCAAGCCCGGATCGAATACAAGGTGGCCGAACTGGGACTGTCTGAGCGCGTGGATTCTGTGGCCGATGAGATCGCATCAGATTACGACGCGGGAAAAATGCAGGACACCGACCCGTTTGGATTCCCGAGAAATGAGCGCGAACCGCACGTTGTAGCCCTCGACGAGCTCATCTTTAATATCCAGTCTATGGCACGGCAGGAATACTTTAAGCAAATGAGCAAAGACGACGCTCTCACAATCGTCCGCGGTCTTTACGCCCTCCAAAACGTCAAGGGCGCAAGCTGGACTGTGCGGGCAAGCATCGTTGGCGGCGAGCAAATGGACCTCAGCTCGTTTTTGATTGCCTACAACAATGAGCATTCGGACGACCCTATCAGGTATAGTCTCCCAGGCGTTGAAATTTAAAAAAGGAGGGCAAATCATGAAGATCCAAGTCGGAGTCGGGTACGTTGCGGTCGATCACGGCCACAATCCCCCGACCTATCATTTTAAGGCGGATGCAATCATCAATATTGTCGGGTCATACGGAGTAACCGGATCTGGTAACTGTCAGCGCCGTACCATCGATGTGGCAGTCCCAGACTGGGTGTCCACGAGCGAAAAATATCCACCGGAAATGGGCATACCCGGCCGCAACTCCAAGACCGGGACATCTGATATGTGCTTTGTGGTCTGCGCACACCCACAGGAGGCCGAATCCGAATATTTCGGCGCAGTCGATCAGGACGCGCTCATCGACAAAGCGATTGCGGGCGGTATGTTCCTCATCTACCCGGACATAAACGGAGATATGCGCTCCATCCCGGTAGCGATTGGACGGGATTAATTTATTAGGTCTTGCATTTTTACAAAAATCATGTATACTGTAATTGTCAAATCCAACTTTAAAATTGGATTTGTGGATTGAAATTGAGAAAGTATCCTATATCCTAAGGAAAAGGGCGGGCGCTAAAACGCCCGCCCTCTGTCTTTTTTATTGCAGTGAGGGAGGTCAGAGCATGTACCAACCCGCACACAAACGGCTTGCAAAACTGACCGCCATTGAGCTTGACCGCGAAAAGGCTGATGAGCTGCGGGATTACTTTTGGAGTCATAAGCCCCCGGAGATCCTTCCGCCGCTATTTGGCGAGTACGTGATCCGTATCACCTACTCGGCAGAGTGGATTCAAAAAAATTTTGGAGGTC
>NZ_QSBX01000054.1:0-5524 GCF_003465835.1 Anaerotruncus sp. AF02-27 | reverse complement strand
GTAGAGCATGCGGCTGTTAACCGCAGGGTCGTCTGTTCGAGCCAGACAGGGGGAGCCAAAATACCCCGCTGCCAGCCGGCGGCGGGGATATTTTTATTTTGCGGGCCATTAGCTCAGTTGGTTAGAGCAACCGGCTCATAACCGGTCGGTCCCGGGTTCGAATCCCTGATGGCCCACCAGAACTTTGAATGTGCCTGTATATCTTGTTGGGTGCTCAAAACAGCGCGGAAAGTCTGTGAACCCTCTTACGGTTCACGGATTTTCTCTTTCATAGGCAGTGTGAACTACCCATGGAAAACATGGTAAAACTGTTGACAAATCTGTTCCCACAAGGTATAATAGCTCTTGTTGAGTTTTGAAAATTTCATAAAGGGGTATAGCTCAGCCGGTAGAGCAGTGGTCTCCAAAACCACGTGCCGAGGGTTCGAATCCTTCTGCCCCTGCCAAGAATAAGAAGTTGGTTTACCAGCTTCTTATTTTTATTCTCTTTCGATTGCCCGTATTTCAAATGAAAATCGGTAAATCCTAACCAGGGAAGAAGATCCGTGAGAAACTGCATGAAAAATGTATTTTAGGTATTGACAAAGATAGCCTGGACATGTATAATAAATTTCGTTGGCTGAACGCTGGCCCCAAAAAATGATAAAAAATGCTGATATAGCTCAGTCGGCAGAGCACATCCTTGGTAAGGATGAGGTCATCGGTTCGAATCCGATTATCAGCTCCAGAAGAACCCCGTAAACAGGCTTATAAAGCCAGTTTACGGGGTTCTTTTCTTTTGTAAAATCATGGAAAAACATGCTTTAAAATATTTAACTGATGACAAACTGATGACAAAACAGGGGGATGAGGTCAACTCATCCCCCTGTTTTGTATTTTGGAAATTTATTCGCTTGCGTGCAAATTCGCTTAATATCGTCAGCGGTATAGTGGTTATAGTTTTCGAGACCGGTCTCCACATCCTCATGCCCCATGATCTCCGCGAGAATTTCGAGGTCAGCGCCGCCGCGCCGCATGTTGGTATAAAAGGTATGGCGGCAGGAATTAGGCGTAAGTATGGCGGGGTGCTCTTTGTCCGGGATTGCCTGGATACCCAGCTTTGCAAGCGTTGGGTAAAACTCGCGTTTGCGCCAGTTGTTTAGATCGCATGGGATTCCCGTTGCGGAGGTGATCAATGGACCTTCGCTCCGGCCGTCGATCAGCTCGTTTACAATGTCGAGAATTTCGATCGGGAGGGGAATAATTCTCCCTGCCCCGTCTTTGCCCCGGCCCGCGTCTGTTTTGCTCCCAGAACGCAGATAGTTAAACTCTCCGAGCACAATGCGCTCTACGCGGGCGGAAAGGGCCTCCCCTGGCCTTTGTCCGGTATAACACATAACAAGTATCGCCTTGACTGTTTTAAGCTCTCTGTGCCGCCACAGCGCCATCATTTGGAAATCAGTAAACGGAACAGACTCTTTTGTATCTTTGCCGTCCAAATCTGTGAGCCGCTCATAGTTTTTATCCATGAGATCATTTTTCATGGCCTGTTTGCAGAGCAGGGAGGCTAGGTTGCGAACCTTGTTTACCAACGACTTTGATTTACCGGCCTCTGCCAAACTATCAATGACGCTTTGAATATGCGCCGTTTTGTACTCGGCCACGGGAACTGAGGCGTGGACTTTGAGCCTTTGCCATGCGGTGGTGTGCGACTGCCTGCCGGAATCTGAAAGCCCCTTGTAGTATGGAGTGGCGCAAAACTCGTTATAGAGATCCTCTAAAGTAGTTATATGCGCCTTTGGGTTTTTGGCATGAGTGGCAGCGTCCAGGGCGGCCTCGGCCGCGGTGTAGGTCTCAAAAGAGCCTAACAGGAGGCGCTCCACCTTGCCGGACGAATAATCCGCGGGAAGGTACGCCGCAAAAGGACGCGCGCGCTTTCCCGGCATTTTTACAATCGTACCGGTGCCTTTCGGTCGCTGTGATCTACGGCGGGTTTTGCGGATCATCTTTCGGCCGCATTTCCAACAGCAAATGGCCTCATCGGGCAACTCGATATTGCACTTTGAGCAGATCACGTAAAACACCACCTCTCATGCTACATATATTATTTGTTGGAATCTTTCAACTTCTTTTTCTTCTCCCGCTCGAGTTGCTTTATGCTTTTGTCAGGAGAGGGAAGATCTTCGGGCATAGTTCCGCCTAGCTCTTTGATTGTTTGTCTTACTTTTGCGCCAACTTGTAAATGGGTATCGTTTGCAGCAGTTTTCCCCACAATACCATCTCGACGCAATTTTTCCTCGGTTTGCGTAGCGCGGAAAAGATTAGCAGCTAATTCCGTGCTCCCCATATGATCAAGAATTTTTTCCCCTTCCTTTAACCCCTTTCGAGCGTGAATGGATTTTGCATCAAGCCCGCCATATAAACCCATATATCCATGATTTTGAAAGATGGCATAATCCAATGTAGTTTCTACGCCGGCATCTTTAGCGGCATCCATGAGCTGTACATTATGGCGTTTCATTTCGGTGCGTAATTGTAGCCTTCGCTCGTCCTCCTTTAGACGCTCAAATTCATCAGTCAGTTCTTGGCGCCTGGTCTGTATAGCAAAATAAGACTGCCCCAAAGCAACCAATTCTTTAGATGGATCGGCATTTTGCACGACTAAATAGCAAGCATATCTCGATAGCCAATAATCATCAACCTTTCGAGTGCCGCCTTTTCCAATTTTTATCATATTGGTGGCTTCACCGAAATGATCGGAAATTTCAAATCCGCTATTTTGACATGCCTTTGCATCTTCCCAAAGCCCTTGCGTGCCGCGGAAAAATGCGGTATAATAAACGCGCAGAGCCATAAATTTTAACACGGTTTATAGGGGCTGCATTACATCCGCTTCCAGTTGCCGCTGGTGGCGGATTTTTTATTTATTTGAATAATATCGGTAAGCGTTTCCTATTAATTGTTTTCCAATTATTCTTTCATTTTCGGCCTTCTCTAAGACGAATCGTACAGAATCATCTATACTATAAGGACAAGTTCCGATGCTTTTGCCGGATACTTGAATCTTATCCAGAATATATTTTTCAATATCTGATCTCTTGCAACCTTCCTCTTGTTTAATTTTTTCTAAGCATAGGAACTGAATATCCTTAATAAAGTTTTGCAAATTTGCAATTAGAGTATTAATGTACTGGCAAAGCTGTTCGGCATGTGAAATTCCAGTTTTCCATCCTTCGGGGATTGTTATTGCGGGAAAAAGATAATCCATTAAAACAGCCTTTCGATCCTTTGCAATCCAAGAGAATCCGTATAAAGAGCCCTGCAAGTAATCGAATTTTTTCTGAATATTTTTTTCATTAAGCGCGTTCTCTAGATTAGAAAAGGCACTAGCTGCAATATCAAAAAATACAAGTGCCGCTCTAGTCTGACATTTTACACAAATTCCATTGTGATCATTTCCACCCCAAGTAAAGGTATGACATATCTTGCAAAAGCCAAAATACATTTTAGTATCTCCTTTTTAAATTTTGAATTCAAAATTTTCGGCTGGAGGCAAAATGATAGGTTTAGCCTGCGGAGATATTTCTTTTGGTTTTCGCTGCCCAATCGCCCAAATTAAAAAGAATAACAATCCGAATGTAATTGCCATTCTAAAATTCTCATACTCTCCTTTTGAGAATAAGAGTATTGAACTGAATGTGAAAAATATGCCTAATAGCAACAATGGGAATGACGGGGTTTTAGCTTTTACATTTTTTTGAAAATTGCGATTGCTAGGTAGTGTTTTTTGCTCGGATGTAGAGCTAGAAATACTTGGCCGTTTTGCTTGAGAATAGGTTTGATATGAGATTCCGGTCCCAGGAATTCCAAATGACTTGGTTCTTCTTCCGCTTGAATTAATCGAGTATCGAAGTCCTTTCTTACCAATACTCAAACCAACACTTTTTTTACTGAAATTTAGACGTAATCCAGGGGCTATTTGCTTGGTTTTTCTAAAACGTAATCCCATGTCAATACCTCCTATTGTCCAATTATGTACCTCAATAGTAGTCATTTGTGCCTACAAATCCATCCCCCAAATCGCACCAGACGATTATAACAAGGATGCCTCTATTTCTGTCAAAGTAGTACGTTTTTACTTCTTCGTAGGCATATTTTCGTTTTTGAAAACTTCCTCCGCAAACTTTTTGATCTCCTTCATATCCGGTATATGAGGGGGATCTTTTATATCAAGTAGCTTTCGCACTGCGGATTGGGTACCTTTGTCCGCGTTTTCATAAGCTCTAGCTATTTGTACGGTTTCGGGATTCAATCCATATAATGAATTTTGAGAAGGATTGATATTATCACTTCCATCATTCAGAAGTTTTAATGTATTTGCAAAATCAATCCCATATACTTTACACAATTCCGAAAATGTATCTATATCTATTTTATTTCTACCATTTTCCCAGGCGCTTACAGTTTGAGCGGTTACATTCAACCTGTCGGAAATTTGCTTTTGAGTTAATCCCGCGGCCTCTCTTGCTCGCTTTAATTCTGCACCAAGCCTTAAATAATTCATTGGCTCCACCACCTTTAGACATATACTATCACACAATTTATTTTATGTCAATTATAAATTTATAAATTTTAAATTGAATTATATATTGACTTTCAATTTTAAATTTACTATAATATGGATAAAGTAAATTTTAAATTGATATGGAGGAGAGATTAATATGACACTAGAAGTTAATATTACTGACTATTTGCGTTCTAACAATATACAGCAAAAGAAGTTAGCACAAAAGATAGGGATGCGCGAAGATACTTTGTGTTTAACCCTCTCTGGAAAAAGAAAAATGCTTGCAGAAGAGTATGTGAAAATTTGTGACGCCCTTTGCGTCCCATATGAAAAGTTTTCGGAAGAAAGCTGAACGGGGTAAAAGAAAAACCGCCCGCGTGTAGCGGGCGTAGGAGGTGGAAAATGTATGGATGAAGAATCTAAACGCCAGTTAAAGAAAATTGGAGATGAACTCACCAATTTACACAATTCGGTATATTTCCTTTATGCGCTCGTATCTGTGTATGGCGTTTTAAATTTGATTATTCGTTAAAAAAGCGCAAATACGGCGGCGGCGGAAGCGATAGCCGCAACAATAATTGTTAAAATTCGAAAAATCCTGCCGCGAAGCAGGTTGTAATATCGATCAAGGTAGTCTATACCGTCTTTCCCGAGGATATAGCCGGTAACGTTATCTTTTTCAGTCCGGGGAACCGGAACGATAAAATTCAAGAATAAAAGATGATTGATCGAGGCATCAACATCATACTTGAAACGAAAATAGGCGTGTACGCTTGCGTTGCTTGGAATTTGATCCATGTGGTTACGCACAAGTTTCAAGATTTTAAGCTCAAGTGAAGAAAGATGGCTTAAATTAATTAAGAGATTTTTTTTGAAAATTCTCAAACGGACCACTCCTTTACCACATCTTACCATAATCAAGCCTGCAAATAAAAAGTCAAGCTCCAAAGCGGGCTTGACGAAAGAAAATGTTGCAGG
>NZ_QSBX01000053.1:0-6792 GCF_003465835.1 Anaerotruncus sp. AF02-27 | reverse complement strand
CACTTCGATCTCGATATGTTCCTTGCTTTGAAGTTTGGACAATAAACATACCGTCTCAACGGTATTCCCTTTGTCCCACAAAAGCTCCGTAACTTCCCCGCCATCCTTAAATACCGGAAAATTCAGACCAATCCGCTTTAGCGGATATTCAGACTCGTCATTCCTGTAAATTTCAATTTCCTTAATCAAGGCTGTGACCACATTTCTCTTTTCTTCGTCATTTATTATATTATAAACGCAGTCGAAATTCACCATGATTTTGTAAATATTCTCAAGAGTAATTGCCTGCTGCTTAATTGCATCTCGCCGAAGTCTGGCATCTTCGATTTTTTCCTCCAGCTCAACAATGACATCATATAGGGAATCTAACCGCAAGGTCATATCATGGAGCTTTCGTTCCCGGTATTTTGCATCAGCAGGGAGACTGTCAATTTCCCGTTCCAATCTTGTTTTATTCAGATCAACTTCCTTCAGCTTTGCCTGATAGCCCTCCAGTTCTTTATCCACTACTTTCGTGTCAATCTGAACGCCAATCCGTTTTTTAATGGCTTGGGCATATTCCTCATTCCTTACGATCTCACGAATTGCCTCAATGACCATCGGTTCAATATCAGTCTTTTTCAGCATTGCCTTATATTCACAATGCTTACCCCTGACCATCCTATTCCGACTACATACATAATAGTAAATTTCTTTGTAAGTGCCATCTTTATTTGTCCATGCGTGTTTATTCGTATACATGGGACTTCCACAAACCGGGCATTTCAGCAGACCGGATAACAAATGAACTCGATCCCGTCCAATTTTTGACGGTTGCTTTACTCCGGTTCTAAGACGCTTGGCATGAGCCTTTTCCCATACCTCCTCACTAACGATTCCTTTATGCTGTCCCTCTGTCAGAATGTAATCGTCATTTCTTTTCATCTGGTAATCGTTTTTTGTGCCTTTGACTTTTTCCTTCGTTCTCCGTCCATAGGCAATTTTACCGCAATAAACCGGGTTATCCAGTATCAGTTTAATAAAATGTCCTGTCCAATCCTCTAATGTGCCATTCTGCCTCGGAATTTTCCGTATACCTTGTAAGTTCAACTGATTCGCAATACCACCCAAACCGATTTCCGATGAAGTATATAATTCAAAAATCTTCCGTATTGCCACAGCCTCTGTTTCTTCAATCATCAGCTTGTTATCTTCCAGTGTATATCCGTAGGGAGCAAAGCCACCATTCCATCCACCTTGCCGTGCCTTTTCGCGCCGTCCGTTCATCGTCTGCTCGATAATATTCTCACGCTCAATCTCAGCCACAGCAGATAGTACAGAAATCAAAAGTTTTCCGCTTGTCTGAGAGGAATCAATCCCTTCTTCTATGCAAATCAGATTTACACCATAAGATTGAACCAACTCCAAAGAGTTAAGTATATCTGCTGCATTACGGCCAAACCGTGACAGCTTATACACTAAAATATAGTCAATGTCCAAGCCATCCTCAATATCTCTGAGCATTTTTTGAAAGGCAGGTCGTCCCTCAATGGATTTACCGGATTTACCGGCATCTTCATAAATATCAACAATGATCATTTCCTCACGATCCGCAAATCGTGTCAGCATATTTTTTTGACCTTCCAGGCTGTATCCGTCCACTTGCATCTCTGTGCTGACCCTCGGATACAAAACACAGCGTTTTCCATATCGGTTCATAATTCATACCTCCAAAATTTACTTTTGGAAAATATCCTATGTAAAGCTGCGATTCTCACGCAGCTCCGTCAACCTCGCCCAGCACTCTCATACCATATTTCTCGATGATATGTGCCAGCGAAGTGATAAACGCTTCAAATTTTTGTTCCGCCAGAAGTTCTTCTGACCGGATTTCATCTGAAGAAATCAATGCGCTTTTATTCTGGATATTCTCCATTCAGAATCACCTCCGCAATTCCTAATGAAATTATAACTCTACTTGCACAGCCTGAAAATGATACGGCCTTTCGGCACTTTTATGTAATCCCTAGACTGCACAAGAGCGTCTTGTTTATATTTTCCATGTCATCCTTGTTTAGATGACCAATATAGTTTTTTAACCTCGACTTGTCGATTGTTCTGATCTGTTCCAGCATAACAACAGATGGTTTCACCAAACCGCATCTGTCATTTAAGTGGTAATGCGTGGGGAACTTTCTGCTTTTTTTGCTTACACTGGTAATTGCTGCAATAATAATCGTAGGACTGAAACAATTTCCCACATTGTTTTGAAGAATGAGTACAGGACGAGAGCCACTTTGTTCAGAGCCGATACCAGGGCTTAAATCAGCCGAATATATGTCACCTCGATGGAATTTTTCAAACATCACTCTCGCCTCCTTAATATCTTAATACTTAAATAGCCGCACCAGTCTGAAAGAAATCTTCGGATAAAAACCTGGTGCGGCTACTGTTATTCTGTTCGGATTACTCGTCATATTTGCCACGCCCCCTGACGATGGGAACACAACAGGTCTCCGCTGGCGCGGCTGTCATAACTCCGCAGCATCGTTCGTATCGTGTGCCGCAGGGTTCCCCCCAAGTCTTTGGCGGGCCGTGAGGAAGTATCTTTAAGCCCCCATGCAGTCATCGCGCCGGATCTGCCACAATCCGTTTTATGAAATCGTAGATCGCTCCGAAGCAGTTCTCTCATCACCTCCCTGACTGCTCCATCTTCGCGGCGTTTCATATTCGCTCATACATGGGTTATGTACCTGTTGTGCTGTCTATTCGATTGTCAATGTACTGATGAAGGAGGAAAACTTGTCCTTCTTATTAACACTGACAAAAAAAGCAAAAAACAGGCGCATCAAATGAAACTTTATCAAAAATATTTTCCGAGCTGCTTTAAGCCACGTCGGATACTGTCACGGACGCGGCTTGGGTCTACACCTTCTACTTCGGCAATTTCATTTACCGTCATTCCCAGATAGTATCGGGCATAAATTCGCTTTGCCTGTTTCTCCGGCAGCTTCATCACAGCGGCATAGACCTGCTCCTGAAACTGTTTCTCCTCCAGCGCCATCTCCGGTGTTTGCGGCTTCAACAGCACCGCATTTTCAATGCCATTCTCGCAATCCAGAGAATACTGTGCTTTATAACGATACATCTTTCGCTCATACGCAGCCTCCGCACGTTCAGCTGCCCGAATAGTCTCCATTACTTCCTCTGTCACATCTACAAAAAAGTCTGTTGTATAAACATCAGGATAAAGCTCCCGAAGGTTAATTTTCTTCATTATGTACCTCCATTTCGATTCACAGGTGATTGACGAGTGAATCGAAATGGAGGTGGAGATCGGCTTCTTGGAAAAATGAATAAAACAAAACGGACAGGAACACGGGAATATTCCATGTTCTTGTCCGTTCTGTTTTGTGGAAATTTATAGACTACTAATAGTTCCGTATCGTTCCGCAAAAATGGTATGAATGGAAAGTTGATTTTTTGATTGCTAGCGAGATTTTGCAGCCAGATTTTTTCGTTAAGAACGCCCGCTGATAACAGACAGGCTATTTTCTTTGTATATCATCAACTCCCCCCTTAAGCCAGAACGGAACGGATAGTGGTTATGAAAAAGCTACTCTGCAATCATTTCGCATAGCATTGGTAAATCGTAGAATATTGTTATGTGAGGTGACGAAGAGTGTCTAAAAAAAAGCAACAAATTATGTTCTCATTTGGTTGTTCCCTTCGCTGCGCTAGAGAAAAACGGGATTATACCCGTGAGCAAATTGCGGATCGTGCCGAAATCAGTTCTCGTTTTCTAGCAGCTATCGAGAATGACAAACGAAAGCCGAGCTTGGACGTCCTGATCCGTCTCGTTAATGCTATTGGTGCTTCATTTGATGAAGTTCTCGCACCGCAGATAGAACAGGAGAGCGAAATCGTAGAGCGCATACAGCGTTTAGTCCTACAATGCAGTCATCGGGAACAGGAGCTTTTACTTGCCCTGATTGACAAAATGCTCGACACAAGGGGAAAACCAGAGAAAGAATAAACGCGGCTGGGTATCTGCTTACCCGACCGCGTTTATTCTTTGTCCGCTGCTATTACGGGCAAACAGTCTTTTATTGTAGAAGGGGCATTCCAGTACACATGTCGTTTGGAATGCCCCTGTTTTAATTCTTAATTTGCTGGTAAAAACTTACTTTCTGGCTCCATCCGCACCGATGGTCTTGCCGTCTACGGTGGTATTCACCGCCATAGAGCCATCTGCGTAGAAGTAATACTGCTTACCGTCAATCTGCTTCCAACCACCAGAGAACATTTTGCCGGTATTTTTGTCCAACCAGTACCACTTCTGATCATTAGAGAGCCAACCTTTGACCAAATCCCCGTTTTTGTAGTAACTCCATTCACCGCTGTCGTTCTGCACCCAGCCGTTGGCAGTCTGCGGATCGATGACGATCTCCACGAACCGCCGCAGGACGGTAGCGACTTCGGCTCTGGTTGCGGTTCCAGCAGGGTCGAAACAGTTGTTTGTCTTGCCCGCAAGGATGCCCGCCTGCTGCATGGACTTGACCGCTTCTTTTGCCCAGGAAGAAATACCTGCGCTATCCGCAAAATTCACAACTTCCAGAGTTTTCGGGATGGTGTAGCCCAGTTTGGTAGCGTAGTTCTTCATAATGACCGCCATCTGCTCGCGGTTGATGTTGGTATCCGGGGCGAAAGTAGTATCTGTCGTTCCACTGACAACGCCAGTCTTTGCCGCCCAGTTGACATAGGGGGCGTAGTAAGCATCTTCTTTCACATCGGTAAACATGCTGGCTTGGTAATCAGTCGGGTCAACACCTGCTAATCGCCCCAGAGCGGTGACAAACATTCCTCTGGTCATGCCGGTATTGGGACTGAAGGTGGTGGCACTGGTACCACTCAGCAGCCCACGGCTAACAACAAAGAGCATATTGTCCTTTGCCCAGTGGTTGTTCACGTCGGTAAAGGCAGGAATCTGATTCTTGTAGCCTATGCCGTAGATGCTGAAATGCTCTGCTACAAAAATCACTGCTTTCTGATCCATATTATAGCTGGATTTGCTGATCCACTGTACATTACCGTTTTCGTCCACATAAACCGCATACAGGTTGCCAGGCTGCTCGTTTTTCGCCGGCGTGTACGGAATTGCAATGCTGACGGTCTTCCCGCTCAAGTTGACAGCAGTTTCCTTACCGTTCTTTACTTCCCATAAGGTAATATCATAGACCGGGCGATTTCCAATGGCTGTTTCTACTTCCTGAGAGGTAACTGCGGTCTTCTTCATTTTTAGAATAAGATCTCCGGTAGTCTGACGGTTCAGTTCCTTTAGGGTATCCAGCATAAATCCAAAGTCAGCCATACTGTCAGTATCGATGGTAAATCGTTTGACGCCAGAGGACACTAGTTTATCCAGTGCATCTGCTTTCAGCGTAATCTGCACACCAGCTAACGCTTTGCTGATTTCCACAGGAACAACCACTGCGATACCGTTTTTCGTATTCCCATGCTTTATTGAGTCAGTCTGGGCAACGGAGATAACATCAGCAACTATGCTTCTTGTAATCACTGCGTTTCCCTCACTATCCACTTTTACAGAATTTGATTTTGCTGTGGTTGGTGTGGTCGGGTTATCCTTGTTCGGACGATCAGTAATAAAGGCGTTGTCAGAGGGATCGTCCCTGTCTTCGGAAGATGAACTGCCGCTAGTATAGATCCAGTAGGCATATAGGGTGGTATCTGCCGTATAAACCTGATTTAAGGTAACTTTTATGCCGCCGGTCTGTTCGGTGTACCATCCATCAAAACGATAGTTGCCACCACGGGTTGGTGTAGGTAAAGAGGACAGCTTGCCGGAACTATCTGTGGTAGCAGCAACCGGATTGACACTGCCACCATTAGGGTAAAATGTCACGGTATAGGTATTTGCTTCCCACTTCGCCCAGTATTCCTTATTGCCCATTTCTGTACCGCCGATTGCCGTAACAGGAGAGCCGGTCAGATTTTCGTTGTCATACCAGCCCACGAACGTGTGGCCTGTATAGGTCATATCGCCCGCTGTCGGAAGTGTTGCACCCACGCCGTAGGTGTATTCGGTGACATTGCCGCTGTTGATCGTTCCGCCGTTCGTGTTCAGCGTGACGGTGTAGGCATTTGCTTCCCACTTCGCCCAGTATTCCTTATTGCCCGTTTCTGTACCGCCGATTGCCGTAACAGGAGAGCCGGTCAGATTTTCGTTGTCATACCATCCCTTGAACGTATATCCCGTATAGGTCATATCGTCGGCTGTCGGAAGCGTTGCACCCACGCCGTAGGTGTATCCGGTGACATTGCCGCTGTTGATCGTGCCGCCGTTCGTATTCAAGGTTACGACGTAGGTCGGGGCTGTCCACTGCACCGTCAGTTCAGTCACATCAGCAGGAACACTGCCGCCGGGTTCGTAGGAATTGCCATTGCCGTCAAGCCACATGAAGTAGCTGCCCGTATCTCCGTCCGGGCGGTTCAGACCGTCGGACGCAGGCGCGGCAAATGCGATGCCTTTTTTCACAATAATTTGAATATCCTCGGAGCTGCCGCCCAGCTTGCCGCCGTTCAGGTCAAGGGTAACGACCTTCATCCCGTCAGAGCCCAGTGTGTCAGGGTTCAGGACTTCAAGGACGGGGCGGAAACCGAGGCGCGGGGAGGAGTCCGAAGCACGGTCGTAGTGCCAGTAGCGGGCCGAATCGTACCCGCGGCGCGCCCGGTACGACGCGAAGCCAGAAGAAACATCCTGTCCCCACGAATACATTTTATTCCAGTTTTGGA
>NZ_QSBX01000052.1:5694-7037 GCF_003465835.1 Anaerotruncus sp. AF02-27 | reverse complement strand
CTCGCCCCTCGCTAAAGCTTTTTCTCTACCACCGGCACAGCCGGTGGTTTCTCTACAAATAAAACGAGAGGCGCGGCCAGCCGCGCCTCTCGTTATTTTAGAGCTTCCTCCCCGGCCTTTTGAAAATGGGCGGACAGATTCTCCTTCATCCGCCGGGCAAATGATGCAGCCTGGACAATCTCCTCCTGCGACATCCCGCAGTACAGGATCTCATGCAGCTCGTCAATCACCGATTCCACCCGGGGCCGCAGCCGGAGCGCTGTTTCGGTCGTATAGATATGGTTGATCCGGCGGTCCGCCGGATCAACTTCCCGGCGTACAAGCCCTTTTCCCTCCAGCTTTTTGACGCCGCGCGCGACCGCGCCCTTGTCAAGCCCGCGGTTCGCCGCAATCTGATCTTGTGTCACGCCGGGGAACTGATACGCCTGCATCAGCACCGGGAGCAGTCCGACCTCAAGGTCAAGCTCCCCAAGGCGGCCGGTAAAAAAACGCTGCCCATACCGGTAGAGGATCGAAAGGTCGCGGTTGATCCGTTCCATCAGGCATCGGCACCCCCCTCCTGCGCTTCCCGCAGCTCCCGCAGGACCCTGATCCCGATCACCACCGAAAGCGCGAAACAGAAAACATCTGAAACCGGCTGCGCCATCTGAATTCCCAGAACACCGGCAACCGGAGGCAGAATCAAAACCGCGGGCACGAAGAAGAGCCCCTGCCGCGAAACTGAAAGCAATGTGGCGCGGCCCGATTGGCCAATCGTCTGGGTCATCATATTGTTGAGAATGACCCAGCTCATCAATGGAAAGGTGATACACTGCAGACGCAGTGCGAGCGCGCCGACCGCAACAACCTGCGCGTCCTCCCCGCGAAACAGCGCAATCACTTGCGGAGCGAAAATGAAACCGGCGGCTGCAATACAGACCAATACGCCGACCGCGGCGCGCATACAGAACCAGAATGCTTCCCGCACCCGGTTATAGTATTTCGCGCCGTAATTGAAGCCGCAAACCGGCTGAAACCCCTGCCCGAAACCAATCAGCGCGGATGACGCAAACATATTGACCCGCGAGACGATCGACATCGCCGCAATGGCCGCGTCCCCATAGGCGCCTGCCGCGTGATTTAAAAAGATTGCCGCCACACTTGCCAGCCCCTGCCGCCAAAGCGACGGCATGCCCCCACGCAGGATTTCAGAGAAAAAGTGCCACTTGAAAGTCACCATTTTCCAATGAATGCGCAGATTTCCGCCGCGCGTGCAGCCGTAAAGCAGGATACAGAAACTCACAAACTGGCTGATGACTGTCGCGAGCGCCGCGCCGCCCACCCCCATGTCAAACACAAAGATA
>NZ_QSBX01000052.1:0-5684 GCF_003465835.1 Anaerotruncus sp. AF02-27 | reverse complement strand
ACACAAAGATAAACAGCGGGTCAAGCGCCACATTCAGAACCCCGCCCGCCGTGATGCCCACCATCGCATTCATTGCGCTGCCTTGGAAACGCAGCTGATTATTGAGCACCAGCGACGCAACCATATACGGCGCGCCAAGCAGGATATATTTCGCATAATCGCGCGCGAGCGGCAGGATGGTTGGGGTCGCGCCAAGCATCGTCACCAGCTGATCCAGAAAAATTTCCCCAAGCAGGGCCATCGCGCCGCCCGCGATGAGCGCGGAAAAAAAGCCGGTCGCCGCCATGCGGGAAGCTTCCTCAAATTCCTGTTCTCCAAGTTTGCGGGAGATATAGTTACCCGAACCCTGCCCGAACAAAAAGCCCAGCGCCTGGATCACCGCCATCAGCGAAAAAACCACGCCAACCGCGCCGGTCGCGGTGGTGCTGATGCGCCCGACAAAAAACGTGTCCGCCATATTATAGATCGAAGTGATCAGCATGCTGATGATTGTGGGTACTGCCAGGGTGCAGACCAATTGGGGGATGGGGGTCTGGGTCATACGCAGAAATTTTTCGTCGGCCGTTTGATCGCTTTGCAAGAAAACCGCTTCCTTTCTCTTTCCTTCCTATTGTACATGGGGACAAATTAGTTGTCAAGTCAACTAATTTGTCCCCAAAAAGCAGCAGTGGCCGCCGTATGCATACGGCGGCCACTGCTGCTGATTTATATGGAGGCGCTCTTAAAGGTAGAGCGGCTGGAGCTGTTTTCCGGAGAGCGATGCCTCGACCGTCTCCCCGATCTTATCAAAATGCGCCACCAGCGAGGTGGGCTTCCCCTGCGGATCGTCCTGCGACATCGGGACGAAATAAACATTCTTTGCATTCATAAGCGTGGCGATGTTGCGTGCCGACGCGCCGAGCGCGTCGTTTGTGGAAACCGCGATCACCAGCGGATTCGCGTTGCGCAGGCTTGCCTTGCAGGCCATGCAGACACAGGTGTCCGTGATACCGTTCGCAAGCTTTCCGAGGGTATTTCCAGTGCACGGCGCGACCACCAGCGCGTCGAGCAGGTTTTTGGGGCCGATCGGCTCGGCCTGTTCGATCGTGCGGATCACTGGGCGGCCGCAGATCTTCTCAATCTTTTCAATCCACTCATCCGCCTTGCCGAAGCGGTTATCGGACACGCAGGAAATCGGGGAAATGACCGGCATTATCTCATAGGTTTTCGCGAGCTTCTCCATCTGGGGCAGCACATGCCCCCAGGTACAGAAGGAACCGGTCAGCGCAAAGCCCAATTTCAGCTTTTCCATCAGAGCACCCCCTGTTCCGCAAGGCAGTTGCCGATCGTTTCAAGGATGATGTCCCCTGCGGATATCGGCGCGCATTTCCCGGGCAGCGAAAGCGCCCAAACGGTCTTGATCCCCAGTTCCCGCGCCGTATCAAATTCAACCCCGCCGGGTTTCGAGGCGAGGTCGATAATGAGCGCGTCCTTGCGCAGTTTCGACAGGATCTCGCGGCCGAGCACACAGGCGGGCACCGTATTGAATACCAGATCCGCCCTGCCGACATGTTCGGCAAGCGAAGCGATATGTATCGCATGGCAGCCCTCGGCTTCGATCCAGGCAAGGTCCCCATATTTTCTTGCGGCGACAGTGACCTGCGCGCCCATTGCATTGAGCACGCGCATCAGCGCGCGGGAAATCCGTCCATGGCCGGTGATCAGGCATTTTGAGCCGAACAGCGCGGTCGGCATCTCTTCCATCGCAATAGCAATTGCGCCTTCCGCCGTGATCACCGCATTTTTAACGGCGAGCTCCTCGCGTTTGAGATAGTCGGCCAGGGCCATTTCTTTTTTTGCGGCAAGCTCCTGCATGGCGGGGCTCACTTTTCCGGCAAAAACCGCGGCGCCGGGCCTGATGCAGTCAAAGCATTCTTTTACAAAAACGCGCTTCTGGGAAAATGGCGCGTTAACAGTGGCTTCGTCAGTGGTGAGCGGCAGCGGAAAGATCACCACATCGCACTCCGGAAGCACTTCGGCCGGATCGTCCGGACAGGAAAGCTCCGGCCGAAGGGTCGCATTGTTTTCGAGCAGCAGGGCGTAGACCCGGTTGCCCTGTTCGGCCAGCCGGTTCGCAATGTGCGCCTGGCGCAGATCGCCGCCGACCACCGCTATGGTTTTATATTGAATCATAAAGACAACCCCCATAGGAATTTAATGTATCCGTACATTGTTACATCCTATGAGGGTTTGACATGATGGGTGATTTATTTTCAAAGATTTTGTCAGGTCTCCCGTTCATCGATCACAGTGATCCGGTTTTGTTTTTTCTTATCCACCGTCACATCGATCACCTGCTGCTGCGCCCGCCGCGCCGCAATACGCTCGCGGGCCTGCATCTGCCGTCTCTGGCGCGCAGCCTCCTGTTTTCTGCGTTTTTTTGCGTAATGGCCGCGTATTATCATACGCAGAAGCACCAGCAACAGTACCAGCGCCAGCAGTCCGGCGCCTGTCCACTTCACGAACGCGGGCAGCTTTGGCGGACCGCTCTTCCCAGGCTGTACCGGCTCGCTTGCCGGCGCGGCAGCCGGCCGGGCCTTCACAAAAGTCAGCGGGACCGACGCGACCTGTGGGTCCATGAATGTTTTAACCGATTCCGGCGCCGTAATTTGCAGCATGTTTTCGCCATCCAGCTCCATTTTAAGTGAATCCGCCGGAACCGCGTCCGGAAGCAGGATGGCGAGATCCTTTCCCAGCTGCCAGACGCCATCCTCCGTTTCCCGCGTGGGCAGCTGCTCCTGCGGGATGGTCACCTTTTGGAAATTGTCAAAACCATAGTCAAGCAGCGCGGTCGAATCCTTGAATTCCCCGTCGACCGTACCGGATGGTTTCATCACCACGCAGATGAGGGTCACGCCATCCCGTTCGGCCAACGTCACCAGCGTTTTGCCCGATTCCTCGCTCCAGCCGGTTTTTCCCGCGAACGCGCCCGGGTAGGTGTCATTCAGGGTGAACATATACTGACGGTTATTGAGTTTCCGGGTTTCCGGCTGTTTGTTGGTGGGAGGGATTTCATAATGCTGGGTTCCGGCCAGCGTCCGGAACTCCGGGTGCGTCATTGCCTCCCGGGTGATGAGCGCCATGTCGTAGGCGCAGGTGTAGTGGTTATTCTCCGGCAGGCCGTTCGGGTTATTGAAATGGGTATTCACCGCGCCGATTTTTTCCGCGCGCAGATTCATTTTTTGAGCGAACGCCTCGAGCGAGCCCGCCAGATGAATCGCGATCCCATTGGCGGCGTCATTGGCCGATTCAACCATCATCGCGTATTCAAGCTGTTCAAAAGTGATCTCCTCGCCCGGCGTGAGCGCGATATGTGTGGTGCTGCGCGGCACCGACCAGACCCCTTCGTCGGTCATCGTGACCACGTCAGCCGGATTTCCTTCCTCCATTGCAATGAGCAGGGTCATGATCTTTGTGATGCTTGCCGGGTGCATCCGGGCGGTCTGCCGCTTTCCGTAAAGCACCTGGCCGGTATCGCAGTCCATCAGGACGGCAGCCTCGGAATAGAGGCTCGGCGGCGACGGCTTCTGAGCCCGCGCGTCCGTCCCCTGCGCGGCAAGGGCCGCGGCCGGGATATTCAAGCATAGAAACGCCGCCGTGAACAGGGCGGTCAACAATTTCCGCATCTTAACGCCTCGCTTTGTCCGGGATAACATACGAAAATTATTTTAACATATCAGCGGGGATTGTTTGTGAAATCCTTGTGAAAATTTTCCGAAGTAAAAAGAAAAATCCTCCGCGCTTACTGCGCGGAGGCGTGTTCATCCGGATGGTTTCCTGACGCATGTCCGACAGCGGCATCTTCCTGCTGCTTGGCCGCCATATGTTCCTGATATGCCGCGAGGATGCTGTCTTCAACCTGCCGGCGCGCGGCGGTCGTGATCGGATGGGCGATGTCACGAAAGACGCCGTTGTCGTCCCGGCGGCTGGGCATCGCCACAAAGAGGCGCTCCGGGCCTTCGATCACCTTGATGTCGTGGACGGCGAGTTCCCCATCGACCGTGATGGAGACCAGTGCGCGCAGGCGGTTGTCCTGATAGGTGCGGCGGATTTTGATATCTGTGATATTCATTGCTGTATTTCCTCCTAAATGTTTGTCAAGGATAGTATTTGGCACGATTGGCAAAGATATACACTGAGGCCGGACCACGGGCTTGAATTTTTCACAGAATCAGCCTATACTACATAGGAATAGGTTATCTGAATTGTTTTGGAGTTGAAAACACCATGTTTGATGGAAAGATCCTCAAAAATGCAAAGCATATCCACTTTATCGGAATCGGCGGGTCCGGCATGTTCCCCATCGTGCAGATCCTGCATGGGCAGGGCTATCACATCACCGGCAGCGACAACAACGAAACCGACACCCTCGCGTTCGAGCGGGACATGGGCATTGAAATTTTCCTTGGCCAGCGCGCGGAAAACATCAAAGGCGCGGATCTCATCGTCTACACCATCGCGATCATGGACGACAACCCCGAACTGATCGCCGCGCGGGAAAGCCGCGTCCCGCTTGTTGAGCGCGCCGAGCTGCTCGGCTACCTCACCAGCCTGTATGAAAACTGCATCTGTGTCTGCGGCACCCACGGCAAAACCACCACCACCGCCATGCTCACCCAGGTGCTTATGCAGTCGGGGCTCGATCCGACCGTTTTTATCGGCGGAAAGCTCCCGCTCATCGGCGGCAGCGGCCGCACGGGAAAATCGGAACACATGGTCTGCGAAGCCTGTGAATTCAAAGATCATTTTCTCCAGCTTTTCCCGGATGTGGCAGTCATTCTGAACGTCGACGCCGACCACCTCGAATACTTCAAAACGCTCGACAACATCATCAAGTCCTTCCACCGGTTCGCCCAAATGGCTACAAAAGCCGTCATCGTGAACGGCGACGACGTAAATTCGATGAAAGCGGTCGAAGGGGTCTGCGGCAAGCCCATCGTCACCTTCGGCTGGGGCGAGAAAAACGACTACCGTCCGGCGGATCTCGTCATGAGCCGCGGCGCGCAGTCCACTTTCACCCTTTATGAGCGCGGTCAAAGCCTTGGAACCTTTACGCTCAACATCCCCGGCCGCCACAATGTCCTGAATGCGGCAGCGGCGGTCGCCGCCGCGCGGATGGCGGGCGCGCCGCTCGAGGAAATCCGCGCGCATCTCGCGGAATTTCACGGCGCGGGGCGGCGCTTCGAAATTCTTGGCCGCCCGCGCGGCGTGACCATCGCGGACGACTACGCGCATCACCCGGCTGAGATCGCCGCCACCCTCAAGGCCGCCAAGGAAATGCCCTTTCAAAAGGTCTGGGCGGTCTTTCAGCCATTCACCTACTCGCGGACCAAAATCCTGATGGACGATTTCGCCAAAGCGCTTTCGATCGCGGACGAAGTGGTCATGAGCGAAATTATGGGCAGCCGCGAGAAGAACACCGAAGGCGTTTACACCAGCCAGCTCGCGGAGAAAATTCCCGGTTCTGTGTGGTTCCCCACCTTCCAGGAGATGGCCGACTACGTGATGGGCCGTGCCGGGGAGGGCGACCTGGTCATCACTCTCGGCTGCGGCGATGTTTACAAATGCGCCAAACTGATGCTTGATAAATAATAATCCCCCGGCATAGCCGGGGGTATTTCATATGCGGGCAAAGCCCTATGATG
>NZ_QSBX01000051.1:0-8461 GCF_003465835.1 Anaerotruncus sp. AF02-27 | reverse complement strand
TTCGGGTTTTGTCAATAAGGAACAAGAAAATAGTATCTTGCTTTTAAGCGGTTTCATCGCCGCTGTCGTTCTGGATAAGGCGCACAACCTTGTCCGTAAAGGTTTCCCGGCTGGTTTCGCTGAAATGGATATGAATGTCAAAGGTCGTGCCGCCGATGTTCTTCACAAGGTCGGGTTTGGCGGTCAGAGGGGAAACGGCTGCGGGGGTGCTGGTCTTGCTGGTTTCATTGTTCATAGGCTCTCCTTTCAAAGATAAAGCCCCATGTGGTCGGCACATGAGGCGGTCATATCGGGTAAGGGTGCAAGGGTGCAACAATGCAAAGGTATCTACGGATTGCATTCTTACTTTGCACTCTTGGCTTCGTTCCTGCGATAGTACCATTGATTTCCCCGGCGTATGACTTCTATCCGGGTATCAAGATTGCGGCGGGCATTTTTAACCGTCCTCTCGGATATTCCAGCTTCGGCTGCGGCCTTTACAATGTCCTCGCTGGCAAGCTCTTTCCCGTCTGCGAGTAAGTCAAGTATCAGCTTCTCGGCCTGTTCGGTCTTGGTGGTGGTGTTCCCGCCCGCGCCGGATAGCAGTTCGTCGGCGGTTATGTCGTATTCGCCTATCCATGAAAAGCCTGTTTCCGGGTCAAGGCAAAAGGCAACGGGCTTGCCCTCCGGCGCAAGGGAAGATTTGTCATGGACGATAACACGCACATTCGGCTCCCGCTTCACGCGCCCGATCAGCAGGACGCTCCTTGCTGCGGCGCGGAAGTCGATAGAACCTAAGCCCCGGTATGCGCTCTGCCCTCCGGCAGCTTTGTTCAAGTGTCCGATAAGGATAACGGCGCACCCGGTACGCTCGGCAACATCGGCAAGGCGGCGGAACATGGGGCGCACTTCGTTTGCCCTGTTCATGTCGGTTTTCTCGCCCATGTACGCCTGTATGGGGTCAAGGATAATCAACCGCGCCTCGTTCTGCGTGATTGCCTTTTCTATGCGCTCGTCGGAGAGAGTAAGCTCCCGCTTGGCTTCATCAATCACAAGCACGCGGTCAAGGTCGGCTTCGGCTTCTATCAAGCGGGGCTTGACGGTATCGCCCAGCCCGTCCTCGGCGGTCTGGTAAATCACTTGGAATGGCGGCAAGGGCTTCATTCCCGGCAGCGTTCCCCCGGTGGTGCAGGCGGCGGCAAGGCGTAGGGCAAAGGTGGTCTTGCCCTCGCCGGGATTGCCTTGCACAATGGTTACTTTTCCAAACGGGATATACGGCTCCCATAGCCATTCAACGGTCTGTGTGTCAACCTCGCTCATGCGAATAATCTCGACGGTTTCTTCCTGCGGCGGCTCTTTCAAGCCGTAAACCGCTTCCCGGATATACTTCCCGTCTGTGATTTCTGCCCGGTGCTGCAATACCTCGTTCCAGTCCTTAAACAGCGGCACAAGGCGGTGGACGGTATATCCCTCCGGCACAAGCTCCGCAAGGCGGCTGCAAGCGTCGTTTCCCGCTTGGTCGCTGTCAAGGCAGAGGTAAACGGTCTTGATGTTTGGGCGGTCAGAGAGGAAACGCAACAGGGCTTTTTCTCCCACGCCGCCCAATGACAAATAGCTCTGTTTCTGCCATGCCTTTTTGAACAGGCAGAGGAAAGAGAGCAGGTCAACGGGGGCTTCAAAGACAAAAAGCCTGTCGCTCTCGCCCCGGTAGCAGAAATTAAAGGCTTTGTCGCTGCCTTTCACATCAAGCCGGAAGTTTCCCGCCGTCCCCTTGCTGTGGGCGTAACGCGGTATTCCGTCCTCGTCCCGCCCCACAAATACGGCGTTGTGGTGGGCTGCGTCCTCGTAAATATCGCCGCGGGCAAAGAAAAAGCCCGTCACATCTTCATCAATGCGGCGGGCTGCTGTGAGGTAGTTCCTCGCTGTTCGATTGTCGCTGTTTGGGGGCGGTAGCCGGAAGTCGGATAGGGACGCGGGGCAAGGTCTGTCCGGCGGCGGTACGGCTCCCTTTTCTCCTGTGAGAAGTTCCACGGCTTCGGTGAAGCTCTTGCCGAAAAACTCCATGACAAAATCGACGGGGCCGCCGCCCTTGCTCTGGCTGTGCCTGTACCATTTGTTTCCCCGGACGGTCAAGCTGTCGTGCCGTTTCCAGCGGTATTCATTTCCGGCGCGGGTAAGCTGCTCGCCCTGTGATTGTAGGAAAGAAACAAGGTCGGCTTGGTTCGCCCGGTCTATCTGTTCTTGGGTGTAATACATGGTTGATACCTCTCTTTCTGTGGTTGAATTGTTCACAGATTTCAAATATAATGGGGTTAGCAAGTTGGATTTAAGAGGTGATCTTATGATTGATTTAATAGTTGATTTCCTTGCAACCATAGGTGATATAATTGTAGATATATGGGTAAATAAGATTGTAACAAAATTCAAAAAGAAATGAGTCGCCTTTTATCCATCCAATAGTACAGAGGGCGGACAAGCCGAACAGCTTGCCCGTCCTTTCCTTTATCGCTCCTGTTCCTGCCGCTTGGTGCGGCTCTGCGTCTGTGCCGGTTGGTCGGCGCGGAGTGCAATATCCACGCATTTGCGGATTTTTTGAAGCTCGGCAACTTCGGCGCGGGTATCTTTCAGCGTTTCATATTCCGCTTCCCGCTGTGCTTTGAGGGCGGTATATTCTTTCTCCCACGCGGAGATCGGCAGGGTTTTCACGCCCTCCGGCAAATGGGCATGGAGATAGCGGTTTGCCGCGTCCCATAGGGTAAGCTCGGCGCGGCGGGCTTCCGCAAACTTCTCCTGTTTTCCTTTCCAGCGGATTTGCCGATACTCGTCCTGTATGGGCTTGTAGGTTTGATAATTTCTGCCGTACTCCATGAGTTTTTGCAGCTCTTTCATGCGCTGCTCGGCGGTTTTCATTCCCTCCCGGATTGAATAGGCTTTATCGCTGACAGAGGAAAGAGCAGCGTCCAGCTCGTCAAGGGTGGAAATGCCATGCTCGGAAAGATAGTTGACCGCCTTTGCAACGGTTTTCAGTTCATCGGCGGCGTGCTGCCTTTGCCAACTCTGCGAATACTTCCGGCTCTTTTCTCTCTGAACGCTTAAATATTTCATCAGCAGATTTGCAAGGCCGGGGGATTGCGGGGGCTGCTCCGGGGCAGTTTCCCGCGCCTTGAACAGTTCGCCAATCCATTCTTTGAGCTTTCCAATCTGCGCCCGGATTTCCCGGATAAGGCGGTTTGCCTTTTGGATATTCCGGTTCAGCTCGCCTTTCTCGGTGGCTATGCCTTTCTTCTCCATTTGACAAGCCGCTACGCCCATGTGGACGGTAGGCAGCTCGTCAATGCCGCGCTCGGCGTTGCTGCGGTGGTCGATACGCTCCGGGTGTCCGGCGCGTTCAAGGTAGGCGTTTGAAATATCCGCCCATGCCTTGCGCCACAAAAGCGCGTTGCCCTTGTCGTTCCAGCCTGTGAGGTCAACTTTGTGTGTCTTATATCTGCCGCTTGGCAAGCGTATGCGCTCGCCGTTTTCGTCAAGGTCATATTCCTTTTTGGACTTCGCCGCCCATGCGCCGCGCTCGTCAAGGGGGCGCATGGTAAGCATGATATGACAATGGGGGTTGCCGCTGTCAGTGTCGTGAATGGCAAAGTCAACGCACATTCCTCTGGAAACAAATTGAGAGGAACAGTATTCCCGGACAAGCCGGATCTGTTCCTCTCTGGATAATTCTATGGGGAGTGCTGCGTCAATCTCTCTGGCAAGCTGGGCGTTCCCGGCTTTCTCGTAAAGCTCCACACTGTTCCATAGGGTAGCGCGGTCAGAGAAAGAGGGCGGGGCATGGGGCGGCAATAGGATTTCCGTATGGACAACGCCGCGCTTGCGGGTGTAGTCATGGGTCATTCCGTCCCACTCGTTTGTGATTTTCTCGCCGCTTCGGTAGGCGGCTGCGGCAACGGCTGATTTGCCCTTGCCCCGGCTGACAATGCTGATATTACAATGATAGATGGCTATGGGTATCACCTCCCGGATAGGATAACAAGACCCGCAAAAATGGTACAGACACCAACGGCGGGTGTACTGTTTTTGTGGGTGTGCAGGGATAGCCGCGTAAGCGGCGCAAGGGGTGCAGCCCCTTGTTGCGGCAAAGTCGCCATATCGGAGCGCGGGGAAAGTTCCCTGTGCGGAGATGAGCCCTCGGCAGAGCGCACACGCCCGCAAGGGTGTATAAGTGCGCCCTTTGTTCCAAAGGGATTACTCCGCATTCCCGTCCCCGGCTCGTTTTTTCAAAAACTCCTGTGCTGGCTCGCTCATCAAGGCAAGCCGTAAAAAGGCTTTCGCGTCCTCGTCCGGCATGGCAATCAGCTCCGGCACAAGGCTCTCCATGAAGCCGCCGCGCTTACAAAGCCTGTGGTTTCTCGCCTTGCGTTCCTCGACGGATAGCTTCTGCTTGATGATTTTCTCCCGGTTTTCAAACTGCCGGATTTTCTTCTTGCCTTCCTCAATCTCGGCGGTCAATTCCTCACGGGTTTTCTCCCTCGGTTTCGTCATAGCTGGTCGCTCCTTTCTGCCCGTAGGCATGGAAAAAGGGCAGTCGATTTTCTCGGCTGCCCTTGTGGATAATATATTTAGTTTTAATAAGCAGAACTTATAATTTCAAAGCTTAAATTCATATCAGCATTTGCGGCTTTTTCTTCATTTTCTATTGGTTGTATCACAAATTCAAATGTAGGCTCATAGTCCCCGTCCTGCAAGGTTTCTCCACCCAAAATCTCGATATGATACCAGCCATTTGCAAGTTCGACAATTGGCTTTTTATTCTGTCTGTAATAAGAAATTAGAGTTTTCACTTTTTCGGGAGTAAACTGTTTTAATATGTGCCATGTAAAAAGCATAAGCATATTATTATCCACTTTGAGGGAATAACCACTCCTTCTAAACTGCAATCGGCTTTCCCCTTTGCACAACTCCGGTTTATCACCAGAGAGATTAAACAATACGGTATAAGGATAGTTTTCAATGCCACTCATGGGGATAACAATACCTTCACTAAAAGCCCTATCCCCACTTTCATTTGTGGTAAATTCCGTTGCCAAATCGTCTGAAAGATTATTGGCTCTTTTCCAACTTTCCAGTAGTAAAATGTCACCAAGAATAAAATAATTAACAAGATCGTTTAATACTTCCGTAAACTTATATATCATAGTAAACCTCCTCAAAATTTCGATTTGTTGTTCTTTTTTCAAGAGAAGTATAGCACAGGATTATGAACAAATCCACCTCATTTCAGTCTGCTGGCGGCATTGTTTTCCTTGGCAAACTGCCGCGCTGCTTCCCGCCGTTCCTCACTGTATGGGGCGGTCAGACGGAAAGAGAAGCGGCCTTTCTCAATATCAAACTCCATGCAGCCCGTTTCCGGGTCTGCGTCGGTCTGCTGGCAGATCGCCGGATAACGGCGGCTGTATGCAAGCAGACGCTTCTTCAAGGCGGTGTTGTGGGTGCGGATATGGATAAGGGGGTCTTTCTCGTCAAACCAAATGTCGGTGGTCTTTTCCCGCTTGGTAAGCCCTGTTCTCATAAGCTCTCCTTTCTGCGCCCCTGTTATGCAATAGGGGCATTTTTCGGGTGTTTTCTCCGGCTCTTGACTTGGAGAAAACGGCGTTTTTGACGATAAAAACCGCCCGGACGGGGAATGGTTCGTCAGGGCGGCTGTTATCGCAAGATTTCCGATTTTTCCGGCTCTTGACCGTTAAACATAGATTAACTCATGCATTACGATTTCCTCGGCTATCGCCTTGCAGTTGTTCATCAAACCTACCCATTTCATCGGGTCGGCGGCTTTGAGGGCTTCGGTGGCTCCCGCTTCTCTGGCAAGGCGGGGCATGAGGTAGTCCAGCATATCCCGCGCCGCCCGGTCTGTTTCCGCAAGGTGGGGGTATAGCTTCTCGCTGGCTACAAGGGCGGTATAAAGGCGGTGGCGGTATTGTTCCAGATAGGCTTTCCGCAGCCGCCCGTAGTGGCCGATATGGGGCTTTGGGGTAATGGGGCGGTTCCCGTTATCAATCAATCTTCTCATGCGATTTGTTCTCCTTTCTCGTCGTGCTTCTTCCTGTGGTAGTTCTCCCGCCTTGCAGCAAGGAAGTTCTCATACCGGGCTTGGGCTGCGGGGTTTCCGGCTGCGGCTTCCTCGTACATCTTCTGGCGGGATTTCTTGGTGGCTTCCGAGTGGTAAGCCCGCCGCCTTGCAAGCTCGGCGGCTGCGGCGGGGTCGGTTTCCGCTTGGGCTTTCAGTTCTTGGTAGGCGTTCTTCTTCCGGCTCCGGCTGGCTTCAAGGCGTTCTGTTTCCTCTGGCGTGAGGGGCTGTCCCGCGACTTGCGCGGCGGCAAGCTCTTTGAGCGTCCGGGGCTTGGGCGGCTGCGCTGCTTTCTGCCGTTCATACCATGCCTTGTGCTGGCGGTTTTTCCTCTCGCGGTAAGCGGCAAGGCGTTCTGCTTCCTCCGGCGTGAGGTCGGCTCCGGCCTTTTGCAGCGCGGCAAGCTCCTTTAAGGATTTCGGCTTCGGGGGCTTGGGCGGCTCGGCGGCTTTCCGTTTCTTCCGCCATTCCTTTTGCCATGCCCGGTTATGGGCTAACCGCGCTTCGTCTGCCGCCTGTTCCTCCGGGGTCAGCAAGCCCGCTTTCTTCCTCGCGGTAAACTCCCGCTTCTCTGCCTTGCGCTTTTCCTCCCGCGCTTTGGCAAGCTCCTGTGAACGGGCTTCCTTTGCCGCCTGTTCCTCCTGCTGGCGGCGTTGTTCCTCGGCTTCCATTGGGGTAACGATATGGGCGGGGACTTCAAACGCGCCGATGAAGTTGAGGTAAATATCTATCCGCTGGCGGCGGCTGTTCCCGCGCCCCTCGCCCTCATGGACAACCACTTTCTCGATAAACTCGTTGAGCATGGGCGTTGTCAATTCGGAAAAGTCGGTGTAGCGGCTCACAAGCTCGATAAACTTATCTGTTTTCAGCCTGTCGGCGTTCCAGCTCTCGATTGCTTCCTGCCATTGTGCGATAGCGGCTTCCAGCCCGGTCTGTTCCACGTCATATTCGGCAAGCAGACGGGTAAAGTGCTTATCGGGTATCTTGCCTGTGGCGTTTCCCTCGTACAGCTTTTTTACAAGCCCGTCCAGCTCCTTATACCGCCGCTGCGCCTTGCTCACTTTCTGCCGGTACTCCTTGACGGCATTTTCTTGGTGCTGGTCGGTGGCTTTCCGCACACGCTCGATAAACTCCGCTTCATTGTGCCGTACATACCAGCTCACGCGCTGGATTGCGGCAAGAATGGCGGCTTCCATTTTCGCGGTGGGGATATAGTGCATGGTGCAGTCGCGGGTAAGCTGGCGGTAGCTGGAACACACAAAAGCGTCGTCCAGATACTTGCCTTGCACAAGGCTGCTGCGGTGGGTCAGCTTCGCGCCGCAGTCGGCGCAGTAGAGAAGCCCGGTCAAGCGGTTTGGGGTGTTCTGCCGCTTGGGGGCGCGGCGTTTTGTTCCCATAAGCCGCTGGACGGTGTTCCATGTTTCCTCGTCCACAATGGCGGGGATTTCCCCGTCAAAAATATACTGTTCCTCCGGCGCGGTCTTGCGGGTGCTTTTGGTCTTGTAGTTCTCGCAGACGGTTTTCCCTAAAACCTTGCGCCCTGTGTACTCCGGGCGTTTGAGGATATAGCTGATAGTTGTTGTTGACCATGCGTAGGGGTCTGTGTACTTCGCCGACCGGACGGGTGCGCCTATCCGCTTCCAATGCTCGGACGGGATAGGGATTTTCTCGGCGCGGAGTGCCCTTGCTATGCTGGCGATACTCTCCCCGGCAACAACGCTGTGGAAGATACGGCGCACAACGGCGGCGGCTTCCTCGTCGATTACCCATTCGCCCTTGTTCTCCTTGGACGCAAGGTAGCCATAGCTGACGCTGCCGGAGCAGCGCAAGCCCTTTTCCATTCTCGACTTGAAAACGGTCTTGATTTTCCGGCTGGTGTCGGCAACATACCACTCGTTTATCACATCTCGGAAAATGGACATTATATCAAAGCCGTTGGCGGTATCAAGGTTGTCATTTGCCGCAATAAAGCGTACATGGTACTCGTCAAAGGTGCGCTTCAAAAGCCCCACTTCGACAACATCACGGCCAATCCTGCTTTGGTCTTTGATAATGACCGTAGCCACATTTCCCGCCCGGATTTCTTCCAGCATAGCGTCCAGCCCCGGACGCTTGAAAGTCGTTCCCCGCACTCCGTCATCGGTGAAGTGCCGGATATTCGTAAAGCCGTTCTTTTGGGCGTAGTCCTCCAAAATGCGCTTTTGGTTTTCTATCGACACGCTTTCCCCGGCTCGCTCATCGTCATGGGAAAGACGCTCGTACAGGGCTGTGATTTTTCCCTTGTCCGGCTGTTTCTTCATGGGGTGTAACCTCCTTTCTTGAGGGTGCGCGCTCCCTTTATCCTTATTGTAAATTACCATT
>NZ_QSBX01000050.1:0-10016 GCF_003465835.1 Anaerotruncus sp. AF02-27 | reverse complement strand
CAGGGTTATCAAGTCGTTTATCTTGCCCTTGGCAATGACGTTTTCCGCCACGTTGTCAAAGCGGGCTTTCAGCCACGCGGCCTGATTATTAATTGTATCCGGTAATGCCTTCACGTTCTGATTCTCGAAATCAGCATCCGTAAATTTCAAATCCGTTAACGCGCTCAAAATCTCACCTCTATTTCACGTAATTCCCAATGGTGTACCGCTTTTCAATGCCATAGATCCCGAATCCTTCGCTCAAAGCGTCGTTTCGCACGATGATTTGCAGCATGATATACTTTTTGATCTTCGTGTTGAATGGCACCACCTGCGGGGTGTCGATGGTGTTGAAGGTAAAGCGGTTAAAGTCGATCTCGTCCCAATCGAAAATATCCATTGTGGCATACTTGATCTCCCGCCCGAAATCCTTTTCGGTTCGCGCTGTGACCTTGACGGAAGAACGCTTGCTGGGCTTGATGAGAACGCCGCTGCCCTTTTTGACCATCGTCTTTCTGACGGTGAAATCCCCGTCGTCGTCAAACTTGGTTGCCCATTCAGCTACCACCGGCGCGTTGTCATCGTTATACCGGGTCATAAGTTCAATGTCGGTGTTGAATTTGCAGATTCTCCCGTCGTTCGTCCCGAAGAACAGTTCCCCGTCGTGTTCCATAATCACCACCGCCGGGATGTTCGTCCAGTGATAGCACCGATACGCATAATCCCCCGTGTACTGGTTGACCTGCTCCTTTCTGCTGTTCGCATCCAAAAGATAGGCATTCCCATTCACCACCAGCACATAATAGCCATTCCATTCAGTTGCCACCGCGTTTTGCAGGTCCGGTTCCTTTCTCAGCACAGCGTCTACAAAGTAACTGCGGTTTTTTAGCGTCCGTTCGTAGGTGATGAGATTCGAAGTGACCGCGTATACGCCTGTACGGGCAAGGAATAACGGTTCGTCTTTCAGGGTTGCAAAACAGCCTCTTGCGATTGCCCCAACACCCGCAACCCCCTGTTTAAGCGGAAACTGTACGCCGCCGTTGGAATCGAGCTGCGCAGAGCGCATATAGACGGTGCTGTCCTGCTGGTTTTCCTCTTTGACCACCGCCAGATATTCACCCAGCCGGAGATATCCCATAATCGCGGTGCTTTCGCCGCCTACGTTCGCGTAGGTAGTGTCACCAAAGTAAGAAGGGTCGTTGAGACCGCTGTACCAGTCGGTATTGCGCATATCGGGATTGCCGGAAATAAACACCCGGTCGTTCGTTCCCACGCCGTATCCCGCCGCTATGGTGCACTTCTTCACTCGGTCGGCATAGTCCTTGTACTCTTTTGTGAAGGTCACATAGAGGTTGTCCGCACCATCCACCAGCGGGCTTGGCATGGTCGCCTTGAAGGTGATTGTGCCTTTTTTAAGGTCTACTGTGTAGTCTGTAGTTTCGGTTTTCTTAACCTCATTTAGCTTCACTTCGTCCACGCTCTTAATGTCCGTAGCCGAAAGCTGATAGGTCTTTTCCGAGGTTGTTAGAAAGCGGTTGATCTGTTTGCCGGAAAGCAGGTTGATCGCCTCGTAAGGCACGCCGCCGCCCGTAGGGGCACGCCCAATTACCGTGGTTGGGACAAATGCCACGTCCACCACGTCTTTGAGCTGCATGGTTTTTTCCGGCACGTCGGTTGTTTCCCCTTCTGCGGGCTTTACATAATCCGGGTTGTCGAATTCCCCGTAAACCAGATATTCCGCGCCGGTGAGGAACCACATCTTCCCTGCCATTGTAAAAGCGGTAGATTTTGCGTTATGGATGTTCTCCCGGATCACCTGCGGGTTTTCTCCCGGCTTCCACAGGTAGAGCTTGGAGGCCCCATGCGCAAAATAATAGAGCTGTTGCTTCAGCTTTACGCACCAAAGGCCATTTACCGGCGCTTCAAGCTGAAAGAGCGTCCGCCACCCCAGCCGCTTTTCTGGGTTCCCTCCGTTGTCGCTTATAAGATTTGGGCACCACGGGCTTTTGTCCTCCCCGATCTGCGACGGGTCGGTGGACATATCCACGCCTTTGAGCTTTGTGTATTTCGTTAAATAGATCTTTGGAGATCCGCCTGCAATCCGTACCGGCTTCATGCGTACACATCCTCTATGTCTTGTGGTTTCACCTGTGTTAAAGCGTTTACAGCATTCACGTACTGGCTGTTGAAGTATCCGACCTTATCCATGTCCATATCGTCATAGACCAGTTTTTCCGCCAGCCCGTAGGGCATTGCCCCGATTACAAGATCATCCTCATAAGGGATTTCATCGGTGAATGCGCTGACCCTCGGCAGTTCTGTGAGCGGTTCCTTCCCGCGCACCTCACGAATGGAATTGTTCACGCTGAAAAGCCCTGGCAAAAGCAGATTGATTAACGCGGGGGAGAATGTTTTATAGTCCCCCGCCGTCTGTTCATCCTCAAAAATCAGGGCCAATGCCGCCTTATATACATCCTCTGCGGTCATGTGCTCACTCCTTTAAAAAACGGGACGGGGACGCATATCCCCGCCCCGTTGGTTTCCCGGTGCGCCTGTGATTAAGCTGTTAAGGTGACGGTCGCAACCTCGGAAGGATACGCGCCGTCTTTGTAGGCATAAGCCTTTACAACGGTTCCAGCGCCTGTGCCCGCTGCAGTTCCGATTTTTGCGGTCTCGCTGTAGCGCGGGTCGGTGCCGTCGGTGGTGAATTTTACGGTCGCGCCGGAAGGCGGAGTGATCGCGCCGGTCGCCGCCGCAATGGTCGGGGCTGCAAGCACAGTGCCCGCGCTCGAAGCAGTGTTGACCTCCACATAGATGCCATCCGCCTTTGCGCCGATCACGAACACGTCATAGTAGAAGCGGCCTTCCATCAGGTTGCCGGAGATTCCGGGCGGGTCCTGGTGGAGTTTGGTTTCCGCGATCTTCGCCGGGGCAGTCGCGGAGTTCTTGTAAACGATCATGAAGTTCACGTTCGCGGGCCATCTGCCTGCCGGGACTTTCACGACCTTCATGTTGTCGTATTCGCCCACAACACCCTTTGCAAGCGCCTTCTCCGCGAGCTTGTCAACTGCGAGAAACTCATCCGAGTGTTTCAGATACTTGTAAGTTTCGACCGGCATGTAGAGGGTGCGCCCATCCTGCGGGACCTCCTTGTCGTCGAGATACTGTACCGCGTCGGAAATCCGGTCGCAAACGTTCGATTTGGAAAGCGCCGTCCCGTTTCCGACGATCTTGCCCGCGAGCTGCGCCAGCCGTTCAAAGGTGTATTTGTCCTTCATCGGGACAACCTGTTCCTTGATTTCAAGCCCCAGCATCCGGCCCGCCGCCTTGATGCCCTGCTGATCCTTGTTATTGCCCTTATCGACCGTCAGCGAGAAGGATTTATCCTGCGTCATGGTCATTTCCTGCACGGTGTCCTGGATCTCGGTGGGGGTGCCGTACCGGCTGGTTCCGCTGCGGGTGTAGTCCACAAGCGGGACGGTCTGCGGGGTGCTGATCTTGACGGTGCGAACGCCCGAAAAGCTGTATTCGTCGTTCAGTTTTCCATCAATGAGGGATTCACTTTTAAAGACGGTAGCGATCTTAGAGGAATACTTGGTATGTAGATTGATTGCCATATTAATTCGTCCTTTCCGTTTTACCGGAAAGCAAAGGGCTTATCTAAATACGCTCGAAAAAGCGTCCATAAACCCGTCAGGGTCATCTTCTGAAAGTTCGCCTGTTGCGCTTCCCGGTGAAGTCTCTTTGTTCTTCTGGTTCTGCTCAAACATGGCGATTTTCTGACGAAGCTGTTTATTTTCCCATGCGCGGTACGCCGATAGCGGCTTTTCACCTTTTGCAACGGCTTGGATGACCTCAGGCGGGAACTCCTTGATACCGGGATACTCCCGCGCAAGCTCAACAAAGGCCTGCCTCTGCTCCTGCTGTCTGCGCTGCTGCGCCTCCATTGCCTCCCGCTGCCGTTTGTCCTGCTCGAGCTGCAATAGCCGCCTTGCGACATCCTCCGGCACACCCCGGCCCACTTCCTGCTGCACGCGGGCCTCCTGTTCCTGGCGCATGAGTTCCTGCACATACTGTTCGCGGGTCATGCCCGCCTGCTGTGCGTAGCGGTCGAGGATCTGAAATTCCGGTGCGTTTCGCATCCGGTCGTATTCCTGCCGTACATGGTCATAGTCAAGGCCCTTCTGCGCATTCATAATGAGGTCGTCAAGCCCCATCTGCACTTCCTGGCCTAAATGTTTCAGGGTGTAAACCGGTTGTTCCGGTTCCTCCTGCTGCGGATTTTCCGGCTCTGGATTGGTTTCTTCCTCTGCCGGTTCAGCTTCTTCAAAAATATCGTCCAACTCAGATGGATTGGTTTCTTCCATCGCTTCCATGATCTCTTCGTTCATAAATAATCTCCTTCCGGTTGGTGTCCCCGGTCATGCGCCGCTTTACGGTTGGTGTCCCCGCTTCGGCGGCTGATGTTTCTATCTGTTCAGTCAGCGGATTCCTCCGCCTCCTGTTCTCCGACTACTTTCCCGTACAGCTCACATTGGGGGTTGCGGCATTGGAATACCAGCTTGTCCGCCACCTGCTTCGGGTCTGTCGCTATATGGCATTTCGGGCAAAAATCCATTCTGCATGGCCTCCCTTCCCTTAAGCTCGGAAATGAGTTTCTGCTTGTTTTTGATATACCCATCAGGGATGGATTCCAGATATAATACCGCGTCCTGGATGATTCCCTGCGAGAAAAGGTTGTCAATGGTCGATACCTGCGCCAGCTCCGACCAGTATGACGACGCGCCTACATCCACATTGAGCTTTAAGAACAAATCGTTAAGCTGTGAGAAATCAAAAATCGCCGTCTGCGCGTCTCCGTTCGCATCGCTGAAATTTACCTGCCGCACGCCGTAGTTGACCCGCATCATGTCCAGAAAGATCCGGTAATAATCCTCTACAAACTGATAGAAGGCCATCCTTTGCAGCTCCAAAGGCACTTGTGAGGACTTTTGCACCGCGATAATCGCGCTCGTGTTGTCAGGCCTGATGTTTCCCAGCGCCGCGTCAGACGCACCCATTGTGTCCCGCGTATAGTCGATGATCTTTTCAATCAGCATGACCACCTGGCTTGACATGTCCGCGCCGCCGATCTCCCTTGATACCGCCTCGTTTGGGTTTCCTTCGACCGGGATTGCCTGCCCGACTTTGTTTGACCATCCTGTCGGAATCATCTGCCGGTTATAAGCAATCTTTGGGAATGCCATCTTCTTGACATGCTCCATGCTCATAGCAAAGAGCTTGTTTATGAAAATCTGGTTCGGGATTAGTCCAGTGATGCAGCTTTGCCCGTGGTAACAGTTCTTGATCTTGTCCCAAGAAAAATAGGTGATGGGATAGAGCTTATACCCGGTATTAACCGGTTTCTTTATGACAACGTTTTGTGTGGCCTTTGTCCACCATACGGTGTTGTCCTGCTTCCAGAACTTGATAAGCACCGTGACCTTTCCTGTCTCGTTCTCGCGGTTTATTCCGTTCGGGTCGTCGTCCGCGAGAATCTGCTCGATATTGTCCTTGCTCACGCCATTTGCTTTGGCTTCCTCCTTGACGGATTCTACCGTCTTGCGCATTACCAGCATGATATAGGGCTGCTTCTGCACGTCGCAGAGCTGCGGATTACCGAACAGGATGTTCGTGTTGTCGATTTCCTCCGCCTCAATGCGTCCCATTGCCATATCCCCGAGCTGTTCGCCCGCATCGAAGTAAAAATACATGCAAGCGTCGCCGTCTACGGCTGCGTTGCGGATCGCGTCACGGTTTTTCGAGTTGAGCTTTGCCAGTTCCTTGATCTCATCTAAACTGGAGGAAATAATTTTCAGCGCAATGTCGGTTTTCTCATCTGCCGTACCGGAGAATAAAGACACCTGCGCCGCAACATCATCCGACACGATGGTTGCAATAAAGTAACTGACCACGCGCTTTAAGATATTGATAACCGGCTTGTCCAGGTCAGGAGCATTTACACCTTTCCACTGGTTCCCGATGAAGAAATCCTCATTCTGCCGCACCGTCTCATACAGGTTGATTTCCTGATTGTAGGATACGGCCTTTTCATACTCCGCCCATATTTCCTGCGGCTCCGTCTTAATCTTCATGTGCTCCCTCCTGCGGCCTGCCGTCGTACTCCCACATGTTCATGAGCTGTTCTTCCTTCGTGGGCTTGCCCGTTTTTACCGGCGGCTTTTCTTCCAGCCGGTCAACCCGTTCTTTCAGCTCCCGGAACTCTCTAAACCAATGCAGCATATTACCCTCCAAATCCTAAGAATTCGTCTATCTGCTCTTCGTACTCGGGCGGCGCGTCCTCGTCCTTTGTTGCTGGAATTAAAGTAGGAATTGGCCTTCCCGCGACAAAGTACCGGATCGCATCCGGCCCGTGGGTGAATTCGTGCGGCTCGTTCGCGCAGTCGTTCGGGTTCTTTTTGTCAAACTGCAAGGCTGGTATCGATTCTATCAGGTGTTCACAGTTGTGGAATACCCGAAGGTTTGCGGCCTCTGCCCCGGTTTCGTCTATGGTTGGCTTTAACCACTCTTTCAGGTTGTACCAGCCCTGTACGCGGTCATTCTTGGCCTTTACAAGATAGATTCCGTATTCCGCAAAAATATCCGCAACGCTCTTTCCTGTGTCCTGCCGCCTGTTCCACAGGTCGGGCGGCGCGAGATAGGTATCGATCTTTTCATTCGTGGCGGCCATGATTTTCTTCGCCGCCTCAGAGATAATCAGGCCGGATTCGTATATTTCACGGTATACATAGGCCCGCCCGGTTGTATCCACCGCGATCCAGTATCCCGCCAGCATATCCAGCCCGTAGTCCATTGCGAAGTACCGCCGCCAGTGTGCCGGGATCGGGAAAGGCTCCATGACGTGTGTTTTCTCGCTCCACTCGCTGAAATACTGCCCGGCAAAGACATTCCAGTCGCCATCCAGCCATGCGCGTCTGAGATCCTCCGGCAAGTTCTCCAGCATCCTCACATAGCCGGTGTCCTGCTCGATGAGGGCCTTATTGTCGTATACTCTTGCCGCAATAAAGGTGTAATCCTCCGGGTTCTCGCCGTTTTCGTACCGTTTGGTGATAAACAGGCGTTTGACCCATTCATGCCCTACGCCGCCCGGATTGCAGGTGAGATACATCCGCTTCGGGAAAGGGTTTGCACCGCGCAGGCAGGCCGTCAGGGTGTCGTATTGGAACTTGGTGAACTGCGTCGCTTCGTCGATGAAGATAACGTCAAATTCCTGTCCCTGGTATTGCAGCACATCCGCTTCGCCGTCGCAGTAGCCAAACCGCAAACGGGAACCGTTGGGGAAGATGAACGCCTTTTCGCTCTCTTTATACTGCGCGATCCCTGCAAGGTCGGTCATGAGCGGCAGAATGTGGTTTTCCCTCAGCTCCGGGAAGGTCCGCCGCAAGAGCAGCATGCGGATGCCCGGATAGTTTACCGCCATGAGGATTGCTTTTTTGCGTGTGGCCCAGGATTTGCCGCCTCCGCGCGATCCACCATAGGCCACAAAGCGGCTACGGGCAAGGAAGAATTCTTTTTGCTTATCGTTGGGCGGCTCGATCAGCTTAACCGGCATAATCCTTCACCTCATCCGACAGGGCGATTTTAATATCTCCTCCGTCTTTCCCGGAAAGCTCGGTCTTATCAGTGAACAACTTAAAGTACCGCCCCAGCAGCTCCAACGCCTTGACCTTATCATGGGTCTTAACTTTTAGCCCCTCTCTGGTTTGTTCATATCCGGCAATAGCGGCCCGACGTTCTTCTGGGATGTTTTTTGTCTCGAACACCTCAACTGTCTTATAGGCTCGTACCTCCTGATGTGTTTCTCCGTCATCGCCTATCACATCGGTTAAATACTCCCGTTCAATCACCTGCGCAAAATCAGATCCATTTGCCATTGCCACCGCCGCCAGTTCCCGCAGCACGTCCTTGGCTGTCACAATACATTCGTCCTCCGCCTCTTGTACCAGCCTGGATCGCAATTCTTCATACCTTGCGTATACCTTGGGTTGCGCGAGCAGCTTACTTGCGGTTTCGTCCACCGTCTTGTCACTGCTTTTACAATTCGGGTAAGCCGTTCTATATGCTTCGCGCTGGCTTTTTCCCTCTATGAGCAGCTCTATAAACCGTTCTTGATTTGGGGTTATTTTCATGGCGCTATTCTTTTTTTCTCCCACAAAATCACCCCTTCAATAGACTTATCTCCCTACATATCGCCTCATACTGTGCATTAAGATCCTCCAACTCCGCTTTTGCCTCCCTGCGCTTCTTCCCGGTCTTGTGGATTAGCCGTTCGTGCAGCTCTATGCGCTCGCGTAAGATACGCACCCGCTCTTGTTCCAGTGTTTCCAGTCCGAACTTCATTTTTTCCGCTCCTTATTTTAGGAGTTAGGGCATACTTTACCCGGTATGCCAGCGGGTGAAAGGAGGCTGCAAATGTATGCGGGTGGAGCGGGGCCGTAGGTACGAGCTACGGCACAACACAAACGCTACCGCGCTCATTTGTGCTGCTGGGCTACTGTTCCCCGCGTGTCTCGATAGATCCACTGTTTCTCGTTGTGTTTGCTCTGTCCAAACATCTCTTAACTGCGCTGCGGTCGCTGTCCGCAAAAAACGCCTCGGATTTTTGGGGAGCAATTTCAAAGGACGGGCCGGGCACTGTCAGCAGTACAGCGTCTTTCTTTTTCATTCATCCCATCTCCTAAAGATTTAAATGCCGTGCCCGCCCACCTTGTAAAAAACACAGCGCACATGGACGCCCTCCTCCATGCCCCCAGCGACACGTCTGCCGCCCAATTCATTTTTTTGCCGGGAATTACCCAGCGCGGGGGTTTTCATCCCGCATTCGTCCGTAGACAGAATCCGCTATTCTGGCGAAAGCCCCATGAATCAAACATGGGCGCGGCTTCTGCGCCTCTGCACAGGTTCCGCCGATTCTTTGCTTTCGTGTCGCCGGGAATTGCCCCGGCTTTGTATATATCCCGCGTCTACACGCATTACCCGGATTGTTGGGTTGGCCTCGGCGCGGGAGAGTTAACTCGCCTCACTATACGGCAGAGGCTCTCCGCTTTTTTAGGTCTCCACTCAGGCAGGAGCTCTCCTTTTGCGTTTTAACTCCAGCACAGGATCACGCACAACCTTGTGTGGCCCTCCCCGCATACTGGCTGGGAGTATACGGTTCATTGGGTACTTTAACCCCGGCGCGACTTCCACACGTTTCCGTGCTGCGCATAGCACCTCGCGTTCTCCGGCGGTCTTTACCCCATCCAACCTACGAATACCCCGCGTGGCACGCAAGCCTTCGATTGGACAGGATGTTTAACCGTGGCAGGGATTTGCACCCTGCATAACTGCATTTCGGATCGTCCATGACTTCATAGCGCAACCGGCATAGCAGGATTCTGGCCCTTACCATGACCAATTTTCAGTCGGGCTGTTCCGTCGTTTGGCGGTGGAACCCATTACCGCTCATAACCAGCGCTTGGTCTTGCAGTTTTACGTTTAGCGTCTACCTATTCCGCCACACGGTTATGTCTAAATGCCGCTCCTAAAAACAAGGCCGATGCAGGCACCCGCCTTTTGAAACCTCACGGCTGGTTTTGTTCGTACCGGTTCGCACGGTTACCCCACTGTTTTACGCCCGTTGGTGACTCCCTTTAGGCGGGTCGCAGGCTTCGCAAGTTTCTGCAACACGTTCAATGTACCGCATCCGGCTCGTGCACCCTTTGCGGCATATATCCCACTTCCCACCCCTCCCAGCTTTTTCTATGCCGGGCCGTCCCATATTCGGATCAAAAACAAAAAGAGCCGATCAACCGTCATTGCGACAGTTAATCGGCTCATGTACTATGTACTTTGCTCTCTACACGGTTAAGGAAAGCTCGAACGTGTGTCCGCAACTTTTACATACACAGGTGATAACCTTAATCATGGGATTCTTTTTTAAGCCTGCAAATAAAAAGTCAAGCTCCAAAGCGGGCTTGACGAAAGAAAATGTTGCA
>NZ_QSBX01000005.1:135458-167294 GCF_003465835.1 Anaerotruncus sp. AF02-27 | reverse complement strand
GACGGCAGGACGTGGGCCAAAATCCGTTTGCGCAGCCGCAGCACCGGGGACAATCCGGCGTATTATCAGGCTAAGGCGACAGAGGCCGAGCAGCAGATCACAGACGCAGACCTCGCGCTAATGGCCGCAGAAAAGGAGATCACCGACCGAGACTTGCAATTGATGGAGGTGCAGAACCAATGAGGACATATACCTATGACACAATTGCCGCGCTGTACGCGAGTGGTGGTATCACCGACGCGCAGCTTGACGGCACCGGGGCCGAGCCGGGCAGTTTTAACGAGACGCACAATCTGGTTACGCAATTGAGCTGGTTTACGCAGGAGCAGGCCAACGCGATCCGGGCGGGAGCGGTTGACCCTGAAACGGCGGACATGCTGGCGGCTATCAACATCTATGAGGGAGGCGAATGATATGGGCATGTATGAGGACAGAGCGCGGGTAAAGATGGCAAATTATCGGGCGGCAGCATCCGGCACCACCGACGAAAAGGCAATCCTTGCGCCGGAGCTGTTTGACCGCTGGAGCGCCGAAAGCGTCGCCTATGCCGTGGGCGACCGGGTGCGGTACGGGGATCTGCTGTATAAGTGCCTGACCGCGCACACCAGTCAAGAGAGCTGGACACCGGACGCTTCCCCATCCTTGTGGGTACGGATCGACGATCCTGCAATCGAGTGGCCGGAATGGAGGCAGCCGCAGGGCAGTACAGACGCTTATGCAAAGGGCGCAAAGGTATCCCACAACGGCAAGCACTGGATTAGCGACCTTGACGCAAACGTGTGGGAACCGGGTGTGTATGGCTGGACGGAACAGACGGAATAACCTTTGAAAATCGAATAAGGCTGACGATTGAAAGAGCGGCGCGGATGTGGTAGAATACGCATAGGCGCTGTTGAAGACGGCAGGCGGTTAGCCCTCCATCCCTCGTGGGAGGAGGTGATGCAGATGATTACATATTCAGAACTGTTCCAGTTTTGTCTGGTGATAATCGGCATCGTTGCTCTGTTTCAGAGCAAAAGAAAATAACCGCCCACACTCCTACATGTAGCGGTTATTTTTCCGTAAACATTTAGGGGCTAACCGTCTGCTGACAGCGCCTCTTTGTATCTCCATTATAAGCCGAGCCGGGAAAGATGTCAAGAACCGTCAGTCTGAAAAGGACTGGCGGTATTTTATTTAGGAGGATTACATAATGAAAATCAATTGGGAAGTACGCATTAAAAACCCGCTCTGGTGGGCGCAGATGGCATGTGCCGTTGTCCTGCCGATCCTTGCATATTTCGGCCTTGCGTGGGAGGACATGACCTCCTGGGCGGCGCTGGGCGGGATCTTTGTTCAGGCCGTGCAGAATCCCGTCGTGGTGGTGGCGGTGCTCGTGAGCGTGTTCAACGCCCTGACCGACCCGACAACCGCAGGCGTGAGCGACAGTAACCGCGCAATGGGGTATGTGCAGCCGTACAAGGACAGGGTGGTCAAATGAGTCAGCGTCTTACACTCCCGTTTAAAACGCTGCTTGTCACAGCGGGATACAAGCACCCGGATTATTACGCCTACCACAAATTTAACCACTACGGAGTGGACTGCTATGACCCGAACACTCATGATGTGCTTGCGCTGGGCGACGGCGAAGTGGTTGCATCCGGTCAGGACGGACCGACCACCGCCGGCAAACTCTCGCGTCTGGGGCTTGTGACGGTTATCATCTACCGGGATGTGCTCTGCAATAATGGCAAGGTATGCGATCTGGTAGCTCGAACCTATCACCACGCAAAAGTGCAGGTCAGGGCTGGGGATAAAGTCAAACGCGGACAGGTTATCGCGCAGTATGGCAACACCGGTGCGAACACGACCGGCCCACACCTGCATATTGAGTTTGACACAGATACCAAATTCCCGACGCTGGCCTATGGGGTATCGGTAACGGCCAACAACCGGATCATCAACACGCTGGCGGAATACAAACGCGCGGGAGGATTGGCGGACAGCACGATAGACCCGGACGACGTGTGGTTTGTGGGAGAGGGCCAGACCATCAAGGGATATTCTGGAGGCTGGTACAATCCTGATGATGTCGAGGTCCCGGAGATGCCGCAGGACGGGCCGGACTATGCGGCATTATACGAATCCATGAAAGCCGAGCGGGACGCTTTGCAAACGAAATATGACGGACTGGTGGCCGATATACAGGCGGTGATCAGCAAATACAGGGGGTAACAGGATGGATGATTTAGCCGTAAGACTGGCCGAAGTAGACCAGCGGGGAAAGTCTAATTCCCATCGGATAGACGACCTTGAAAAGCGGGCGGACACCTTGCAGGAGCTGACAACCTCGGTGAAGCTGCTGGCGGCGAACATGGAACGGATGGCGTCGGAACAGATGAAGCAGGGGGACAGGCTCACAGCGCTGGAAAAGCAGCCGGGGGAACGCTGGAACAGCATGACGAGGACAATCTTTACAACCGTCGTTTCCGCGCTTGCCGGGGGGCTGGTGGCAGTGCTGACAGGACTTGTGAAATGAAAAGGGCGGGGCAGGTTATTCCTGCTCCGCCTATTACAATCTCATATACATAGGGATACATTCATTAAGAAATCTTGTATTATCAGGGACCATAAATTCTGAAAATTCTTTAAATCCATTCCGAGTGTAGAATTTAACTGCGTCAGGAACGGCATACAAAATTATGTATTCAGCTCCAATCGTGTTTTCGCTGATATTGTAACATATTCGAATTAAATCACATAAAACCTGATCGCTAAAGTAAAAATGATCTTCTTCTGGATAATGTTTCATTTTATGAAAATCAGACTTTATAGCGAAATACTTTATTGAAATTGCAGGAATCGTATTCCGATACTGACCAATTACATGTAGAATGCCGGAGCAAGCCAAGCACGCAACACCAACGATTTTTCCAGATGATCTGTCTACGGCCAGATACGTAACACTTCCGCTGTCTTCTCGGCATTCTTTATGAAAAAATTCGTTAATTGCAGAATTTCCACAATCAAAATCCTCTAATAACGATCCGTTACTAGAGGATAGTTTGAAGAATTCAAATTGAATCTCAACGCCGTACAAAGACAACATCCTTACTTTTGGGATTTGCTTTTGTTCCAGATTTCTTTCTGGGAGGAACGGTCAAGAGCTCTTTTTAAGGCGCTTCTATCTGTATCTTCCAGAAATTTCTTTGCCTTTTTAGGATCTAACTCAAATGATAGATTGATTGGTTTAGATAACACGGCCATTAACTTATCCTCCTTTTCTTTGTTTTTCATTAATATCACCCATCTGATGATATCACCAAATAAGTGCATACTGTGTCGAAATTTTAAAACATCTTTTGTGCTTTCATTATAACATACAAAACCCAATTTACAATAATATTTTGAAATTTTCTTAAATTTCTGAGTTCATCTGCCTCCACCCGAGGCGGCCTTCTTTATGCAAAAATGCCCGCACACGGCGGGTATCTTTGCAGGGAGACGAATTATTACCCGGGGCATCGGGTGATGTAAGCTTACCATATATTAACATGCTACTATATAGGATATATCGCAAACGTGAAACAAATATTGAAAGATTGTGAGTTGTCCTAAATATTCGTATGACCGCAAACGATATCATGAGGCGGAATTTATGAATGGATATGTGACTGGGGGAACTGGATGATGCAGTGTCAAGTCTTTGTGTTAGCGTTTGCTTACTGTGTATTTTCTGTGTATAAAATGCTACTCATCTTTACTCAATACCGCCCAATACTACACAGCAAAAACAACTTTCCCAATCCTCTCAAACTCCCATTTCAAGCTGTTTTGTCGCATAAAAAAACAGTCTCCAAGGCGTTATCCTCAGAGACTGTTTTGGCGGAGATGGAGAGATTCGAACTCTCGAGGAGCTTTTGACCCCTACACGATTTCCAGTCGTGCGCCCTCGACCAAGCTAGGCGACATCTCCATATTTTGTTGTCTGTTTCTTGACACCATGTTATTATATAACACTGGAAGATAAAAATCAAGTCTTTTTTCAATTTTTTCTGCCAAAATATTCCCAGCGCTTCCATTGCCAAAACTCCCGGCAGGCTTTAGAACAGCCTGCCGGACGGCAGCTCCTGGACGAATTGACGCATCTCCTGTTTGGATTGGATCTGATGCGTATGATCAATAACCGCCTGCTTTTTCTGATCGGGAAGGGCTGCAAAATACTGCATCGCCTGCATATTCTCGGCCAGGGCCATTCCAAGCCCCATCGGCATCTGCGGACCGTTCACGTAATTTTCCAATGTAAATCACCTCACGGATAGTATGTAGAAAAACACGTTGATTATCCATGAAAAAAGCCCGCTGAAGCGGGCTTTTGTTTTAAGAATGTTCTGAATTTACATGCACACGGACGTATTTGCTTTCCCGTATTGTCAGAATAACCAGGACCGCGGCAACCAGGATATCCATCACGGTTCCGATGACCGCGAGCTCCAACATACTGACCTCGGCGCGGCTGAATACTTTCATATAGATCAAGTTGAAGATAATTGAGCACAAGATCGTTCCATAATAGACAGCCAATTCTTTCTTGGTAACAGACTTGATAATATTTTTACAGATTAAAATGATACCGACCGCAACGGTCACTCCAGCTGACACATAAACGGCAACCGGAAGGCGTTCAAAATCTGTCGAAAACAAAAATGTCAGCGCCAGAAACTTTACGGCTGTTTCCAGCATCATCAGGTACAGCATTACCTTCTTTAGCAAACACAACCCTCCAATCCATTCAAATCACACGTAAATCCGGATAATATACAGATTTTACGTAGAACTTAATTGTATCGGATTTTCAGGATTCTGTCAAGTTTTACCCCTTTTGCGGCCTGTTTTCGCCGTCCACAAGGGCACCCATATTCTCAAAACTGCCCGTAAGCAGCGCCACAATCCCTTTGTAAACCACCACTGGGTCCTCCAGAAAACGTTCCTGCACCTGTCCGCAGCACGCCTCATCAGGCAGCAGGATGGTCACGGAAAGCAGGTCGCTGCCCACATCGGTGATCGTCAGCGTCAAAAGATATCCGTCCTCCACTTTTTGGACAGCAGTTTTATTATGCACCCGCCGTTCTTTCATGAGCAGATGACGCTGCGCTGCCTGCACGGATTTCTCCCGCACACTCAGCGGGAGATTCTTTTCAAACATCTCCGCGGTGCGCACGCCCAGATTGGCGGCCTGATAGCATTTTTCCCCTTCCGCCGCGCAGACGATTTCAATATGTCCGCTTCGAACAAGTCCGGATGCGGCGCTGGCCACCTCAAAATAATTCCCGATTCCTTCCGCCACAAAAACCTCAATCAAAGCGGAAACCGGCATCGGTTTCTCAAGCTTTTTCAGGATGTAACAGATCAGGATCTTTATTTCATAATCGGCTGTCAAACCGCCTGGTTCAACGCCCGCGCGAAACACGTCATACATGCTTCCACCTCCATGCCAAACATTTACCAGTTCTATTCTACATGATTCCTGAAAAAAATGCAAAACCTAAAATATTCGCTCAAAACAGGCTCTATCCCGCCCAAAATATGCTATAGTATAAATGAAATCAGCAAAAGAGAGATGTACATGAAAGATCAATCCTCACAAAATAAAAAACAATTTTTTTTGCTCGGGCTGGCATTCGGTATCGGCTTCCTTTTGATCGGCGGCTGCACACTCCTGCTCATGCCCTGGTTCAGACAGCTATCAGATCCGGCCGCGCAGCAGGCGCTTCAGGAATGGATCCATTCGCTTGGTATGGCCGGCTGGCTTTTTACGCTATGCATCCAGATACTGCAAATCATTGTCGCTTTTATCCCTGGCGAACCGGTCGAACTGCTTGCTGGTGTGCTCTATGGCACCTGGGGCGGGCTTGCCACCTGCCTGCTTGGCGTGCTGCTGGCCTCTTCCACCATCTTTTTTTCCGTGCGCAGATTCGGCTACAAGCTGATCCGCCGCCTTTTCGGAGAGGACAAGCTCAAAGAGTTTGATTTCCTGAGCAATACCGAAAAAGTCGAGGCTGTCACCTTTGTCCTGTTCCTCATACCCGGCACTCCAAAGGACATGCTCACCTATCTCGCCGGAGTCAGCCGGATCAAAGCCGCTGATTTTCTATTCATCTCCACCTTCGCACGCATCCCTTCTATCATCACTTCCACCATGATGGGCGCAACAGTCAGCCGCGGCAACTGGAAGCTCGCACTGGTTGCCTTCCTGCTCACCGCCGCCATCGGTTTCTTCGGCATTTTTTATAAAAAGAAAATCATGGAATCCCTGCACCGCCACAGCAGAAAAAAAAGGGCCTGAGCAAATCAGGCCCTTTTTACGTTCATTCTGGGGTACATACTTTAGCGGATCAGATGAATCCGCAGGAGCAGCTGGGTACAATACATCGTAAAATATTCCGCCAGCTCACATCCATACCGTTCAAACAGAGCCTCTTTCCCATGTCCGCACAGCCGCGCGAACACCCGTCCGATGGCACAGGGATCGTCCGGAGCGGCACGGTCCGAAAGGATATACATTGAAAAGGCCGCCGAGTCGGTGATCCGCTCATAGACCTCTGGAAGCGCCGACTGCACCGTTTCATAAAACGAGGAAAGCGCCGACTGCGCCACAATTGAATTGGGTGCCATGTCTTCGATGACCTTGTTTATAATATAGGCAAACATCACCTGCCGCTGCGCGATCGTCAGTTCGTCGTCATATTCCCCGCAGCCAAACCAGACGATCCCCTTTTCTCCCGCGGTAATCTCGGCGGCGAAGTCCTGCCCGAGACATTTCGCCTTTTCCATATTCCCGTTGGCCTTCTCCCGCGCGAACGCGTTGGCCGCGCCTTCCCCGGTGTCAAACACTTCGGACGGGTCGTCCGGCACAATCTTCATATCACTGTCGTCAAATACCGGCATCGGTCTTTCCCTCCTTTCCGGCGGATATTCCCCATTCAGGGATCGATTGCCTGCGTGAGCGCGATCGAAAGCTGATCCGGGCAAGAGGTGCTTTTCCCCCCGCATTTGATGCCCTTTAACAGTTCAATCACGTCCTTCGCTTTCTGGCCCTTGACCAGCGCGCAGATTCCCTGCAGATTTCCGTTGCAGCCTCCGATGATTTCTATGTCCCTGATAATGCCGTCCTCCACATCGATATTCATTTCCCGTGAACAGACGCCTTTCGTTTTGTAATGGATTTCCAACTGATGATTCTCCCTTTACTTCTTCAGATTGACGCGCGCGGTCCCGGTGCGCACCGCTTCATCCGCCACGGCTTTGGCAACCGCATCGGCCACCTTTTTGTTGAGCGGGTCCGGAAGGATAAAGTCCGCGCAAAGCTCGCTTTCCGAAACCATCGCGGCGATCGCCTTGGCGGCCGCAACCTTCATCTCCTCGGTGATGCCGCGCGCGCGTACCGCCAAGGCCCCCTTAAAGATGCCCGGAAAGGCGAGCACATTGTTGATCTGGTTCGGGAAGTCGCTTCGTCCGGTCCCAACCACAGCCGCTCCACCGGCCTTTGCTTCGTCCGGCATGATCTCTGGCGTGGGATTGGCCATCGCAAAGATAATCGGGTCCTTCGCCATGGTGGCGACCATCTCCCGGGTCACAAGGCCCGGACGGGAAACGCCGATAAACAAATCCGCGCCAACCAGCGCATCCGCCAGCTTACCCTGCTGTTTGGCGGGATTGGTAACCTTGGCCATTTCCGCCTGCGGACCGGTCAGCCAGTCCGCGCCCTCATAGATGATGCCGCCGATATCGCACATGGTGACCTCGCCAAAGCCCATTTTAAGAAGCAGCTTCGCAATGGAAATTCCAGCCGCGCCAGCGCCGTTTACAACGATTTTCAGTTTCCCCATCTCGCGTCCGGTGACCTTGATCGCGTTAATGATCGCGGCGCTCGCAATGATGGCCGTGCCATGCTGATCGTCATGGAATACCGGGATGTCACACTCCTCCTTGAGCCGGCGTTCGACCTCAAAGCAGCGCGGCGCGCCGATATCCTCCAGGTTAATGCCGCCGAAGCTCTTCTCAATGAGCTTGACGGTGTTTACAATGGTATCCACATCTTTGCTGTTGATACAGATCGGGAACGCATCCACATCCGCAAACGCCTTAAACAGGGCGCACTTTCCCTCCATAACCGGCATGGCTGCCGCCGGTCCAATATCACCCAGTCCAAGCACGGCGGTGCCGTCGGTGATGACCGCCACCATATTGCCGCGGCGGGTGAGTGTGTAGGAAAGGTCCTCATCCTCCGCGACCGCCAGGCTCGCCTGCGCAACGCCCGGCGTGTACGCCAGCGAAAGATCCTCCCTTGTATTGAGCGGGGCGCGGGAAACCACTTCGATCTTCCCCTGCCATTCGTAATGCTTTTGCAGCGCTTTTTCTTTCAGATCCATTAGAAAGCCTCCGTCATCATAATCTATGTTGCAGCCGTGCTAACGGCTCTTGGACAGCTTAAAAATCCGTTCGAGCGAATTTTTTTCGGTCAGGCAGGTGCCGATGGGGTTTGGGCGCGAGGTAAAGCCCCCATGGAAATCGGTGCCGCCGGTTGGGATCAGGTGATAGGTTTCAATGAGCGCGTCGAGCGCGGCATCGTCCTCCGGACGGTTGTTCGGGTGGAACCGCTCCAGGCCGTCGCACAGGCCCTCCCGCGCAAGCTCCCCGGCAAGCTCGATCGAACGGTAGGAGGACGGATGCGCCACCACGCAGATCCCGCCCGCGCTGCGGATGAGTTTTGCAGCTTCCCACACGTCGGGATATTCATGACGCACATAACAGCTTCCCTGCGGGCCAAGCAGCTCTTTGAAGAGCTTTCCGTAAATCTCATTGGTGTAGCCGAGGTCGATCAGCGCATTCATAATGTGCGCGTAATAAAGCGACGCGGAACCTTTCGCGTTGCGCAGGATGTGCTCCTCGGTCACAGGGAAAAGCTGCATCACCTTGCGCATGCTCTCACGCACGCATTTGTCGCGGTTTTCCAGTGTGCGTTTCAGCAAACCTTCTAGCCGGTCCGGGGTTTTGGGCTGATAGCAGAGAAGATGCACCTTGCGGCCGCGGCTCCGATCAAAGGCGGAAATTTCCACGCCCGGGATCACCCCGATGCCAAACCGTTTTCCCAGCTGTTCCGCGCGGTTGTTGCCGGACAGGGTATCGTGGTCGGTCAGCGCAATAAAATCGAGCCCCGCCCTTTTGGCGTAGAAGATCAGATCATCTATGCCCATAGAGCCGTCTGAAAACCGTGAATGACAATGTAAATCTCCGATCATTCTTCTACGCCTCCCATAATAAAAATTCTAATAATATATTATACAACGTTTTATACATCATGCGCAACTTATATTTTGAATTTGCTGCGCGGATATGCTATACTGAGACAGGTTGAAAAACTATTTTTCCTGGAAATGGAGTCTGCTATGTCTTATTGTATTGACGCGGGGATCTGGTCCTCTGTTTTTGCCGTCCCGGCCGCGGTTGTGGACGAGCATATCAAGATGTGTTCCCCGCTTTCCCTAAAAATCCTGCTGGTCATGCTGCGCCACGGGGGGATCCCGGTCGACGCTTCCTGGCTTTCCGAACAGCTCAATATCTCCCCCGCCGACATTTCCGACGCGCTTGGCTACTGGGTCGAGACCGGCATCGTCCGCCGGACGGATGCGCCGCCTGTTGCCGCGCCCGCCCGTATGGCGGAACCTGCCGCGGCTGCTCCCTCCGCCGCGGCTGCGGCAGTGCGGGAGGAACATGCCCCCACCGGACAGAGGATCGTCACCATATCCGCGCGGCCCAAAATCGCGCGGGAGGACATCGTCGAAATGGCAAACGCTGACCCTTCCCTCTCCCAACTGCTGCGGGAGGCGCAGAGCATCCTTGGCGCGCCGCTCACACCGGTGGAAAGTGAAATTCTGATCGCGCTTTCCACCTATTACGGGATGCGCTGCGATGTCACGCTGATGTTGCTGCAATACTGCGTTTCCACCGGCCATAAAAGCATGAATTACGTTGAGAAAACCGCTGCTTCCTGGCTCGAACGGGGCATCGACACGCATGAAAAGGTCGAGCAGGAAATCCTGCGGCTGATGCAGCACAACGAAAATGAATCGAAAGTCGTAAAAGCGTTCGGTCTTCACAGCCGCGGGCTTACCCCGCGGGAACGGGAGTTCGTCGACAGCTGGTTTTCGCTTGGGCTCGATGAAAAACTCATCTGCCTCGCCTGCGAACGCGCCGCTGAAAACACCGGCAAGGTTTCGTTCGCCTACGCTGACCGGATTATTCAATCCTGGAAGCAAAAAGGCATCGTTTCCGTCAAGGCCGCGCTCGACGATCTGTCGGCGGGAAATCCCGCCAAACAAAAACAGAACAAATCCGCACAGACCGGCGACAGCTCGCTTGACATGGATAAAATACACCGGCTGCTGCACGGCCAGACCGAAGGCTAGCCACAGCCCTGGAGGAAACAATGGGATACGCAAAGGAAATCTACAGCCAGGCGCGCCAGATCCTGGATGAACGCAGGCAGAAAGCGCAAATGCGCGCCGAACAGCGCCGCACGGAGCTTTACCGCGAGCTGCCGCGCCTTTCGGAAATCGAACGGATGCTCGCACGCACCGGCATCGCGGCTGCGCAGACGGCGCTCGCAGGCGGCGGCGCGCAGGAACAAATCGAACGGCTCAAGCAACAGAATCTCGCACTGCAAAAGGAGCGCGCGCAGATTCTGCGGGACGCGGGGCTGCCGGAGGACTTTCTGGCGGTACACTACGTCTGCCCGGACTGCGGCGATACCGGTTATGTCGGACAGGATCGATGCGCCTGTTTGGCAAAGCTTCTGCGCCAGCTCGCTTACGGCAAGCTCAGCGATACGGTCAGCGGCGCCTCCGACTGCCGTTTTGAAAATTTCAGCCTCAGTTACTACCCGGACGAACCCAGCGGTCCTTATGGAATCGTTCCGCGCCGCGCGATGGACAAGGTACTGAACGCCTGCCGCGCCTATGCCCGCAACTTTACCCCGCGCAGCGACAGCCTGCTGCTTTGCGGCGGCACCGGGCTTGGCAAAACCCATCTTTCGCTCGCCATCGCCGGCGAGGTGACAAACCGGGGTTTCGGCGTGGTCTACACCTCTTCCCAACGGCTGCTCGACAGGCTTTCCCAGCAGCAGTTCAGCCGGGATATCACCGAGGATTATCAGCAGATGGCGCTTTCCTGCGACCTGCTCATCATCGACGACCTCGGCGCGGAATTTTCCACAGCCTTCACGGTGGCCGCGCTCTATAACCTTATCAACTCCCGGATCATTGAAAACCGCCCCTGCGTCATCAGTACCAATCTCGACGAAAATGGCCTGCGCGAACGCTACGGCGACCGGATCCTTTCCCGGCTGCTCTGTGCTTACCGGCCGCTCCAATTTTACGGCGAGGACATCCGGATGATCAAACGTTTCGCTTGTGCAAAATAGACCAAAGGCCGCGCATTCCACCGAATGCGCGGCCTTTTTTATTTGAGCTGGTTTTTGAGGAAGGTCATATAATTTGCGAAGTGCGCGAACACAATACCCGGCTCCTGCAGGTCAGGACACCAGCGTTTGACCCATTCGAGCGTGACATAGCCCTGATAGCCGTTGTCCTCAAGCAGCCGCAGCGCGTCGAAAACCGGCACGTCGCCGTAGCCCATCATCCGATAGGCCACCTGTCCATTTTGGATAACCGAATCTTTGACGTGCATATACTTGACCCATTGGCCGATATTCGCATAAGTCTCGGCCGGATTTTCATGATAAAAACGGAACGGATGATGCAAATCCCACAACACGCCCGCCGTCTCGGGATCGGTGCCGTTCATAAAATTCCGCAGCGATTTACTGTCGGCAAGCGAGCCGCTCGTTTCAATCAGCACCGAAACACCGGTCCCCTTGGCATAGGAGCAGAGCTTGTCATAGAGGCCCTTCGCCTGCAAAACATTGTCCTCCGGGCGCGGGTCGGGGTAGCTAGAAATCATCACCCGCACAAACGGCACCGAAAGCCGCGCCGCCAGGTCGATATAATCCTTCGCCTCCTGCACAAAGCATTCCGTGTCGCCCGGCGCGCCCAGGCAGGCGCCCGAGGTGAGCATTGGGATTTCCATGCCGGCCTTTTTGAGCCGCTCCATCGTCATCCGCGCGTTCTCCGCCCCAAACGCCTTGATCTTCGGCGCGTACATCTGGTTTTCGATGCCGCGAACCTCGATCCCGTCCAGCCCGAGGTCCTTTGCCGTGGCGAAAATTTCATCCCACGACCAGCCTGGGCATCCCAAAGTCGAAAAAGCGATTTTCATCGTCATACCACCCATCTGCCGATTCCGGCCATTATTTCTCGGTTTCTTAATCCTTGGAATTGATAAGCCTGCTCGAAGAGCTCTTCGAGGAGCTGGATTTCTTGGAAGAGGAAGATTTTTTAGAGGAGGAAGATTTCTTGGAGGATTTTTTGGATGAGGATTCTTCTTCATCCTCATCTTCCTCGTCTTCTTCACTCGATTCCGGCATCATCCGGGTATAAAGGATCACCCGGCTCTTATTCTTATCAAGCTCGGTGCCCGGTTCGGTATCGGTCCGGGCCACGATGCCCGGCTCGTAATCCTTGTTGAAGACATCAATCACGTCATAGTTGATCCCAAGTCCCTGCAACAGGCCCATTGCCTCCTCGACCGTCAGATCGACCACCTCGGGCATCTCGACCTTTTCTACACCCTTGGAAACGAACAGGGTGATCTTTGAGATATCGTCGAGCGGCGTGCCTTCCACCGGCTGCTGCTCGAACACAACGCCCCGTTCATAATCGTCATTAAATTTTTCTTCGATTTCAATCGGCACCTTATTGTAGTCGATTGTGTCCGCTGTGATGCCCACAAATTTTGGTACGACGGTTTCATCGATTTCCTCATCCTCCGAGAAGTCCACGCCCGCCATGGCGGAGGCGTTCTGGCTGGAGGAGCTCTGTGAGCTGCCCGGCGTGAGCAGGTCGCCAAGATAGGTCGTGGAGATGTAATACATCGCACCGGCAAGCGCGGCGGTCGCAACCAGCGCGGACAAAAGCCACGCCAGCACCGGATGCGACTTTTTCTGCCGTCTGCGGCGCTTCACTGTCTTTCGTTCATCCACCGGCCCCACCGCGCCCGCGCCGCCGCGGACCTGCCTGGAATTTACGGGCGGCTTCGGCGGCACCAGGTCAATACTTGTGGCAAACCGACCGTCGGTATGCGGCGGGAGATTCGCCCGGCGTTCCTGTTCGGCCACCGTCTGACGCAGCTCCTGCCGGTAAAGGCTGTCCTCCGGCGTTTCGTAGCTTCTGCGCGGAACCGGAGCCGTATACACCGCCGTATTTGAGCCGTCGGTCGCGAGCAGCTCCGCGATAAATGCTTCTGCCGTCTGGGTGCGGTCCTCAATCTCAACCGCCAGCGCATGGTTGATCGCGTTGACAGCGCTCTCGGTCATCTGAGGGCCGATCACCTGGCTGTCGAGCAGGTCATCCCCATAGATGCGGTCAATCGCAGCGGGCGGAATCTCGCCGGTCAACGTGCGATAGGTGATCGCGCCGAGCGCATAGACGTCGGTCCAAGTGCCCTGCCAGCTGTTCAGCGAATACTGCTCCGGCGCGGAGTAACCCGCAAAGAGCTGTGCGCCGAGCTCGCTTTTGTTGGTGCGCGCGGCCGCCACTGAAAAACAGCTGAGCCACAGCGCGCCCGACTGGTCGAGCTGGATGGTCTTTGGGGAGAGGCCGCGATGAATGAGCCCCGCTTTATGGACGTTTTCCACCGTATGGTAGAGCGGCATCAGCAGCTTTTTCGTATGCCGCCAGCTGAGCTTTCCGCCGCTGCGCTCCAGGAAAGATTCGAGGGTGATGGTCTTGATATAGCGGTAGACCGCGTAGATGGTGTTGTTCTCATAGCACAGATCGATGAGCGGCGTGACCTTTTCACCGGGTGAAAGATTCATCACCGAACGGCACAAATCCTCAAAATCGGACATCAGCGCCTTGTACTGCGCCTCCGAACTGGCGAGCGGCTGTACCGCAAAGGTCTCATGGTCACGGCGGGTGATGCTGTGCGGCGCATATTCGCGCAGCCAGACCCGCATCTCCTCCTCGCAGTCATATCCGACATACCATACGCCTTCTGGGTCGCTGGCATAACGTTTTCCCACAAGGTATCTCCCGCCGCCAATACGGGACCGCGGCGGAAGATAATTCAGGTCTGGTTCCGCCGCGCCGTCATAACCGCAGGCGCGGCAGGGCTCCCCCTCCTCAAAAAGCGGGGACATACAGCCCATACAAAGCTTGTGTTCATTGACTGCCATACTGGCACAACACTCCAATCGGTTTGGTTACGCGGTCTCAATCGCCGCGTCGTCCTGAAGCCCGAGCTTTTCGGTCGCATATTCGCGCAGCTTGAACTTCTGGATTTTTCCGCTTGCGGTCATTGGAAAACTGTCCATAAAGAGCACATATTTCGGCACTTTATGCCGCGCCATATTGGCGCGCACTGCTTCCTGGATCGCTTCGACGCTGGTACAGTCCTCCCATGCGCGCGGAATGATGCAGGCACAGACCTCTTCACCGTACTGTTTATCCGGCACGCCGATGACCTGCACGTCCCGCACCTCGGGATGGGTATAGAGGAACTCTTCAATCTCCTTGGGATAGATATTTTCGCCGCCGCGGATGATCATATCCTTGATGCGGCCGGTGATCTTATAATAGCCATTCTCATCCACCATCGCAAGGTCGCCTGAATGCAGCCAGCCGTCCGCATCGATCGCCTGGCGGGTGGCCTCCTCCATCTTATAGTAGCCCTTCATAATGTTGTAGCCACGCGCGCAGAATTCACCCGGGGTGTTTGGCGGAAGCGTTTCGCCCGTCTCCGGGTCGACAATCTTCGTCTCGACGAACGGCATCGATTTGCCCACGGTAGTAACCCGCAGTTCAAGGCTGTCCTCCGTGGTGGTCATGGTGGTTGCCGGAGAGGCCTCGGTCTGGCCGTATGTAATCGTGATCTCCCGCATCCCCATCTTGTCGACGACCAGCTGCATCACCTTGATCGGGCAAGGCGAGCCCGCCATGATGCCGGTGCGCAGCCGCGGGAATTTGTAGTCGTGGAAGGTCGGGTGCTCGAGCATGGCGATGAACATGGTCGGCACGCCGTGCACCGCGGTGCACTGTTCATTCTGGAGCGCCTGCATGACCGCTGTCGGGCGGTAATACGGGATCGGCACCATCGCGGTCGCGTGGGTCAGGCTCGCCATGACCGCGAGCACCAGCCCGAAGCAGTGGAAAAACGGCACGCAGATACAGAGCTTGTCGTCGTGGGTAAATTTCATGCAGTCCCCGATCGATTTGCCGTTGTTGACAATGTTATAATGGGTCAGCATGACCCCTTTTGGGAATCCAGTGGTACCCGAGGTGTACTGCATATTGGTCACATCGTGCGGATCGATGCTGTCGAAGATCGCACGGAAGCTTTCCTCCGGCACCGACTTGCCCAATTCATGCAGGTCGTTCCAGGCGATCATCCCAGCCGGGGTATCCTCTCCCACGAAGATGATATCCTTGAGAAACGGCAGCTTCGGATCGGAGAAATCGCCGGGCTTTGCGTCCTTTAAGGTGGGACACAGCTCATTGATCGTGTCAACGTAATTATTCTCTTTAAAATTGCGGATCATGACCAGCGCTTTCGAATCCGACTGGCGCAAAAGGTACTCAAGCTCGAACACCTTGTAGTTCGTGTTGACCGTCACGAGCACCGCACCAATCTTGGCCGAGGCAAACAGCGTCAGCAGCCATTCGGGCACATTGGTCGCCCAGATCGCCACATGATCGCCTTTTCCAATCCCCAATGCCAGAAAGCCCTTGGCAATCCGGTTAACCTCATCATCAAATTCACGCCAGGTCATGTCGAACGGCCGGTCGGTATATTTCACCGCCTGGTCGTCCGGATACCGGTCGGCAACCTGCTCGAGCAGATTCCCAACCGTAATCGACATTAATTCGTTCACCTTACCGTCCTCCCAAATTCGTCCTTTTCTTTCTTGAAGTTTGCTGATCCGCCCGCATGCAACAAGCCGTACCCAAAAAGAGCCTCCAGCCGGCTTTCAGGCGATAAAGCAACATGCGCCGTGCGCCGCCGCCATAAAGCAAAACGTTTGGCCGTCCTTCGGCGGCCACAATCGGCTTTGGACCGATTGGCTGCGGCAGAAAACCGGCAGAGCCGGCGCATCTGCCTGGCCATAAGTCGATATAATAGCCGCTCTGCGGCTATTATACCATAAAACAATACGGCGGTTCAACTTTTTTATCTTGGCTTGGGCGGTTACGGCAAAAAGGAGGCGCGCCCGACCCTTCTGGGCGGACGCGCCTGAAACGATTTATCTTCGGCGGTTTTTAAACCGCCGGGCTGCCACAGCGGCCGCTCCGACCACTGCCGCGATCGCCGCCGTCCAGGCGGCCTCGGATCTGTGCGCGGCTCCGTTTTCATTTTGTGCATTCCCGCGCAGACTGGTGTGAATCGTAATCGGGCCCCTCCCGTCCTCCTCATCCGCCGGTTCCACAACCGCGTCGTCATAGAGGGTCTGTTCATGTTTGGCTGAACCGACAATCTGTGTCGGCAGAGTCCCGCCGATCGAAGGTCCCTCTTGCCCTCCAGACCGATTTGACCAGCCGCTTTTATTCGGGACGCCGTACTGCCCTTCAGAGGAAGAAGACTCCTCATCCTCTTCCGAGGAGAATTTCTTTTTGGAACCGCTCGAAATTTCCGAACTGCTCGAATCCTGTGAAGAAGAGTCCGGCGTGCTGGAACTGTCCGGCGTACTCGAAGACGAATCCCCACCCGATCCGAGGATTAAGGCGGGACCTGTAAAAATCACCCGCGCCAGAAAAAATTCGTTTTCAGTGGCTGGGAAATCGGGCATGCGGCCATCCCCGCGAAAGATCCGGTTTCTGGCCAGACGAACCTTGATCCAGCCCGCGCCGGCTGGAACTTTCGCCGTATATGCCTCCCAATGGTATGGACCTCCGGATTGCCTGCGCGCATCGGAAAGCCGTGGTGAAAGCGCCCCGAAGCTCCCGCCATCCACTGAAGAAGATATGTTCAGCCCATAGAAACCCGCCGTTTCCAAGGGACGGGAATCCGGCAGGAAAGCATACCCATCCATTGTAACCCGCAGACTTCTGACGCCGCCGGAGGTATTGATGAATACCTCATCCTTCCCGCTGTCATAAAAGCAGCGTTTTGCGCCGCTTACCGAATCCGTATGGTAAAGTCCCAGCCAATACGCCCCTGCTGAACCGGGTACGGCAAAGCTGCCGTTCGCGGAACAGATTTCCACCCGCACCTCCTGCGCTCCGACAACCTGGTAAACCGCCTGCGCTTCGGTTCCAGACATGGAAAGAACCGATTGGTCGGGACAATTCGCCCACCCGCTGAACGAACCGAAATCTTCGATCCGTTTTGAGAAATTCTGATAAACGCAGATGCTGTCTGAAGCAGACGCGGCGCATTCATCCGTATAGGTCTGTGCAAAAACCTGTGTGCACAGGCAGGACGCAGCCAGTATTCCACCCAGGGCCGCAGCTTTCCATCTTCTCACGCGCATCTTCCTCCCGGTCTGTTTTCGATAGGATTCGACATATTTTTTGTAAATTTCAGTATAACAAATTGTAAATAATTGGACAATTCCCTATAGTTCCAACGACGTATATACTATAGTGCAAGTGTCATACTATATGCGGCAGGGTTCTGCCGATGATTGAATAACACGCTTTCTGCGTGGGCAGCCTACCCTGTAAGGAAGGGATACACTCCCGTCCTTTACATAGAAAGCCCCCGGATCTTGAAGATCCGGGGGCTTTCTATTCGTTATTAATCAAGGTTGATCCGTTCCAACAAATCGTTGCGCTCATTCCACAGCCGGTCGGACAGATCCACATAGTAGCGGTGCGGATGCTCAAAACGCCGGACCTCTTCCCAAAGGCGCGCCACCTGTTCGGCACAGTATTTCTTGATCTCTTCGAGCGGACGCGGCGTATAAACGCATCTGCCTTTGTCAAAAACCTGTACCAGAAGGCTTTCCGCGCGATAGTTGGTGATCACCTTTTTCTTCCAGGTTGCGACCGGATCGAAAATGGTGATCGGCATCGAATCGTCCACTTTTTCTCCCCGCACCGTCACATAGTCGGCGATGGCCTGTCCGGTTTCCCGGTTATAAAAACGGTAGAGGTCCTTGAAGCAGGGTACCGTGATCTTTTCGATGCTCTCGCTGACCTTGATCTTCGGCACAAATACGCCGTCCTGTTCGACCGCGGCCAGTTTATAGACACCGCCGAATACCGGATCGGACTTGCTGGTGATGAGGTTCTCGCCCACACCGAACATATCGAGCTGAGCGCCCTGGATGATCAGGTCGCGGATGATGTATTCATCAAGCGAATTGGAAGCCATGATCTTACAGTCGGGATAACCCGCGTCATCCAGCATCTGGCGCGCTTTTTTCGAAAGATAGGCGATGTCGCCGCTGTCGATGCGGATGGCCTTTGGACGGCAGCCGAGCGGCGCGAGCACCTCTTCGGCGACCCGAATGGTATTCGGGACGCCGGATTTGATGACATTGTAGGTATCCACCAGGAAAACGGAATTGTCCGGATACAGTTCGGCGTATTTCTTAAACGCCTCATATTCGCTGTCGAACACCTGCACCCAGCTGTGGGCCATCGTTCCGACCGCCGGGATATTGTGGTCGCGATCCGCAATCACACAGGCTGTCGCGGCGCAGCCGCCGATATAAGCCGCTCGCGCGCCAAGGATGGCCGCGTCGTAGCTTTGCGCGCGGCGGGAGCCGAATTCAGAAATCGGACGGCCTTCGGCGGCGCGCACAATCCGGTTGGCTTTTGTGGCTACGAGCGACTGGAAATTCACGGTCAAAAGCACCATCGTCTCGATGAGCTGCGCCTGGATGATCGGGCCGCAGACAACCACGACCGGCTCGTTCGGAAAGACCGGCGTGCCTTCCCGCACTGACCAGATATCGCATTGAAACTGAAAATGGGCAAGATAATCGAGAAACTTTTCACTGAACTGGCCTTTTTCCCGCAGATAGGCAATATCCTCCTCTGTGAATTTCAGCCCTTTCAGATAATCAATCAGCTGCTCGAGCCCGGCAAACAGCGCAAATCCGCCGTCGTCCGGGATTTTACGGAAGAACATATCAAAAACGGCGATTTTGTCCTCGAATCCGTATTCAAAATATCCGTTTGACATGGTAATCTCATAAAAGTCGGTCAGCATGGTCAGGTTCCGTTTCATATCCATTGGGATCATTCTTGTCACCTCGTTAAACGTTCCTAGGGAATTTTATCCTTAGTTTACACCATTCTGACAAGAATGGCAATCGGTTTTTGTATGATTTCCTTTGCACACTTCGGTTTGCTTGATTTATCCAGCATTTGTGTTATACTAAAATATGTATAATTTACTCAAAAAAGACAGGAGCGTTGTCGATGCGCATCGCATTATTTACAGAAACTTACCTGCCTCATATCAACGGTGTTGTGACTCACGTCAAGTCCCTCAAAGACGGGCTGGAGCAGCTCGGCCATGAGGTCCTGATCGTCACGGCCGATGCTTCCGCGCGCAGACATTACATCTCGAACGGCATCCTGCATTGCCCCGCGCACACCTCCCAGCGTTTTTACGGCTACGGCATCGCGATGCCGCTTTCCACCACCCGGCTCAAATACATCAGCAAATTCAAGCCCGACGTCATCCATGTGCACCAGGAGTTTGGCATCGGGCTTTCCGGCATGATGATTGCCAAAGTCCTGGGGATCGCGCTTGTTTACACCCTGCACACAATGTATGACGAATACATCTATTATGTCGCGCCGCGGCCGCTTGTACCCATGACCAAAAAGTTCTCCCATCAGTACACCAAGATGTTTGCCCGCTCCGCCCAAGAGATCACCGGCCCTTCGCGCAAATGTGAAGAATATTTTCGCAAGACCGGCGTCTATAAGCCGGTCAACGTGATCCCCAACCCGGTCGATCTCGATGCGTTCAGCATCGACAATATCGATGAAGATAAGAAGGCCGCTTTCCGGCAAAAGTTCGGCTACGGGGAAAATACGATGATCGGCGTGTTTGTCGGGCGGCTCGGGCGCGAAAAAAGCGTGGATGTGCTGCTCGATTACTGGAAAGAGGCTATCCGTCCCGAGGAGGACATCAAGCTGCTCGTCATTGGGGACGGTCCCTGCAAGGAGGAGCTCGAACAGCAGGCGCGCGAACTCGGCATCGCGGATATGGTGACCTTTGCGGGCAAGGTGCTGCACGAGGAGATCCCGCCCTATTATGCCTCCTGCGACTTTTACATTACCGCTTCCACTTCGGACACAAATTCCATTTCGATGCTGGAAGGCATGGCCACCGGCCTGCCCGTTTTGCAGATCGTCGATCCGCTCAACGAAGGCCAGGTAGTCGACGGGATCAACGGCTTCATCTTTCAGGACGCGCAGGAGATGTCCGGGAAGATCCATCTGCTGCGCAAAATGCCCCAGGATGAACTGGACAAGCTCCGCCTGTCCGTGCGCCAATCGGTGGAAAACAGCGGCGCGGTCAACCTGGCGCAATATGTTCTGAATGTCTATAATAAGGCGCTGCGAGAGAAAAAACGGCATCTGCATTTTAGAATGAATCTGCATCTGCGAAGGGAGCGCAAACAATGAAAAACCATTATGACATTGCAATTATCGGCGGCGGGATCGGCGGGCTGATGGCGGCTTACCGCCTGAGTGAAAACGACCCCTCCCTTTCGATCGTCCTGTTCGAAAAAGGAAATCCGCTCGGAAAACGCATCTGCCCAATCATCACCAAACAGGTGAAAACCTGCATCAAATGCAAATCCTGCGCTATCATGGAAGGGCTGGCCGGCGCCGGTGCCTTTTCCGACGGCAAATATGTCATCAGCACCGAATACGGCGGCTGGCTTACCGAGTTTTTGCCGGATGAAACGGTCATCGATTATATCGAACAGGCGGACAAAATCCTTGTGAACTTCGGCGCAACCACCGAACGCTTCCAGCCCAACAATGACCTCAAAAAGCTCTGCATCGGCTACGACCTGCATATGGCGCAGGCACAGCTCAAGCATCTGGGAACCGACTCCAATTTCGACACGATGATGCATCTCATCAATTCGCTCGAGGGGCGGGTTGAAATCCACACCAAGACCAATGTGTCGAATGTCGAACGGGCATCCCGCACCCTCACGGTGCAGGATGCCGACGGCGAGCACGCCCTCACCGCCGACCGGATCATCTTCGCGGTCGGGCGCGCCGGAAGCATGTTTTTTTCCGACTGGTGCGAAAAAAACAATGTGCCGCTGCACAATAACCAGGTCGATATCGGCGTGCGGGTCGAGCTGCCGTCGATCGTCTGGGAGGACTTCTCCAAAAAGATTTACGAACCGAAAATCTGGTACCGTTCCAAACGTTACGGGGACACCACCCGCATGTTCTGCTTCAACGACCGCGGCCAGGTGGTCACCGAAAACACCAACGGCGTACTTACTGTCAATGGCCACAGCTACCGCGACGAAAGCCGCAAAACCCAGAACAGCAACTTCGCGCTGCTTTCGACCACCAACTTCACCCAGCCATTCAAAGAGCCGATCGAATACGCCAGGTATGTGGCAAGCCTTGCGAACCTCATCAGCGGCGGCAGCGTGCTGGTACAGCGGCTGGGCGACCTGATGAACGGCCGGCGCACCGATGAAAAACGCCTCCGGCAGGGCACCGTCCGGCCGACCTTGTCCGCTGTCCCCGGCGACCTGAGCCTCTGTATGCCCAAGCGTCAGCTCGACAACATCATTGAGACGCTCCAGGCGCTCGACCAGGTTTCTCCCGGCACCGCCAATTACGATACGCTGCTTTACGGCATCGAATGCAAATATTATTCCGCGCGCCCGAAATGCGATGAATTTGAGATCGAGGGCTGTCCGGGCATCTACGCGGTCGGCGACGGCGCGGGCTTCACCCGTTCGCTTTCGCAGGCGGCGGCCAATGGGCTTTATGTGGCGGACCTGCTCACCCGCAAAAAATAAACCATGTACTGAAAAAGCAGCCGTCCGGAAGGACGGCTGCTTTGCTATGTTCCGGTTATTCCGCGTTGTAGAAAATCTGTGCGATCGGGGAATCTTTCGACAGGATCAAGGTGTTGTCCTCACCCTTCAGGGAAGCTTTTGCCGCGTCAAGCGAACGGACGAACGAATAGAAACCGGCCCGGTCGGCATCGGCATAGGCTTCGGAAAGAATCCGCATGTATTCCGCCTCGCCTTCCGCGATCACTTTTTCCGCGTTTGCCTGCGCTTCGGAAACCTTGATCGAGATGGTTTTGTCGGTTTCGGTGCGGATCTTTTTCGCCTCCGATTCACCTTCCGCCTGATAGGAAGCGGCAATATTGTTGCGCTCGGAGATCATGCGCTCATAGACGGCGTTCTTGTTGTCGTCCGGCAGGTCGAGGTGCTTGGTCTCGACCGCGACGAGGGTCACACCGTACTGATCGAGGCTGCTTCCGATATTTGCAAAGATCGCGCCGGCCAGCTCGTCGCGGCCGGAGATGATCTCGGCCTGCGACAGGCTCGAGATGACGTTCTTCATCGAGTTATAGACGATCGTGCTGATACGCGCCTCCGCGTTGGTGACGTTGCCGTTGAGCGTCTGGATGAACTTGGTCGGATCGGACACCTTCCACAGCACAAAGCTGTCGGCCACCATGGTTTTTTTATCTTTGGTGATGACATCCGAAATCGGCAGGTCATAAAGCAGCACCGTCTTGGGGATCGATTTAACCGTCTGGATAAACGGCGCCTTGAGACTTGGACCGGCTGTATCGCGCACCGCGACAATCTTGCCGAACTGCTGGATGATGCTGTATTCATTGGTCCGGGTGACGACCAGCACGTTGAAGATCAGGATAAACAGGATGACAAGTACGATCAGTACCTTCAGCAGGCGCCCCATCACCTTTTTGACCTTGCCGCCCATTTCTTTCATCGCGTCGACGGTTTTCGGATCGACCTGCGGGCCGCCCTGCCCAAAGGGGCTATTCTGATAAAAATTGTTGTTCATCTTTTATTCCCCTCCTTCCGAACTGCCCGCGGCGGGCGATGCGTTCCCGCCCGATGCAAACGGTTCAAGCGGCAGCAGCTTATTCACGCCGCCCGCGCCGTCGTCGATGATGATCTTGAGACCCGGCAGGATCTCCTCCATTGCCTCATAGAACATCCTCTGTTTGGTGATCAGCGGGTTTTTGGTGTACTCCTCATACATCGCGTTGAAGCGCGCGACCTGACCTTCCGCCTCATTGATACGCGCCTGTTTGGTGGCTTCCGCCTTTTTCAGAATCTCATCCACCTTCGCGACCGCGGCGGGCTCCTGCTCGCTCTTATATTTGTTGGCGTTATTGATGGAGGTTTCCTTCGACTGTTTGGCAGTTTCCACCGCCTTGAAGGCTTCGAGCACTTCGGTCGTCGGCGGTTCGGCGTCCTGGATGGTGATATTCACCAGCATCACGCCGAGATCCTCCTTTTCCAGGCGTTCAATCAGTTTCTCCTTGATCTCAGCCTGGATTTCATTCTTTCCGGTCGTGATGACGCTGTCGACCGGATAAAGGCCGATCGTGTCGCGGATATAGCTCTGCGCAAGCGTTTTGAGGATCAGCACCGGGTCCTGCGAAGCATACAGGAACTTGATCGGATCGGACACCTTATATTCCACGAAGAAATCTACGTTGACGAAATTGTAATCCGAAGTGATCATCAGTGATTCGGCCTCGATCGGCTCTTTTGTGTCGAGTTTATAGCCAATTGGGAAACCGTTGATCACGGTGGAAACTTTGGTCACCTGCTGCAAAAACGGGATCTTGTAATGCAGGCCTGGCGAACTCACAGTCGTCGGGGTGCCGAAGGTAGTCACTACCGCCTGCTCCTGTTCGTTGATGCTGTAGACCGCATTAAAAGCCAGCACCGCGACAATCACAAGCGCAATGACAATTTTGGGGACCAGGGATAGGAATGTGCCCTTTTCTTTTGGCATGCCGGGAATCCTCCTTCTTTTATCTCAAGCTCGTTAGGGAAGTAACAAGTAGTATATCATATTCCGACAAGAATCGCCATAATATTCACATATTATTCACATGAATTCATACACTTTTTACAAAGAGAAAACGCCCGCGCTTATTGCGCGGGCGTTTTCTCCGATCCGGTATCTTCCGGCTGTTCCGAAACATTCTGCTGCTGAGCCGCGGCAAGCGCTTCCTGCTCGGCCTTGGCTTTTGCCTGTGCTTTTGCCTTGGCGCGCGCCTCTTCATCAGCAATTTCCTGCGGGGTCTTTTCACGCAGGCGCTTAAAGCAGTAAGGGCACTGGCTGATTTCATCCATCGATCCCTTACGCATCGCAAACCGGTGCCCGCAGGAGGGGCAGCGCCAGTACATCAGATTGATATACAAAAAGGCGCAGACCATGACGATACCCGCGCCGAGCAGGATATTCTCCAAAAGCTTGGAAAAGCGGGTTGCGATCGCGCAGGAAATCATAAACGCACACGCGATATAAAGACAGTAGACCGAAACCCTTCTCCATTTGAACATATCCCAGTTTTTCATTCCAAAATCCCCCTATTCATTGTTTGCCATTGAATCCCGGTAGAGTTTATATTCCATCGAATCAACCAGCGCGTGGATGGACGCGTTGATGATATCGGTTGAAACGCCAACGGTTGTCCAGATGTTCTCCCCATCGCTCGTTTCGATCAGAACCCGCACCAGCGCGGCAGTCGCTTTGCCGGTATCCATGACGCGAACCTTATAGTCGATCAGCCGCACACCCGAAAGGCCCGGATAAAAAACCTCCAGCGCCTTACGCAGCGCGCGGTCAAGCGCATGGACCGGTCCGTCTCCCTCGTCGGCGGTGATCTCGTACCGGTCGCCCACCCGCAGCTTCACCATTGCGGAAGCCATATGCCGGTCGGCCGCGTCCTGTTCCCCGATGATCCGGAAGAGTTCCAGCTCGAAGAACGGCTTAAAATATCCAAGCTCCTTGAGCACCACCATTTCAAAGCTGGCGGTTGCCGCTTCAAACTGGTAGCCCTCGTATTCGAGCGCCTTGAGCTTGTCCACAAGCTTTTGCAGTTCGGGCGAATCTTTGCGCAGGTTTGGAACGAACTCGGCGACCTTGCTCATCAGCGCCGTGCGGCCGGAAACCTCCGAAAGCAGGATCTGCCGCCGGTTGCCGACCGATTCCGGGTTGATATGCTCGAACGCGGCAGAATTTTTCATCACCCCGTCCACGTGCATGCCGCCCTTATGCGCAAAGGCGCTCTTTCCGACATACGGCATCGAATGCGGAAGCCGCACGTTTGAAACCTCCGATATGTACCGTGCGGTCTTTGTCAGCCGTGAAACCCGGTCGGGCGGAATGCACAGGTAGCCGAGCTTAAGCTGCAAATTTGCGATTGCAGCCGCAAGGTTCGCATTGCCGCAGCGCTCCCCAATGCCGATATAGGTCCCCTGCACATGGTCCGCGCCCGCTTTCACCGCCGCGATTGTCGCCGCGACCGCGCAGCCGGTGTCGTTGTGGCAGTGGATGCCAATCTTTCCCGGGAACCGCTTTTCCATTTCCGCGGTGACCGCCGCGATTTCATCCGGAAAACAGCCGCCGTTCGTATCGCAAAGTACCAGCTTGCAGGCGCCTGCCTTCTCTGCCGCCTCCAGCGTTTCCACCGCGTAATACGGATTCTGCTTGTAACCGTCGAAAAAGTGTTCGCCGTCGAAAAAGACGCGTTTGCCCGCCCTTACGAAAAAATCCACCGTATCGAAGATCATCCGCAGGTTTTCCTCCGGCGTGGTGCCAAGAACCTCGCGAACCTGCCAGTCGGAGGATTTGCCGAACACCGACACACAGCCAGTCCCCGCCCGCAGAAGCGCCGCGCAGTTTTTATCCTCCGTCACCGGAACGCCCCTGCGGCGGGTCGAGCCGAACGCCACAATCCGCGCATGGGAAAGGGAAATTCCCTTCACCCGCTCAAAGAATTCCGCATCCTTGGGGTTGCTGAACGGGTTTCCGGCCTCGATATAGTCGATCCCAAGCTTATCGAGAGAGCGCACAATATTCAGTTTGTCCTCGACCGAATAGGAGACGCTTTCACCTTGCGCGCCGTCCCGCAGGGTCGAATCGAAAATCTCAATCCGTTTCATATTATCACCGCCACATTCCTTCCGGCAATATTAAGATTGTAACACAAACCCGCCGCTTTCACAAGTCCGCGTAAAACGCCCGAATTCCGGCATTTCCCGCAAGTTTTTAGCGCCTTGCACTTTACAAGGATGAAGTTTTGCGCTAAACTAAAAGACGAATATGAAGTACAGCAACAATGGGGTTGCCGCTTGACCTTTTTCAGATTGAAACGGAGGAACCAAGTTGAAGCTACACTTTACCAAAATGCACGGGCTGGGCAACGATTACGTCTATGTCAACTGTCTGGAACAGAAGCTCAGAAACCCGGAGGAAATCTCCCGGATCGTGAGCGACCGTCATTTCGGCGTCGGTTCCGACGGGCTGATCCTCATCTGCCCGTCCGACAGGGCCGATTTTGAAATGCGTATGTTCAACGCGGACGGCTCGGAGGGCAGCATGTGCGGGAACGGCATCCGCTGTGTCGGGAAGTTTGTCTATGACAAACGGCTGACCGAAAAAAAGTACCTCACAATCGAAACCAGAAGCGGGATCAAGACGCTCGACCTCACGGTCGAAGACGGCAGCGTTTCAACGGTGGCGGTCGATATGGGCAAGGCATCCTTTCGTGCGAAAGACGTGCCGGTCGAAACGGAATACGACGAGTTCATCAGCCAGCCAATGCTGGTGCGCGGCGAGGTTTACCTTGTGACCTGCGTATCGATGGGCAACCCCCATGCGGTCATCTTCTGCGAGGATGTGGATAACGTCGACCTCGAAGAGATCGGACCGCTTTTTGAAAACCACGCGGATTTTCCGGAACGGATCAACACCGAATTTATCGAGCTGGTCGACCGGCAGACGCTTAAAATGCGCGTTTGGGAACGCGGCAGCGGAGAAACCTTTGCCTGCGGCACCGGCGCGTGCGCTTCGGTCGCGGCTGCGGTGATCAACGAGCACTGCGATCCGGATACTGAAGTGACCGTCCGGCTTCTGGGCGGAGATCTCAAGATCACCTGCTCTCAGGACTATAAAATCCTGATGAAAGGCCCCGCTACCCACGTCTTCGACGGCGTGGTGGAGATTGGCTGAGTCAGCCTGTATTAATGGCGTTTGTACAATGGCGTGCAGATCGCTGGACAACAAATAATTGGAGTGATCGATTTATGGCGCACGTCAACGAAAATTACCGAAACCTTAAGGACAGCTATCTCTTTTCGGACATCAACAAGCGGGTCGCGGCGTTCGCGGCGGCACATCCGGAAAAGAAAATCATCCGTCTCGGAATAGGCGACGTTACCCTTCCGCTCATGCCGCGGGTCATCGAAGCGCTGCGCGGCGCGGTGGACGAGATGGGATCGGCCGCCACCTTCCACGGCTACGGCCCGGAACAAGGCTACGGCTTTCTGCGCGATGCGATTCGGGACTACTATGCCCACGTCGGCACCGCGCTCGAACCGGACGAGATTTTCGTCTCGGACGGCGCGAAAAGCGATCTTGGAAATCTCACCGACCTTTTTGCCGCGGACAACACCGTACTGATCCCCGACCCGGTTTATCCGGTCTATGTGGACACAAACCTCATGAACGGCCGCAAAATTATTTATCTCGCGGCGAACGCGGAGAATGGTTTTCTTCCGATGCCGGACGTATCTGTTCACGTGGACCTCATCTACCTCTGCTCCCCGAACAATCCGACCGGCGCGGTCTACACAAAGGAGCAACTGAAAGGATGGGTCGACTACGCGCTCGCCAACGAAGCGGTGATCTTATTCGACGCGGCGTACGAGGCGTTCATCAGCGATCCGGCCCTGCCGCGCAGCATCTATGAAATCGAAGGCGCGAAAAGCTGCGCGATCGAACTCTGCTCGCTTTCGAAAACCGCTGGCTTCACCGGCACCCGCTGCGGCTACACCGTCGTGCCTCACGCGCTCACCGCGAAGACGGCGGACGGCGGGGTCCTTTCGCTCAACCGGATGTGGCTGCGCCGCCAGACGACCAAGTTTAACGGCGTCCCGTACATCGTGCAGCGCGGCGCGGCGGCGGTCTTTACCGAGGAAGGCATGCGGCAGGCCAAAGAAACGATCGGCTACTACAAGCAGAACGCAAAGATCATGGCCGAGACGCTCACCCGGAAAGGCATCCGGTTCTTCGGCGGGGTGCATTCGCCGTACCTCTGGATGGAGTGTCCAAACGGGATGAAATCCTGGGAATTTTTCGACTATCTGCTTGAAAACGCCGCTGTCGTCGGCACCCCCGGCGAAGGATTCGGCGTGAACGGAGAAGGCTATTTCCGTCTCACCGCATTCGGCGGCCGTGACAACACGGCCGAAGCGATGGAACGGTTTCAGAAATTGTTCTAAATTCAACAAGGAGGACCTATCATGGACGAGCTGCACTACCTGTGGAAGGATTGCAAACGCATCCTGGGCATGCCCATCACCTTTACCAAGTACGCCATGTCCGACGACCGGATCTTTTTGGAAACCGGCCTTCTCAATATCAAAATGGAGGAGGTCATCCTCTACCGGGTACGGGACATCAGCCTTTCCATCTCGCTTTGGCAGCGGATCTTCGGGGTCGGCACCGTCACGCTGCAGTCCTCCGACAAGAGCCTGCCTGTCCTGGAGCTCAAAAACATCAAGCGGCCCCGCGAGGTTAAGGAACTGATCCACAAACAGGTCGAGGAGATGAAGATCGCCCGTAAGCTGCGCGTCGGCGAGGTGCTCGACACCTGCGATCACGACTTTGACGGCGACGACAGCGCTGACAGCGTCATTCTGTAAATACAATCAAAAAGGCTCCTGCGGAAAATCGCGGGAGCCTTTTTGATATCTTACCGCACAGCGCGCCAGAGAAGGCGGTTCTCTGTAAACTGCGTTTCAAGGTTCTGTTCGTCGCAAAGGTACGAAAGGTAGGAACGCACCGTGCTTCCAACCAGGACATATTGATTAAAATCCATCGTGAGCGCATAGTGGTCAAATACACGTTTGAGAATTTCCTCAAAGCAAAGCGGTTCACGGCAGATAGCAAGCAGCATATCTATATTTTCGTGCACCTTGCGGCGGTTTGCTTCGCACAGCGGACGGATATCCGTAACCACAGGCGCGTGCGCCGGGACAAAGCAGTCTCCTTCCAGTGTTTCAACCTTATCGAGCGTATCCAGATAGGCTTTTACATCGTAGAGAAAGGCCAGGTGATATTTTTCGAGGATATTCTCTCCGGAGAGGCAGTCGGCCAGAAACCACACGCCGTCCGGCGTCTTTATCCCGAACATCGCAAAGAAATGCCCCGGCAGCGGCAGGATTTCCATCCCGTCCGGAAGTTTCCATTCTCCGATCTCGCGCGCATCGCTCGGCTGCGCCATCAGAAATTTGTTGCGGAGCGCCTTGCAGGGATAGCCGCCGTAGAGGAAAGACGGTTCCAAAACCGGGTACTTTGTGAAAGCGGCTTCCATCCCGGCGGTATAGGCCGGCACGCCGAGCCGGTCCTGCAGCAGCCGGTTCCCACCGATATGGTCGGCGTTTGAATGGGTATTGAGGATCGCTGTAAGTTTCCAGCCGTTTGCATCGAGAAGCTTGAGCACCTTTTTGCCCGCTTCCTTGTCATTTCCGCTGTCAATGAGCAGCGCGCCAGCATCATCCAGAAGATAAATCCCCATCTTTGCCGGGCAGTCGATATAAAAGGTTCGTTCTGTCAGCCTGACCAGCTCGTACATTTTTTGTTTCCCCTCCTTATTCGATCCCGTAGAGCAGGGCGTTCACGATGGCGGCGGCTACGTTGCTGCCGCCTTTGCGCCCGCGCGCCACGATATGCGGCGTGCCGGTTCCAAGGATCAGTTCCTTGCTCTCCACTACGTTGACAAATCCGACTGGCACGCCGATCACAAGCTCAGGATGAAGCCTTCCTTCCCCGATCAGCTCATAAAGCCTGATCAGGGCGGTCGGCGCGTTGCCGATTGCGAAAATGAGCGGACCGGTGAGCGCGCAGGCCTTCTCCATGCTCGCGACCGCGCGGGTTGTCCCGTTTTGCTTTGCGGCGGCGGCCACGTCCGCGTCGGACATAAAGCAGTGCACCGCGCCGCCGAACCGCGCAAGGCTCTTTTTGTTGATCCCGGCCTTTGCCATCTGGGTATCGGTTACGACCGACGCGCCAGCACGCAGCGCAGCGCGCGCAGTTTCCACCGCACTGGGCGAGAAGGTGAGATTTTCGGCATAATCGAAGTCGGCGGTCGTATGGATCACCCGTTTGACGACCGCTTCCCGCTCCGGGCTGAGCATGACGCCCCGCGCTGCAAGCTCCTCCCCGATCATTTCCATGCTGCGCCGCTCAATGTCGGCGGGCAGTACGTTTTGCTGCTCCACTTTCATCCCGTCCCTCACAATTCAATCCCGCGCCGCGCCGGGACGCCGCGGTCATATGGATGCTTACGTTTGACCATCTCGGTCACGTAATCCGCCTTTTCGAGCAGCCAGTCGGGTGGATTGCGCCCGGTCAGAACCAGTTCGGCCTGCTCCGGTTTTTGCTCGATGAGGCTTCGCAACAGATCCTCGTCGACCAATTCACAGGAAAGCGCGCCGAGGATCTCATCGAGGACGAGCAGGTCACACTGCCCCGCGCGCAGCAACTCGAGGGCGGTGAGCAGGTTCTTGGTGCAAAGGTCGTAGGTCTGCTGCAATTCCCGTTCATCCATCTGGAAAGTGAACTTTTCACTCGCCTTGCCGCGGATGACCGTGATGCCCGGAATCAGCGCGAGCGAAGAAAGCTCGCCCGTTTCCTGCCCTTTGAGAAACTGTAAAATTGCAACTTTCATGCCGTTCCCCGCGGCACGCGCCGCAAGTCCAATCGCAGCGGTGGTCTTCCCCTTGCCGTCGCCGCAGTAGATATGAATGAGGCCTTTCATATGCCTTCCTCCAGAATCCGATAAATTTTTTCCATGTCGAGCGATTCCCGCACGCCTTTTGCAAGCAGATTGCACTGCTCTTCGCGGCGCCCGTCAAGATCGGCCGACGCGATATTCTCCCAGGCAATCCCCTTCGCCTTGCAGAGCGAAACGATCAGCGCTTTGGCCGGCTCCTGCTTATCAAACAGGCCATGCAGATAAGTACCATAGATATTTCCCTGCTGCGCGCCGTCCGCATGGACTTGCGGGATGCCTCCGGTCGTGCGGATTTTGGTGAGCGGCTCGTTTGACAGGGTCTGGCCCATGTGGATTTCGTACCCTGCCACCGGCACGCCTGAGAGCCCGGAAAGTATCCCGCCGATCCTGCCCGCAAAGCTGCCTACCACCTGGGTACGGGTCTTCTGCGGCGCGAATACGGTTACAACCGGCAAAAGCCCCATCCCTTTGAGGCTTCCCCCGTGTTCCACATTATGCGGATCGTGCAGGGCCTCCCCAAGCATCTGGTAGCCGCCGCAGACGCCAAGCACCGCGCCGCCGGCCGCGGCATGTTTGAGGATCGCAGCCTCAAGCCCGCTCTGGCGCAGCCAGAGCAGGTCCTCCATCGTGTTCTTGGTACCCGGCAGGATGATGAGATCCGGACTGCGCAGTTCCCCGACGCGCTTGACATACCGCAGGGAAACCCCG
>NZ_QSBX01000005.1:0-135384 GCF_003465835.1 Anaerotruncus sp. AF02-27 | reverse complement strand
CGCCCCCCGCCGTATTTGGCGCGTCCAGCCGTTCGGACAGGCTGTCCTCATCATCTAGGTCGAGACGCAGGTACGGCACCACGCCGACCACCGGCACGCCGGTTGCCTGCGCGATCATCTCAACACCCGGCTCCAGGATGGTTTTATCCCCACGGAACTTGTTGATGACCATTCCCTTGACCATCTCCCGCTCATCCGGCTCTAGCAGCAGCAGCGTCCCAGCGAGCGACGCGAACACGCCGCCCCGGTCGATGTCCCCGGCAAGCAGGACCGGCGCCCCCGCCAACTTCGCCATGCCCATGTTGACGATGTCATCCTGTTTTAGATTGATTTCCGCCGGGCTGCCCGCTCCTTCGAGCACAATGATGTCATACTGCCCCGCGAGTGTTTCATATGCCTCCCGGATCTTTGGGACGAGCGTATGTTTCATCTGAAAATATTCCCGCGCACTCATGTTGCCAATCACTTCGCCGTTCACAATCACCTGCGAGCCGGTGTCACTCGATGGTTTCAAGAGGATCGGATTCATCAGCACCGACGGCTCGATCCCGGCGGCCTGCGCCTGCATCACCTGCGCGCGGCCCATCTCGAGCCCTTCGGACGTGATGAATGAATTGAGCGCCATATTCTGGGATTTAAACGGCGCGACGGTGTAGCCGTCCTGCCGGAAGATGCGGCAGAGCGCCGCCGCAAGAAAGCTCTTTCCCGCGTTTGAAGTGGTGCCCTGCACCATAATCGCCTTAGCCATGCGCAGCCTCCCTTTGCAGGATCATTTTCAGGGCTTCCAGAAGCCGGTCATTCTGCCCCGGCAGTTTTACCGCCGCACGGCAGTAGCGCCGGTCGAGACCTTGGAAATTTTCACAGGAACGGATCAGGATATCCCATTCGAGCAGCCTTTCTCTGAGGTCGGCCGGCCCGTCGTATCGAAAAAACAGGTAATTCGCGCGCGAACCGATGACCGTAAGGCCCAGTTCGCCCAGCCGGGCGCGCATCCGCTCCCGTTCGGATTTTACCAGCGCGCGCGTGCGTTTTACATATTGTGTATCCGCGAGCGCGGCCACGCCCGCAACCTGCGCCGGGACCGACACGTTCCACGGCTGCCCGCAGGCAGCAGCACTTTCATTCAGCGTTTCGTCCGAGCAGAGCAGGTATCCGAGCCGCAGTCCGGCCATCGCATAAAGCTTCGTGAAGGCCTTCAGGATCAGAAGATTCGGAAATTCTCCGAGTGCGCCGGTCAGTGTAAAGGCCTCTGGATCATCCAAAAACGGGACAAAACACTCATCCAGCAGGAGCCGCGTCCCACATTCCCGGCATCTTTGCAGGATACGCAGGAGCAGCCCCCGCTCCACTGTCTGGCCGGTCGGGTTGTTTGGATTACAGAGAAACAGCAGATCCACCGACGATCCGATCGTGTCCAGCAGTGTTTCGTCCAGGCAAAAATCGGCCTTTTCGGAAAGAGGATGAAACACCACCTCACAGCCGGCGGCGCGCAAAGCGCGCTCGTACTCCGCGAAAGCCGGCGCTGTTACAACAGCCCGTCGGGGCTTCACCGCCTGCACCGTCCGGAAAATGAGATCTGCCGCGCCATTGCCGCAGAGAATCCACGCGGGCGGAACCTTCTCCGCCTTCGAGAGCGCCGCTGTCAGTTCGCGGCAAAGCGGGTCCGGATACTGCGCGAAACTGCCAATCGAGCTGGAAAGCGCCGCCCGTACACTTTCCGGCAGGCCGAGCGGGCTCAGGTTCGCGGAGAAATCGAGCAATTCCTTTTCGTGCCCGTAGATGTCCCCGCCGTGGATAAGTTCGGTCATTGCGTTACCCCTTAAAACAAGAATATGAATAATACTTTACAGATAGAAAAGAAAACAAGCGCCAAAAATGAGGTGCCCGCCATCAGCCAGTTCGCTTTGCGGATATCATCCGCAACCGGCGGACGCAGATCGTCCCCGATGGTCGGCTTCTCATATAGGACGCCGCCGTAGCGCGCGCTGCCCGCGAGCTGAACGCCGAGCGCGCCCGCGCAGGCCGCTTCGGTCTGGGCGCTGTTTGGGCTTGCATGCTTTTGCCGGTCGCGCATCCAGATTCTTGCCGCGCCCGGTGAGTCAAGCCCCAAAAACGCGGCGGCAACGATCATCAGGAGCGCAGAAATACGCGCGGGGAAAAAATTCGCCGCGTCGTCCAGCCGCGCCGCAAAGGTTCCAAAATACCGGTATTCCTCATTTTTGTAACCGATCATCGAATCGAGCGTATTGACCGCCTTATAGCAGAATCCGAGCGGCGCGCCGCCGAGCATCAGGAAAAAAAGCGGCGCCACCACACCGTCCGAAGTGTTTTCCGCCACCGTTTCAATCGCGGCTTTTGTCACCTGAATAGGCGAAAGCCGTTCGGTGTCCCTCCCGACAATCATTGAAACCGCCTGCCGCGCGGCCGCCAGATCCGCTTTCTGCAGCGCGCGGCGTACGTTCATGCTCTCGGCATAAAGCGCATGCACAGCGAGCAGCTGGTAGCACATGAACGCCTCAAGCAGAAATGCGGCTGGTTTTCCTCCAAATTCCCGTGCCAGATATAGAAGCCCCCATGACGCCGCGCCCGAAACCATGACGACCAGCACGACCAGCAGCGTTCCGCCGATACGTTCCCCGGTTTTTGTCTTTGGGAATACTGCCCGGAGGAGCTTTTCAAGCTTTTCGATCAGCCAGCCAATCAGCCGTACCGGATGCGGCAGCCAGTGCGGGTCCCCGAACAGCAGATCGAGCAGAAAGCCAAGCGCGATTACCGAGACTGCATAAAACATCCAAAATTCCCTCCCGCTTCGATCTTCTGCCGGACGGTTACGGTTTTCCGCGTTTCCCAGCACGTTTTTTCCGCTTCGACGGCAAAACCCTCAAGGTTTCCGATCTGCCACTCGTAAAACATCCTTTTAGGCCGCGCAAACCGCTCCAGGATCGCCATGATGACTCCTCCGTGCGTCACAATCGCAACACTCATGAGGCCGTCCGCAAAAGCGCGCTCCACGATCCGCGCAAAAGCGGCACAGCACCGCTCTTTGAATAAGCCGATCTCTTCGCCGCCCGGCGGGCTCATCGCGCCGCCGGCCGCCACCCACGCGCGATATTCCGGCTGGTGTTCGAGCTCCCGGTGGGTCTTTCCTTCGATCGCGCCGAAATCGCATTCACGCAGATCCTCCACCGGATGAAGTTCTTCCATCGGGTAGAGAATCTGCGCCGTCTGGCGGCAGCGCAGCATCGGGCTCACATACACGGCCTGGGCGGCCGGATATGCCATATTGCAGAAGGAGGCGATTCCCGCATCGGAAAGCGCCTCGTCGGTGCGGCCGATATAACGGCGTTCGAGATTTCCCTGCGTCTGCGCATGCCGGATCAGGAAAAGTTCCATCATTGTTCCCCCTTGATGAGCTGCGGGATTCCCGCGACGACCCGCTCGACCCGCTCGCTCCTTTGCGCGAGCAGACAGCACACACGCCCCACAGCCTCCCGCCAGGCCCGCTCAAACGGATCGGCCGGAACGATCCCGTAACCAACCTCGTCGGTCACGATCAGTGCATCCGGATTCTCCGCGAAGAGCCGTTCGGCCCATTCGAGCGGATCGCTCCCAGCTATCAGGAGCCGCCGTATCAACAGATGCAAACGGTACACGACCGGCTGGCATGGAACCGCATCCAGCGTACAGCTTTCCCCATTGCAGATTTCTTCCATCGCAAAGCCGGTACGCGCGCGCGCAAGCGAAAGCTTGCCCTGCGCGTGTCCGCCAATCAGCATCTCCATCAAAAACTCCCCCCCACCGTAACCGCCAGCAGAATCAGCCCTTCACAGAGCTGCAAAAACCATCCGCACAGATCGCCGGTGATCCCGCCGAACTGCCGTTTTGCCATAAGCCGGTAATATTGGAACAGCGCGAGTGAGGTCAAAATGACAAGCGCGCCTGTAAACGGCAAAAGCAACAGCATCACCGCAGAACAGAGTACGACGCCGCTTACGAGCGCAGCGCCAGTGCGCCGCTTTACCGCCGCATCCGCGAAGGTGGCGGCGAGCCCGCTTGTTTTCGCGCACGGAAAATGGACGACCGAAAGCCCGCTCAGGCACCGCGAGAGAAAAAAACCGAGCGCGAGCACCACGGCTGAAAGCGGATCAAACGGAAAGGTGAAATACTGACACCAAAGCCCGAATAGCAAAAACAGGTAGAGGCAGCAGGCAATCAGCGCGAACGCGCCGGTGTGTGAATCCTTCAGGATTTCGAGCTTGCGTTCGCGCGGCGCGTGGGAACCGAGCGCGTCAGCGGTGTCGCAGAAACCGTCGAGATGAATCCCGCCCGAAAGCACAGCCGGAAGCGCAACCGCAACCGCCGCCGCGAGCGCAGGCGTAACCCCCACACGGGCACAGAACCACAGCCACAGCCATATCGCGCCGCCGATCAATAGCCCAACCAGCGGGAAACATGCCATTACGTAACGCATATTTTCCCTTTTCCAGGCGGCCTGCGGCGCGGGAAAAACCGAATACATCGAAAAGGCGATCGCAAGCGAAGCGAACAGCGGTCTCATCTCGTTTCCTCCCCTTTCAAAACGACCGGAATTGAATAGACGACCTCCACCACCCGATCGGCGCGCGCGGCCAGTTTCCGATTGATCTCGCCCAGAAGATCGATGTAATGAAGGGTTACGGGATCGTATCCTTCACCGTCCGAAAAGACCTCATTGGTTACAACGATCAAATGAGCCGCCTGCCTGCAGAGCGAATCGATCCCGCTGAGCACCGCCTGCACGGCATTCTTCCCCGCGCCCGTTTCGTCAAAGAGCTCATTTGCCACGATATTTGAGAGGCATTCGAGCAAAACAACCGCACCAGCCGGGATTTTTACATCCGCAAGGCCTGTGTACCGTTCGACGGTCACAAATCCACGGCCGGCCCGCGCGGCGCGGTGCTTTGCAATACGCGCCTCACATTCCGTGTCGAACGACCGCATCGTTGCGAGATAGATGCGCTCTCCCGCGTCGAGCTGGACGGCAATCTGTTCGGCATATTCGGATTTTCCGCTGGCGCTTCCTCCAGTAACCATCATCAGCATAACGGCTTATAATCCTCAATTTCAATTTCCGAGAAGGTGCTCATCTCATTGTAAACGGCCAATGCCATGTCGAGAACCGGCAGCACGGCGACCGCGCCGGTTCCCTCGCCGAGGCACATCCGGGCTGTCAGGAAGGGGGATAGTCCCAATTCATCCAGCAACAGTCCTCCGGCCGGTTCATTTGAAACGTGCGATGCGAGCATGTAATCCCGCGCCTGCGGGCAGATACGGCATGCCGCGAGCGCCGCAGCAGCCGAGATAAACCCGTCCACCAACACCGGCACACCCGAGACCGCCCCGCCCAAAAACACTCCGCAAAGCCCCGCGAGATCGAATCCACCGACCTTTGCGAGCACGTCGACCGGGTCTGACGGATCAGGATGATTCAGCGCCACCGCCTGTTTGACCGCGGCAATCTTCCGCGCAAGGCCTTCGCTCGAAAGCCCCGCTCCGCGTCCGGTCACCGCTTCCGGCGCAACATTCAAAAGCACCGATGTGACGGCGCTTGAGGTGGTCGTATTCCCAATGCCCATCTCGCCGGTCGCAAGAATCTGATACCCCTGCGCTTTGAGCTGCGCGGCCAGATCGATCCCGTATGTAATCGCCGCGAGTGCCTGCGCGCGGGTCATCGCAGGCTCTTTCGTCATATTTTTGGTTCCATAGCCAAGCTTGTGGACGCGAAGCCCCGGCCCGCTCACGTCGCGGGAAACACCGATATCGACCGGCAGCACATCACAGCGCGCGGCCCGCGCCATGGCGCAGACGCTCGTCTGGCCAGTGGTAAAATTTTCGGTGACAATCGCGGTGACGTCGCTGCCGGTCTGAGTGACGCCTTCGGCCACCACGCCGTTGTCGGCGCACATGATCACCACCGCGCGTTTCGCGAGCTCGACGCGCGCGCTGCCAATGATCCCGGCAATCCGCACCACTGCCGATTCGAGCAGACCAAGGCTGCCAAGCGGCTTTGCAATGCTGTCCCAGCGTTTCTGCGCCGCATTCATTGCCGCCTGGTCAAGCGGCCTGATCTTCAAAATAGTTTCCGCCAGCTCCATTTTTTCACTCCTTTCGATAGGCCGCGGCCGCCTGCAAAAAGCGAACCGCCGCCTTGGGGTTTCCGGCCAGATAAAGATGCGGGAAACCCGCGTAGAGCGTCTCGCCCGCATGCACACAGTCCCATCCGGTTTCGCGCAGCGGCTTTTGCGCCCAAAAACCGCTGCCGGGATCAGTGCTGTCCCAATAGTGGAATTCGTGTGCGCGCAGGGTCTCCCCTGCCGCGCAGAGGAGGTTCTCCACCCGCGCGTGAAGTTCCACATAGCCAAACCGCCGCAGCCGATCGGTTTTATAACCGCCGGCTGGGATCGCCCCTGCCATCGGCAGCGCGGCTCCATCCATATCCTCGAGCGTTTTTCCCAAATAGAGAAATCCCCCACATTCCGCAATGGCCGGCATACCGCTTTTCACCGCTTCCCCAACAGAGGCGCGCATCTGTATATTATCTGAAAGTTCCCGCGCATAAAGCTCCGGGTATCCGCCGCCTATAAGCAATGCCTGCGCGCCGTCCGGTAATGTCTTATCCCGCAGCGGGCTAAACTCCAGAAGCTCTGCGCCAAGGTCGCGCAGCAGGGCCAGCGTATCCGCGTAATAGAAACAGAACGCCCTGTCCCGCGCCACCGCGACACGCGTTTCACGCGGCCGCGCAAGGCCCGCAGGCCCGTTCGCCGCCAACGGCGGCGCGGCGCGGGCCACCGCGAGAAGCCGTTCGATCTCAACCGTCTCGCAAAATCGTCCCGCCAGATGGTCGAGCTTTTCCGAAAGCCTTGAAACCTCGGCGGCGGTAACGAGCCCCAGATGCCGACTCTCAAGCGCGCAATCCGGCATCTGCGGCAGATATCCCATAACCGGCACGCCGCAGGATTCTTCCACGATCCGTTTGATATCCGGATACAGCGCCGGGGAAATCTGGTTTAAAAGCACCGCCTGGATATTCGCATCCGGCCGCAGAGCGGTAAATCCCTTTACCTGCGCTGCGATCGAGACAGACATCCCTTTGCAACCCACCACCAGCACAACCGGCGTTTTGGTCTGCCACGCGAGATCATAAGAAGATGCATCAAAGGTTTTTGCCGCCAGTCCATCATAGAATCCCATCGCCCCTTCGATCACTGCGAGATCCGCGTTCCGCGCGCCGCGGCAGAGCCAATACCGCGCTGTGTCCGCATCCCCCAAAAACAGATCGAGATTCGAAGAAAACGCCGTGCCAATACTTTTGTGATGGAACATGGGGTCAATATAATCCGGCCCGCATTTAAATGATGCGGGCCGCAACCCGCGCCGGATGAGCGCGCGCAATAGCGCGCAGGTCACCGTCGTCTTGCCGCTTCCGCTCGAAGCGGCGGCAATCATCAGCCTGGGGATTTCATACGTCATGCTTCAACCCTTTCCGCGCGTCGAAAAGATGGTCACCGGGTTCTGTGCGCGCATCATGTGGCAGGAACCAACCGGGTCCGCCCGGCTCACCGCAACCTGTACAATCTCCGCATCCCGCAGGTCGTAATCCCGCAGGCAGGCGGTTGCCTGCGCCGCGGTTTCCAGCGTGACCGCCGAAACAACAATCCGGACAGCCGGATTCTTCTGAATCAGCGCCTCTATGATTTCCCGCAGATTCCCCGACGAGCCGCCGACAAACGCCGCGTCCGGTGCCGGGAGCGGGCCGAGCGCTTCCGGCGCTTTGCCCGCTATGATTTCGAGATTTCCCAGCGCAAATTGATCCCTGTTTTTTGCAATCAGTTCACAGCAATCGGGACTGCGCTCCACGGCATAAACGCTCCCCGCCGGATTTTGCAGCGCCAATTCGACCGCAACCGAACCGGTGCCCGCTCCCACGTCATAAAGCGTCTCGCCGTTTTGCGGCCGCAGCTTTGAAAGGATCACGCTGCGCACCTCGCTTTTGGTCATTGGAGCCTTCCCACGTATAAAACAGCTGTCCGGCAGGCCGGGGACGCCGGATGGCGTCAGCGGCCGTGGGTTCTCCACCAGCAGCACGGCAAGATCCCGAAAGGAGCCCTGCGCGAGCGCATGCACAGTCCCGGATGCGATCCGCTCGCCGGAATAGGAAAGCTCCTCCCCGGCAAAAGCGGGAAGTTCCCCCAGCCCGGCGTCACAAAGCCGCCTGCAAATGTCCTGCACCCGCCATTTCCCGCCCGTGAGGAAAAAGGTCCTCCTGTTCGCACGCACCCAAGGGCCGGGATTGCCCTCCCGGCCATGCAGGCTCACAAGCTTCACATCCTCCCAAGGGATGCCAATGCGCGCCGCGAAATACGAAAGCGAACTCACCCCGCACAGGATCTCCACCTCATACCCCGCCAAAAGCCCACCGAGCCGTTTTGCCGCGCTGAAAAAGCCCGGATCGCCCGAAACGAGCACTGCAACGGGCCCTTGGGAAAGGGTAGAAATCCGTTCGGCAATTTCCCGCGGCGCGGCGGCGGCAAATTTTTCGCCCGGATGATCCGGAAAGCCGTCAAGCAGGCGGGGCGCGCCGATCAATACGCGGCTCCTGGAAATGGCGCCGGCCGCCTGCGCGGTCAGCAGGCCGGAATTCCCAGGCCCCACGCCGGCAATGGTTACCTTCATCGGTCATTCCACCGTCCTTCCTGTATTCTCCCCCTTACCGGTTTGCGCTGTTTCACAGCATCTCCCTTATGCGGTCAGCCAGCACCGCCGCGAGCCGCCGGTCCGCGCCAAGTGTACGGCCAAACCGGATTTTCACATTCGGATGCTCCGTTTGAAAAGCGGCAATCTCAGCGGGGATATCCTCTTTGATGTGCACCCCTTCAAACAGAAAATACGGCACAATCTTAATATCGTCCGCCCCCCGGTCGATCAGTTTTTGAATTCCCGCGGCGATATTCGTTGCGCGAAACTCCATATAGGCTTCCACGATGTGTTCCATTCCCAGCTCTTCCTGCACATAGTCCCGGATGGCTTCCATCGTATTTTCGGTCCCGTTCTCGCGGCTTCCATGCGCCACAATCAAAACGCCGGTCATTTGGCCTCCCCTTCCGATTTAAAGTACTCCGCCGCGGCGTCCACAAAATAGTCGATATCCGCATCGGTGTGCGCATCTGATAGGAATACCGCCTCAAACTGGGCTGGGGCAAGATAAATCCCCTTTTCCAGCATATGCAGGAAATACCGCCCAAACGCCTGCGTATCCGAACTTCGCGCAGAGGAATAGCCGGTAACCGGCCCGCCTGTAAAGAAAAGGCATCCGAGCGATCCCAGCCCGTTCACCGTGCATCCGGGCGCGGCCTCGCGCAGCCCATCACAAAGCCGCTTGCCAAGCGCCGCGATATGCTCGTAGACTTCCGGATGCTCATTCAGATAGTGAAGCTGCGCAAGCCCCGCCGCCATTGCAACCGGGTTGCCGCTGAGCGTCCCGGCCTGATAGACCGGCCCGACCGGCGACACCATCTGCATAATCTCCCGCCGCCCGCCGGACGCGCCGACCGGCATTCCCGCGCCAATAATTTTTCCAAAGGTGGAAAGATCCGGCCGCACCCCGAAATATTCCTGCGCGCCGCCCTTCGCCAGCCGGAAGCCAGTGATCACTTCGTCGAAGATGAGCACCGTGCCATTCTCATCGCAAAGCTTGCGCAGCCCCTGCAAAAAGCCTTCCTCCGGCAATACCACGCCCATATTCGCCGCGACCGGTTCGAGGATAAGCGCCGCGACTTCCTCTCTGTTCTCCCAAAAAAGCGCTTCAACGCTCGCCAGGTCGTTATAATCCGCTGTCAGCGTGTCCCTGGCGCAGCCCGCCGGAACGCCCGCACTGTCTGGAATACCGGTGGTCAAACCGCCCGATCCCGCTTTGACGAGCATCGCGTCGCTGTGGCCATGATAGCAGCCTGCGAACTTGATCACCTTGCTGCGGCCCGTATAGCCGCGTGCGGCGCGGATCGCGCTCATGACCGCTTCGGTGCCGGAATTGACCATCCGGGAAACCTCCATCGACGGCACCAACTCGCAGATAAGCTCCGCCATCTCCACCTCGCGCTCGGTCGCCGCGCCGAAGCTGAGTCCATCCTCCACCGCGCGCAGCACCGCCTCCCGCACAGCCGGGTGGTTATGCCCCAGGATCATTGGTCCCCAAGAGCCGACATAGTCGACATAGAGGTTGCCGTCCGCGTCCCAGATGAACTGCCGGTCCGCTTTCGCGATGAAACGCGGCGTCGCCCCCACCGAGCCGAACGCCCGCACCGGGCTGTTCACGCCGCCCGGGATATGTTTGACCGCGCGCTGAAAAAGCGCGTCGGAAAGCTTTGTATTCATCATCCGATCCTCCCTTCGTCAATCCAGCCCGCCAACTCCTTGGCATAGTAGGTGATAAGGATATCCGCGCCCGCCCGGAAAACCGACATAGCCGCCTCGCAGGCAACTGCGGCTTCGTCGATGAGGCCCGCTTTCGCGGCGGCCTTGATCATGGCGTATTCGCCGCTCACGCTGTAGGCCGCGAGCGGCAGGTCAAAGCTGCCCGCCACCTCGTGGATCACATCAAGATAAGAAAGTGCCGGCTTCACCATCAGGATATCCGCACCCTGCTCCACGTCGAGCGCCGCCTCCCTGACCGCTTCACGGCGGTTGTGAGGGTCCATCTGGTAGCTTCTGCGGTCTCCGAACGCTGGCGCGCTGCCCGCCGCCTCACGGAACGGCCCATAGAAAGCCGACGCGTATTTGACCGCGTAGGACATGATCGGCGTATTCACAAAGCCATACCGGTCAAGCCGCTCGCGGATCGCGCCGATCCGCCCGTCCATCATGTCGGAGGGCGCCACCATGTCCGCGCCTGCCTGCACATGGGAGAGCGCGGTCTTTGCAAGCACCTCCAGCGTTTTGTCGTTATCGACCTCGCGGCCGTCCAGGATGCCGCAATGGCCGTGGGAAGTGTATTCGCACATGCAGACGTCGGTGATCAGATAAAGGTCCGGGAAGTCGCGTTTAGCAGCGCGCAGCGCCTGCTGCACCACACCGTTTTCCGCCCATGCGCTGCTGCCGTACTGGTCCTTATGCGCCGGGATGCCAAACAACAGCACTGCAGGTACGCCGGCTTTCCGCACCTTCTCAAGTTCGAGATGCAGCGTGTCCGGGCTGTAGCGCGTCTGCCCCTCTAACGACGGGATCGGCGTGACGATCCCGCATCCCTCCTCCACAAAGATCGGGTAAATGAGCGCCGCCTTCGAAAGCCTGGTTTCCCGCACCATCTTACGGATCGACGGGTTCGCGCGCAGGCGGCGCGGACGGTTTATCAATTCCATTTCAAAGCTCCCCTTTACCAAGTTCAATCATCCGTTCCACCATACTCTCAATCGTGGCCTCTTTTGCGATTGCGGTGCGCATACCGGACTCTTTTGCAGCCGCCTCGGTCGCCTTCCCGATACAGACCGCCGTAAATTTCAGGTTGTCCTGCCTGCCAAGCGTGTTTACAAACCCGCGTACAGTCGAAGCGCTTGTAAACGCCACATAATCAACCTCTCCGGCATCGAGCATCCGTGCCGCCACATCCGCGTTTGGCCAAGTGTAACGCGTCTCATAAACCGCAAGATCGTCGTATGCGACTGCTGCCGCTTTAAGCGTTTTGGGCAAGCCAGCCGAACCTTCTTTTGCCCGCGCAAGCAGTACCCGTTCATCCGGCCGCACCTCGCGTACCAGCGCCTTCCCGAGCGCTTCGCCGCTGTAATTTTCCGGCACCAGATCCGGGATCAGTCCGCGCATTTCGAGTTCCGCTGCGGTCGCAGAGCCGATTGCAGCAAGTTTTATGCCCCCAAGCGCGCGCACGTCCTTCCCGCGCCCTCTCAGCGCGTCAAAGAAAAGCCGTACGCCCGCCGGGCTGGTGAAAACGAGCCAACTGTATTCCCTCAATCGTGAAAACGCTTCATCAAGTTCCGGGTTTGGTTCCAGCGGCATAGTTTCTATGCAGGGCAGCTCGATCACCTGTGCGCCGTAATCGCGCAGAAGCTGTGAAAACCGGCCGGCGCGATCCCTCGGCCGGGTGACGAGCACCGTCCTGCCGCCGAGCGGGCGTTTCTCCATCCAGGAAAATTCCTCCGCCAGCGCGCAGACCCGGCCAACCGCAATGACCGCCGGCGTGCCGATCCCCGCTTCCCGCGCGTGTTCCGGGAGCGCTTTGACTGTGGACACAACGGTACGCTGCGCGGCCGTGGTACCGCGCTCGATGATGGCCGCGGGCGTCTCGGCGGGCATCCCCGCCCGCAGCAGCCCCTTGCAGATCTCCTCCAGCGCGCCGACTCCCATCAGGAAGATCAGAGTCCCACCGAGCCGCACCAGCGCTTCATAGTCGATCTGCGCTTCCGGCACATGTTTGGTGTGCCCGGCGACAATATGCACAGACGAGCTGAGGCTGCGATGGGAAACTGGAATCCCTGCGTAAGCCGGCACCGAGATGGCCGAAGTCACCCCCGGAACAATTTCAAACGGGATATTATACTCCGACAGCAGTTCCAGCTCCTCACCGCCGCGCCCGAAAAGGAACGGGTCGCCCCCTTTGAGCCGTACGACCAGTTTTCCGGCCATCGCTTCCTGCAGCAGGATGCGGTTGATCTCCCCCTGCGGCACCGGGTGGCTGCCCGCCCGCTTGCCAACGTCGATCCTCCTTGCCGAATCCGGGATCAGCGCAAGAATCTCCGGACTCACAAGCGCGTCGTAGACAACCACGTTCGCCTGTACGAGCAGGTGTTTTCCCTTCAGCGTGAAGAGACCAATGTCCCCCGGGCCCGCCCCTACCAGATAGACCTTTCCTTCTTTCATCATTTTCCCTCCAGCGTCCGCGCGAGCGTCTCCCCAAGGTGTTCAGCCTGTTCCACCGCGCCGGAGAGCTTTCCGGTGCGGTAATTTTCGCCGTCCGCTTCACAATATAACCCGGTCAGCCGTAGCTCCCGACCGGAAATCTCCGCGTACGCCGCGACCGGGGAGGAACATCCCCCGTCGAGCGCTCGTACAAAAGCCCGTTCGGCCAGCGCCGCATAGCGGGATGCAGCATCCCCGACCGCGTCCAGGAATCCCACGTCCTCCCCGGCACGGCACTGCACCGCCAGGATCCCCTGCCCAGCCGCCGGAATCATTTCATCCGTGGAAAAACAGCGGCTGATCCGCTTTCCAAGCCCAAGCCGGTCAAGCCCTGCCGCGGCCAGCACGAGCGCGCCATATTCCCCGCCGTCGAGTTTGGCAAGGCGGGTGAGCACATTGCCCCGAACGCTTTTTACCGGGCTACCTGGAAAAAGCCTTGCAAGCTGCAGCTGGCGGCGCGGGCTCGAACAGCCGATCGGTCCGGCGTTTTCGCCGCCATGCGGCAGCACCAGCACGTCGCGCGGGTCCGCCCGGCGGGAAAACGCCGCAAGCGGCAGATCTTCCGGGATCTGCATCGGCATATCCTTGAGGCTGTGGACCGAAAGATCGATCACGCCGCCGCGCAGCGCCCGTTCGAGCTCCTTTACAAAAAGGCCCTTGCCGCCGATCTTGTCAAGTGTACGGTCGAGGATCTTATCGCCGGTCGTTTTCATCGTGATGAGCTCGCAGGTGATCTCCGGATAATTTTCCTCAATCGCCTGGATGACCAGCTGGCTCTGGATCACTGCCAGCCGGCTTTCACGGCTGCCCACACGGATTTTACGCTTCATCATGCGGCCTCTCCTCCTCCGGCACAAGTTCGCTGATCCGTTCGCGGATCCGCTCGGTGACCGCGCGGGCCAGGTGATGTCCCGCGCCGCTTGCCGTCACCCCAATCACAATCTTTCCCTTCTGTGCCACACCCGGAAAAAAGAAAGTGCATTCCTCTGGCGCGTCCGCCACATTCGCAGGAATTTTCGCGGTTTTCGCCTCTTCATAGACCGCATGGTTCACCTCGCGGTTGTTGGTTGCGGCAAGCACCAGATCAAATCCTGCGCAGTCCCCGCGCAGGTAGGCGCGGCGGATGAGCGTCACACCAAGCTGTTCCATTTCCGGGGAAATCTGTGGGGAAATAACCGTGACTTCCCGGCAGAACCGCTGCAAAACCGCCGCGCGGCGGTATGCCACCGCGCCGCCGCCGAAAACCGCCGCACGGGTTTCTGAAAGGTTGGCAAAAAGCGGGAAAAACGCGGCGCCGGACGGCGCCTTTTTCACAGCTTGCGAAAGGCCATAGTCCTTTTGCAAAAGCGCGGTCAGTTCATCGTAAGGCAAACCCGTATCCTCCCGCGGACGCCCGATCACAATGGCCGTCGCACCGGTATCATGCGCCGCGTCAAGCTTCTCCGGGAATCCTCCCGCGCCGCCGGACTCTTTGGTCACCAGGATGTCCGCTCCTATCTGCCGCAGGGTCGCGCAGTTCATTTCCCGCGTGAACGGGCCCTGCATTGCAATCAGGTTCTGCACCCGGTAGCCCAGTGCCAGGCAGCGCTGAACCGATTCGATGGTTGGAAGCACCCGCGGAAAGATCCGCTCCTGATAGTCCGGCACACGCGTGAAGATATCGAGTTCCTTGCTTCCGGTCGTGAGCAGAACGTTTCCTTTGGTGGCCGCGATCACCTCCGCCGCGCCAAAGGCGTCCGCCACATAGACGCAGCCCTCCGCCGCGCTTTCCGGCCTGGAAAGGCGCAGACAGCGCACACCGGCCGCGGCGCAGGCCGCCCGTATGTTTCCGGTGACAAGCGCCGCGTAAGGGTGGGTCGCGTCGATCACACAGTCCAGCTGCAGAGACTGCAGCAGGGTGGTCATCTCATCCGCGTCCAGCCGGTCGGCAAAGACCTGTACGTTTTCAGGCAAAAGCAGCTTTCCATATGCGGTGGCGACGCTGGCACAGACCGACGCGCCGCATCCATCGAGCCATTCAATCAGCCTTCGTCCCTCCGAAGTCCCCGCAAAAACCAGAAAATGCGCCATAATTCTCTCCTTGAAGCGTTTGCTTCGCTCAACTTTCGGTCACTTTGTAGCCGCGCGGCGTCACCAGCCTGCCGTCCTGAATCCTTGTATGAGAATTGCCGATAAACACGGTGGTGAACATATCCGCCTCCACGTCTTTCAGTTCCGACAGGGTCATCACCGCGCAGGATTCGTCCGCGCGGCCGATATTACGGACCAGGCCCACCGCGTTTTCCGGCGCGCGGTGGCGCAGCAGGATTTCACAGGCCTTTCTGAGATAATCGCCGCGCTTTTTGCTCGCGGGGTTATAAAGGCAGATGCAGAAGTCCGCCGCGGCCGCCGCGGCCAGCCGTTTCTCGATCGTTTCCCAGGGAGTGAGCAGGTCGCTCAGGGAAATCACCGCGAAATCGTGTCCGAGCGGCGCGCCCAGCAGCGCAGCGCCGCTGCACGCGGCGGTCACGCCCGGCACAACCTCAATGTCCACCGGCGGATAATCCTTCGACAGTTCATAGAGGAGCCCTGCCATCCCATAAACCCCTGGATCGCCGCTGCAAACCATCGAAACGGTATGCCCCTGCGCCGCCTTTTCAAGCGCCAGCCGGCAGCGTTCCTCCTCCCGGCGCATCGGCGTCGACAGCAGCTGCTTTTTGGGGTAGCGCTCCCGCACCAGATCAATATAGACGCTGTAGCCCGCGATCACATCGCTTTCCAAAAGCGCGGCCGCGGCCTGCGGCGTCAGATACTTCGCATCTCCCGGGCCGAGCCCGACCACATACAGTTTCATACCTGCTCCTTCCCATGCGCGGATTTTTGCAGTCCTTCGATACATTGCTTCCACAGCTGCGGCGCAAGGTTTTCCCGCAGCCCGTAAAGCAGCCGGGCGACCGCCTTCTGCGCCGACTGGTTCAGATATCCCGCGAAGGCGTCCCGGTCGTCCTGCGCAAGCGGCAGCCGGTGAATTGGTTTTTGCATCCGGCCCAACAGGTCATCCGCCGCGCAGGCGCTGATTTCCCCCACTGCCGGGATAAATTCCCGGAAGCGGTACCACGCTTCAAATTCCGCGAGGCAGCTCTGTAAAATCTCCCGCACCTGTGTGAGTGTTTCATAATCTGCGCGCACCGGACGGCGCCCGCAGATCTGGTCGGTATCATAAAGCGAAAGGTCGGGCCGGTCCGCAAGCGCGGGGTCGATGTCCCGCGGCACCGCCAAATCGCAGAGGATTGCCGGTGTGGGAAACGGCGCCACATCCGACGCGCGCAGCGTGTAATGCGGGCTGGCGGTCGCGCTCACCACCACCCGCATACCGGGCAGGTATATCAGCCGTTTTTCATAGGCAATGGTCTGCGCGCCGTCCGGAATACAGACTTCGCCGTGGTGATACTGCCGCACAGTCATTAAAACATCACAGCCCTCGGCCACAAGTGCCGAAGCCGCAAGCCTGCCCATCTCGCCGTTTCCGATGACCATACAGGGCAGTCCGTCGAGCGTTCCCAGCTTCCCGCGCAGAAACGCGACCGTGCTGGCCGCCACCGAGCGGTCAGCGGCTGTGAGCCGCACGTCGGTCTTGACCCGCTTCGCGGCGGTAACCGCCATGCGGAAGAGGGTCTCCAGCACCGGCCCGGCCGCGCCGCACCCGCGCGCAAGCGCAAGCGCATCCCCCACCTGGGTGATGATCTGATCCTCCCCAAACACCTGCGATTTAAGCCCACAGGCGAGCGCGAAAAGATGTTCCGCCGCTTCCCGTCCTGCCCGGTCGAGAAAGCAGTCCCGATATTCCGCAGGGTCCACCCCGCAAACGTCACAGAGCGCCTCGTACGGCAAAAGCTTCCCGCCGCAGATCCAAAGCTCGGTACGGTTGCAGGTCGAAAGGATCACGCACCCCTGCGCGCCGCCGTCCGCCCGCAGCCTTTCCATGGCTACGGCCGCGGCGCCTCTGGTCATTGCAAACCGTTCGCGCACTTCAACAGGCGCGCGGTTATAATCAATCCCTGTCATCCGTATGTCCAAAACGTACCCTCCAGTTTGCCGCGGCCGCCGCGGCTGTGACAGCATTCCTGCTCTGTTTGCGCATCAGCAGGTTCCCGCCCGAAATGAGCACCGCGGCCCGTTCACAGACATTGTCCACCCCGACCGCGCCCTTTACAAACGCCGAGCCGGAAAACGATCCCTCCAACGCGCCGAGCGTCCCGGCGGACGCGGTGCACAGCGGCAGGCGGTATTTCTCGCAGAAGGCCAGGATGCACGGCTCCCGCGCCTTTAAATCGATCGTCGCGACCTCCCGGACCGCCTGCACCGAAAGGTCGTTCTGCGAAAGCAGCACCAGGATCGCTTCCTCGAAGACCTCCGGCGCTACATCCTTGCGGCAGCCCACCCCAAGCGTCACAATGCGCGGGACGAGATGCAGGGTACGCAAAAACGGCTCGTCCCTGCCGGAAAATGAAACACAGATGCCAAGCGGTCCGTCCTCCGCCATCGTGAGCCCCTGCGGCAGCGCGCTTTCGACCACGAAATCGCTGCAAAACCCCACCGCATTCCCATCGAGCAGCGCTACGGAAACCGCTTTCGCGTTCTCCCGCTCGCAGATTGCAAGATTCTGCTCCTTTGCCCACACGTCGACCGCAAACCGGCCGTTTAAATCTGTAGCGGTCGTGATAACCGGCGTCGCGTCCAAGCACTCCGCAAGCTCCCGCGCCAGTTTGTTCGCACCGCCCATATGCCCTGAAAGCAGCGGAATCACAAAGTTTGCCCGCTCATCCACCGAAAGCACGGCCGGGTCGGTGAGTTTATCTTTCACATGCGGCGCGATCGCCCGCACGGCGATGCCCGCCGCGCCCACAAAGATGATCCCATCGCTTTCCCCAAAAGAGCGGGCCGTCCAGCTTTCAAGCGGTTCCAGCAGCGGCGTGAGGCCGCCGTTACCGGCGTGGCGCGGCATGGCACAGGCGCTGCACAGATGCCCGTTCTCCCGCAGTATCCCGCGCAGCGCAGCGGCAACCCGCGCACCGTTTTCAGTGAAAGAAACGACTGAAATTCTCATACCAGCGCCTCGCGGTAACCGGTCGTGAATGCCGGGTCGTAAAGCTTCGAGCGGGCATAATCCTCCCCGAGGAAATCTCCCACCAGGATGAGCGCCGTTTTGGTGATGCGATGCTCCTCGGCCAGCGCCGGGAGCAGCCCGACCGTGCATACGATCGTTTTTTCGTCCGGCCAGCTCGCTTTATAAACGATCGCGGCGGGCGTATCCTCCGGATAGCCGCCCGCGATAAGCTTTTCGGAAAGCCGTTCCACCATCCCCGCGCTGAGATAGACGGCCATCGAGGCGCGGTGCGCGGCCAGCTTTTCAATTTCCTCCCGCTCCGGCACCGGCGTGCGTCCAGCCATACGGGTGACAATCAGCGTCTGGGAAACGTCCGGCAGGGTATATTCCGCGCCGCCGAGGTGCGCAAGCGCCGCCGCCGCGCCGGAAAAAGCGCTCACCCCAGGCGTCACGTCATAACGAACCCCCGCTTCTTCGAGCAAATCTATCTGCTCGCGGATGGCGCCGTAAAGCGACGGGTCGCCGGTATGCAGCCGCACAGTGCTTTTCCCGGCAGCTTCGGCCGCCTGCACCACCGAAAAAACCTCCTCCAGCGTCATTTTCGCGCTGTCATGGATTTCACAGCCCGGCTTCGCTTCCTTTAAAAGTGCGGGGTTCACAAGCGATCCTGCGTAGATGATCACATCCGCCTCGCGCAGGAGCCTTTGCCCGCGCACGGTGATGAGGTCCGGCGCGCCGCAGCCCGCTCCCACAAAATGCACCATAACCGCACCTATCCTTTCACGACAATGATCGAAAAATAACTTGCATCCGCGTCCGCCCCGTCGAGAGAATCGAACACCCGCTCGCCCTCCATGCCACACTTCTGGACCATCCGCGCGCTTTCATAAAGCCCGCGTTCTTTCAGCCGCGCCTTCACCTGTTCGATCGATTTTCCGGTTTTCATCAGAACTTTGGCGCCGGCGTAACCGAGCCCCTCATCCACACTGGAATAGGAACCGGGGATGATGTGCAGCGGCTGGGACGCCTCGGTGAGGCTGACGCCGAGCCGGGCGGCCGCGGCACAGAAAGACGGCACGCCCGCGATCACGCGCGTTTCATATCCGCAGGCGCGGACACGTTCGTCAAGATAGAAATAAGTGGAATAGACCGACACGTCCCCCAAAGTGAGAAACGCCACGTCGCTGCCCGCCGCGAGCAGCTCCATGAGCCTGTCCGCCGCCTTGCCGCGGGTACGGTCGAGCTCCGCCTTATCACGGGTCATCGGCATGGAAAGCTCGACAATCTGTTTACTGGAAATTTCCGGCACCGCTTGCAGGGCGATGCCCAACGCGATCGGGGCGTTTTCATCCGCAGAACGCGGCACCGCGATGACCGGGCACTGCCGTATGATCCGCGCCGCTTTGAGCGTGAGCAATTCCGGGTCGCCGGGGCCGACGCTCACGCCGTATAAGGTTCCGTTCATATGGGTTCCTCCGTCTGTCTGAGCTTTTCGAGCAGCGCCGCCGCGCCAGTCGTCTGGCCGAGCACGCCGCGTGGATTGGAAAAGAGCACTGCGCCCACCGGGATTCCCCCGGCGCGGCGCTCCAAATGAAATTCGATCCTTTGCAGGATGAACCGAACGGTATCGTTTAATACACCGCCCGCTTCGAGCAGGCCGAGCGCTTCGTCGGTGGTCGCGCAGTCGAGCAGCCGCTTCACCAGCAGCCTGTCCGCGCCCGCCCGCGCCGCATAGGCCGTCAATATCTCCATACGCGCATCCGCCACCCGCGAATGCGTCTCAAAAATGCCCCCCGCAAGCTTCACAAGCTTGCCGATATGCCCGACGAGCAGAATTCCGGAAAATCTCAACCGCACCGCATGGTCGATCGCCTCTCCGATGTAATTGGAGCAGAGCACCGACCGGGAAAGATCGAGCCGCAACGCCCTTTGCGCAAATGTCTCGCCGTAGTTGCCCGGCGTCAGCAGAACCGGCCCATTTCCGGCGGCATACCGCACGCCAAGCTCGGTGCGGATCGTTTCGACGAGCGCCGTTTCGCTCATCGGCTCGACGATGCCGGTTGTCCCAAGGATCGAGATACCGCCCACAATGCCCAGCCTCGGATTGAAGGTCCGCGCGGCAATCTGTTCGCCCTGCGGCACCTCAATTACCACCCGCAGGCCTGTTTCCATTCCACAATCCCCCAGCGCTTCGCGCGCTGCCCGGGCGATCATCTCGCGCGGGACGCGGTTGATGGCCGCCGCGCCGGGCGGCTGGTCAAGCCCGGGCCGGGTCACCCGGCCGACGCCGTTTCCGCCGTCGATTGTAATTTTCCCATCCGGCTCTGCCGTCACACAGGCAAAGATCAAAAGCCCATCGGTCGCGTCCGCGTCGTCGCCCGCGTCCTTGCGCACCGCGCATCGCGCCGTTTTTCCGTCAAACGACGCCGCCTCAACCGGAAGTGCCAAACGGACTCCCCCCGGTGTTTCAATGACGGACTCAATGGGAGCGCAGCCGGTCAGCAGCATCCGAACCGCCGCTTTCGCGGCGGCCGCAGCGCACGACCCGGTCGTATAGCCGCAGCGCAGCCTCTGCGCGCCGCAGTAGACGTAACGTTCGAGCATCCCCGTCCCCCCTTGGTTTTCGGCAGGCGTCCGGCTGTGCCGGGCCGCGCGGCGATAAATCCTTCTCTGAAATTATACCGCATATGTGACATTTTTGAAATACGGAAAGCGCATTTGGCCGTTTGGGGCGTTTTACACTTCCGGACAAAAAGAAAGCCGTCCGGGCGGACAAGTTCCCGAACGGCGAAAAAAGACGGACATCCGGATTTTATCATCCGGCCGCCTGATTTCTCACGCCCGCAAAAGAACCGTCCGCCGCGCGATCCCCGTATGGCCGGATATTCTGGCTTATGCCTCAACGCGGCGGTCCGCCTTCCCGGGATTTTTCCCAGTGGCATCCTGAACCGCAGCTAAGCACTTACAGCAGCGTCCCTGCGCGGGAGTTTCACCCGGCTTCCCCTGCACCATACTTTTATACCAATTGAGTTCTTTTAAATTCTAATGTACCGGTATGCAAAAGTCAAGCAAACCGCATAGGATAAGAATGATATTCTAAATTAATCAAAATGGAAAATGGGGGTTCTTTTATGCCAACCATCAATGCCTATGAACGCTCCAAGGCCGCCGCTTATGCCGAACGGTGGGCATTTTCGCGCAACCCACGCTATCTCAGCTTCGACGGGATCGGCGGGGACTGCACCAGCTTTATCTCCCAGTGCATCTATGCCGGCAGCGGAATCATGAATTATAAAAAAGACGTGGGCTGGTATTATAACAGCGTAACCGACCGCGCAGCGGCCTGGAGCGGCGTACCGTACCTGTATAAATTTCTCACCGCAAACAAAGGCGCGGGCCCATTCGCTTCCCTAAGCGGCCCGGAAGGGATGCAGCTCGGCGACGTTATCCAGCTTGGCGATGCGAACGGCAAGTGGTATCACTCACTGCTCGTGACCGGGGTCACGGACAGCGGCCTGCTGGTTTCCACCCACACCTATGACGCGCATCTGCGGCCTCTTTCCAGCTACATCTATGCACAGGCCCGTTTTTTACATATCGAAGGCGTGCGGCGCTGGTGACAAAGCCGGGGTCCCACGTTTCCGCTTCTTGTAAGACGCTGGCGCAGCCGATGAAAACCAATCTGGTGCATAAACCCACCGCCTTCTGCAAACAACAACCTTACCAAAATCTAACGGTAAGGTTGTTTGCATTATGGAGCGTTTCTTTCATCTAAAGGCGCACGGCACGACCGTCTCAACTGAAATCGCGGCCGGGGTCACGACCTTCTTTGCCATGTCATATATCCTGTTTGTCAATCCGCGCATCCTTTCCGCCTCCGGGATGCCTTATCAGGCGGTTTTTCTCGCAACGGTCATCGCTTCGGTAGCCGGGACGCTCATCATGGGCCTTTTCGCGAATGTCCCCTATGCGCAGGCGCCGGGAATGGGGCTCAATGCATTCTTCACATATACCGTCTGCTTCGGACTTGGTTTTTCCTGGCAGCAGGCGCTCGGCCTCGTATTTCTCTGCGGCCTGGTGAACATCGCCGTCACTGTCACCAAAATCCGAAGGAGCATCATCCGCTCAATCCCGCCGGGCCTGCAGAACGCAATCGGCGGCGGCATTGGCGTTTTCGTGGCATATATTGGTTTCAAAAACGCTAACCTTCTGCAATTTTCCTCCGACGCGCAGTCACTTCTCACAATCAACGGCGCGGCTTACGCCCCCAAAATCGCCTACACCGACATCACATCGGTCGTAACCGGCGGCGGCATCGTCCCGGCGCTTGCGGACCTCGCCCGGCCGGACGCCCTGCTCGCGCTTACGGGCCTTGTGCTGACCATCCTGCTGATGGTGCGCGGGGTGCGCGGCGCGCTGCTCATCGGCATCCTCGCCACCACCCTGCTTGGTATTCCGATGGGGCTTGTGGATCTTTCCGCCGCTTCGCTTTCAGCCTCTTCGCTGGGGGATTCCTTCCGGGAGCTTGGCGCGACCTTTGGCGCCGCGCTTGGCCCGCAGGGACTCTGGTCGCTTTTTTCCGATCCCACCCGGATCCCGCTTGTTCTGATCACCATCTTTATCTTTTCACTTTCCGATCTCTTCAATACAATCGGCACCTTTATCGGCACCGGACTGCAGTCCGGGATCTTTTCCCCATCCAGCCTGCCTGAAAAATCGGAAGGCTTTCGCACCCCGATGGACCGTGCGCTTTTCGCGGATGCGGCCGCGACCGCGATTGGCGCTATTTGCGGCACCTCGAACGTCACAACCTATGTCGAAAGCGCGGCCGGAATCGGCGTGGGCGGCCGCACCGGCCTCACAAGCGTTGTAACCGCCGTCCTGCTCGCGGTAAGCGCTGTGCTCGCTCCGGTGGCAGGGCTTGTGCCCGCCGCTGCAACCGCGCCCGCGCTCATTGTGGTCGGAGTTCTCATGATGTCCGCCTTTCGCGAAATCGACTGGCGGGACTTTGGGGAAGCGGTCCCATGCTTTTTCGCATCGGTTTTTATGGGGCTCTGCTACAGCATTTCAGATGGGATTGCGGCCGGTTTTCTTTTCTATTGCCTCGTCAAGGCCGCGCGTGGAAAACTTGGAGAGGTACACCCGCTGCTGTTCGTTTCCTCACTGCTGTTCCTGCTCAATTTTATCCTGCTCGCAATCCTTTAGGAGAAGGAAAAAATCCACGGTGCTTCTTGACAAGCGCCGTGGATTTTGATATACTTGAGTTTGTGATACGAATATTCGATTTTATTCATATCTATCTAAATATAACATATCACATTTTCCCGCATTTGTCAAGACCCAAATCTTTTGAAGGATCGGGGAGGATTTTTCCATGAGCGGACTGATGAAACTGCTTGCGGGCGACGCCGGGCTTCTCGCAGGCAAAACAACCGACGCCATCCTGAGCACCAACGATGTTGCGAGCCAATATGGGTTATCGCTGACTTACGAACAGGCGTCCGAACTGCAAAAAGTCCACGCACAGGCGCTGCGCGGCAGCGGCCGGATCGAGATTGGGGACAGTATGATTGACCGGGTGATTTTGGCCTTCTGCGATTCGCCCCACCTGACCGCGGACAATTACGCGGATACCATCGGGCAGCTGGTTGAGCTCTTCTACTACATGAAGACCGACACGCTCGAACAGATCCCGGACGACGAACTGCTCGAAAAGATGAAAGACTTTTTCGACGGCAAATGCGGCGGTTCGCTTGAACTGCTCGCCAATCGCGAACTTGAACAGATGGCGCGCAGCATCCGCGCCTATGGCACCGATACTCCGCCGGAAGAAACAGTGGAAACCGCCGCAAAAGACGCGGAACTGACCGACTTTGACACGCAGGAGGATGACAAATGGCGGACCATTCGCTTATAAAGCACATCGCTCTCGACCAGGATCGAATCGATTATGGAGCCTTTACCCTTTCGCTCATCCAGGAAGCGCGCCGGGTCGGCATGCTTAATGACATGGATGCCGCGCGGATCGAAAATGAACTGCTTTCCCTCCTGCGCGCGCAGATTGTGAAAATAACCCACGGGGAAAGCAGCTCGGTGCCTGAATCGACGGCGGACGAGCTGATGGACGGGATCGGCTACTGCATTGACCTCGCGCTCAAGAGCCAGGCAACCCCCGCCGATGGGATCAACCTGCTCAAAAACCGACCGGTCGAAGCCGTTTACCAGATAGGAGCCGATATTTTAAATACCGAAGCAAAAGCCTGTGTGCCGCTGCTCTCCCGCGTGCGCGCCACCCGTACGCGCACAGTGAACGAAGCTTACCGCATCACGCTGGACAGCACCCTGCCGGGTTTGCTGCGCGCCTGGCAGTCCTCCCCTTTCCCCCATGACTTTATGGTCATCACCGAATATCCGCTCGCCTGTGAAAACGGTACGACCGGCATCTTTGCGGTGCACGACCGCCTTTCCTCCCTCGCACTCGAAAACCGCTTCTGTGCGCATTTTTCAGACGGGCTTGAGAGGCTTCTCGAACAGTACGCGCATCAGAGCCGCGTTTCACCCGCCGACGCCTATGCCAACCTTTTCCTCATCGCGCTGCGCAATCTGCTGCTCAATCTCCTGCTTGGACGCGGCGGGATGGAGCTTGATGCGCAAAGCGCCGCAGAACTCGAACAGAAGCTTCTGCCGCTGCAGGAAAGCCAGCGGCAGGCCCTGATAAAACATGCCGCCGACCTGCTGCTTGCCCAGTGCGCGTTTGAAAACCCGAAACTGGACGATTATGTGCGGGCTGCCGCCGCGGACTTCGCGGACGATCTCAATACGGCCGGCGGCCGGCTCGAACCGTTCGCCGTTCTGTGTGCAAAGGAGCCGGAGATGGTCCTCGCTGATGGGGAAACGCTGAACGATGAGGATTTCGCGCTGCTGGCGGATGAAATCCTCATCTGTGAAACGGTCGAGGCCAAAATCCGCATCCTGCACACCGAGGTGCATTCGCTGACCGACCTCGTCGATCTGCTCGCTGCGGACTGCATTTTCGAGGAGGAATACCCGATGGTTTTTGATTCGTTTGAGCCTTCCGTGCAGGCTCTGCTGCTTTCCCGGATGCCCTTCGAGGATGCGGAGGGAAAGATCCGCGCACAGCGCGAGGTTGAGTGGCAGCTGCGGTACGCCTCTTATCTCAACCGGCTCCCGGACAGCCGCCGGGATGCGGTTCTGCGGCAATTCCATGCGCTCGGCAGCTAAACGGTATGCGCCATCCCGGATGGATGGCGCATATTTTTATTTCAGGCACAGCCGTACATTTTGTAATTCTTGTTATATCGTACACGCATTTTATTGTAAATCTTTCCAGATTATGATAATATTTTCAAAGAAGGAGGAGTATAAATGCAGTATATTATCCAGATCCGTGAAAACAATACAGCCAAATACCTTTTTAATGCACGGATGCTTGTCCATGATCCCCGTCTGGCTAAAATTTTCTCCTCCCCTCTGCTGGCAAACCGCTATCTGAAGAAAAGCAATTTTCGCAATAGTGAGCATACCGTGCTCACTATTAAGGCGGAGAGCATCGCAATCTGACCTACATCATTCAAAAAAGGCTCCGTATCAAATTGATACGGAGCCTTTTTATCCAGTTTTATCCGAGACGCATGAAGAGCGGCAGGAACACAACCGAAACAATCGTCATCAGTTTGATAAGGATGTTGATCGACGGGCCGGAGGTGTCCTTGAACGGATCGCCCACCGTGTCTCCCACAACCGCGGCTTTGTGCGCTTCACTGCCCTTGCCGCCATGATGGCCTTCTTCGATGTATTTCTTCGCGTTGTCCCATGCGCCTCCCGCGTTCGCCATCATGATGGCGAGCAGGACGCCCGCGACCAGCGCGCCCGCGAGCAGGCCGCCGAGCGCTTCCACGCTCCAGAGGCCGACCAGAATCGGGCTGACGACCGCCAGCAGGCCCGGAATGACCATCTCTTTAAGCGCGGCAGCGGTGGAAATATCAACACACTTCGCATAATCGGGTTTTTCGGTGCCTTCCATGATCTTTGGGTTCGCCTTGAACTGGCGGCGGACTTCTTCGATCATCTGGAACGCGGCTTTACCGACCGAACGCATGGTCAGCGCCGAGAACAGGAACGGAAGCATACCGCCGATGAACAGGCCGGCAACCACCTGCGGCATCAGCAGGTCGATCGCGGTGAGTTTCGCAATCTGCGAATAGGAAACAAACAGCGCCAGCGCGGTCAGCGCGGCGGAACCGATCGCAAAGCCCTTGCCAACGGCAGCAGTGGTGTTGCCGACCGAGTCGAGCTTGTCGGTAATCTCGCGCACGCTTTCCGGCAGGTTCGCCATCTCGGCAATGCCGCCCGCGTTGTCAGAAACCGGGCCGTAAGCGTCTACCGCGATGGTGATACCCGCGGTGGAGAGCATCCCGACCGCCGCCAGCGAGATACCGTAGAGCCCGAACGCCACATAGGCGCCGATGATACCCGCCGCAATGAGGAGCATCGGCCAGACGGTGGACAGCATCCCAACCGCAAAGCCGTCAATGATGCAGGTTGCCGGTCCGGTTTCGCACTGCTTGGCAATGCTCTTGACCGACTTGTAGTCGCCGGAGGTGTAGCGCTCGGTGATCGCGCCAATCAAAACGCCGATCACAAGGCCGATCACAACCGCGACAAACGCGCGCAGGTCACCAAAAAGCGCCCGGCTCAGGAAGAACGAAGCCACCACGACAATCCCGCCGCTGACATAAGTACCCATATTGAGCGCTTTTGCCGGATTTTTGCTGTCCCCCCGGCCGACCATGAAGATCGCGATGATCGAAGCCAGGATCCCGATGGCCGAAAGCGCCAGCGGGAAGATCGATCCGGTCAGCGGGTCCGGGTCGGAAAGGGTCACGGCCAACGTGATCGAGGAGATGATCGCGCCGACATAGCTTTCAAACAGGTCGGAACCCATACCGGCCACATCACCCACGTTGTCACCCACGTTATCCGCGATGACGGCGGGGTTGCGCGGGTCGTCCTCGGGAATGCCCGCCTCAACTTTTCCCACCAGGTCGGCGCCGACGTCGGCCGCTTTGGTGTAGATGCCGCCGCCGACACGCCCAAACAGCGCGATTGAGGAGGCGCCCAGCCCAAAACCGGTCAGCATGCTCGCATTCTCAACGCCAAGTACGATTGCAAGCACGCCCACGCCCAGCACGCCCAGGCCTACCACGCAAAGCCCCATAACCGAGCCGCCGCGGAACGCCACCTTGAGGGCATGGGTCATCCCATGCTCCTGCGCGGCAGCGGCGGTGCGGACATTGGAACTGGTCGCGGTGCGCATCCCAAAAAAGCCCGCCAGCACCGAGAAAAACGCGCCAAGCAGAAAACAGCCGGCGGTCGGAAGATTGATTGCAAAGGTCAAAACCAGGAACATGATCACAACAAAAATGACGATGGTGCGGTATTCACGCATCAGAAATGCCATCGCGCCTTCGCGGATGTAGGATGAAATCTCTTTCATCCGGTCGTTTCCCATACCGTTTTTGTTGATCCAGGTCGACAGCCACCACGCGCAAAGAAGCGCCACCACCCCGACAATCGGGGCGACATAGAATAGACTGTTCATTGTGTAGGAGCCCTCCATTCATTTTCACACTTTTCTTATTTTATAACAAGGATACGCAAGTCCAAGCACGCATCCATATTATACTAAATAATTTTATTTAGTGCAACAAAAAATTATTTATATTCCCCAAAATCATCCTTCCGTTTTTTCTTTTACCAGTTCCAGAACCCGCTGCGGCGTCGCGAACATCTCCGGCGAAACCTGCGTCGGATAGATTTCCAGGTTGAAAAGATCTTCAATCCCGTCAAGCAGCTGCATAAGCCCCAGCGAATCAAGCAGCTCCTCCTCCCAGAGATCGACCTGACGGTCGTATAAAACGATGTCGTCTCCGCATACCTGCGCAAGCAGACGCAGCAGTTTCTCCTCCATCAGAGCATCCCCCTAAGTTTGCCTTTGTCCAGCTTTCCATTGCCAGCCAACGGCATTTCAGAAAGCCACACGATCCGTTTCGGAATCATATAAGCGGGCAGCTGCTCCCGCAGCGCCCGGCGCACCCAAAGTGATTCCCGCCGTTCTCCGCAGAGGAAAGCGGTCAGCGACCGGACTTCCCCGTCCGCGTATTCCGGCAGGACGGCGGCCTGTGAAACGCCGCCGATCGAAAGCAGCGCCGCTTCCACTTCAGACGGTTCCACACGGAAGCCCCGGTATTTGAGCATCTCATCCATGCGGCCGGCAACATACAGCATCCCATCCCGGAAAAATCCAAGATCCCCGGTCAGATATGCCGGTACGCCGTCGAAAAGCCGGAATTTTCGGTTTGGGTCCTCTCCAATATATCCCGCGCCGACCGAATCGCCCAGGATTACGATCTGCCCGGTTTGGCCGTCGGGAAGCGGCCGGAGCGATCCGTCCGCAACGACAATCTGTGTTCCCGGTTTTGGCCGGCCAACCGGCAGCAGGCCGGCGCACATCCCCGATGTGATTTCCACAGCGGTAACCGCAACAGCCGCTTCGGTGGGGCCATAGGCATTGACCACCCGCACGTCCGGGAAACGCTCAAAAAGCCCTCGGACAAGCTGCGGACTGAGCGCTTCGCCGCAGAAAAGGAAGGTATTGAGTTCTGGCAGCAGCGCGCGGCCGAAACTTCTGTCCGAAAGGCAATAGGCCGCAAACGACGGGGTGGAAACCCATACCGCCACCCCAGAAGCGCCGAGGCAATTGAACATCCGCCCAAACGGCAGGGACGCATCGAGGTCACAAAGGGTTTTCCCGCCGGTCAGCGCCGGAAAAACCGCCATACAGGAAAGGTCGAACGAATACGGCGCCTGGTTGAGCCAGATTCCGCCGTCTGCCAGGGTCCTGCTCCACTCGGTGAAGCTTCTGAGATTCTCCGGTGTGATCCGGACGCCTTTTGGCGCCCCTTCGCTTCCGGATGTATATAAAACATAGGAAATGTCGGTATTGCAGCGCAAAACCTCCACCGCTTCCGGCTTTTCAAGCATCCGCATTGCCGTTTCCCAGTCAAGGACCAGCTTCACGCCTGCGCTGGACAGGATCTGCCGGACACGCGCCGGCGGACAGGCGGAATCGATTGGCAAATAGGCTTTCCCGGCACGCATGCAGGCGAGCATACAGGTGAGAAACCAGCCGCCCTTGCGCCCGTGAATTGCAACCGGCGCGGGATTTTCCCCCATGACCGCTCGCAGTCCCGCCGCGATCCGGCCGGAGCCCGCCCAGAGTTCCCCATAGGTCAGCTGTTCGTCCCCGCAGAGATAAGCGGCCTGTTCCGGGCGCAGACGCGCCTGCCGTCCGATCTGTGCGATCACCGGTTCCGGCGGGTTCATCGGATCTGCTCCGGCGGGATCAGGCTCTCGTCGAACAGGACGCGGGAGTGGTTTTTGAAGATCATGGTTTCCTCCAGCGTCCCGCCGCTCGCCCGGTCGATCGTCTTTTTCCAAATCTCGCTCACACGGTAGTACCAGCCGTCAGATTCCTTTTGATAGTGGTGATCCCGCTCCTCGATCCGGTACCGAACCGGCAGTTCCCGGCTGCAGAGCAGCTCCCCGCAAAGATCTGTTTCGTCCAGCCAGACCCGCAGCTGATAGGTATCCGGCGTGTCGTTTTGGAAGCGGTAGTCCACATTGTTATAGAAAACCGAGGTGCCTGTGCCGAACGGAACCCTGCGGTCACTGTCCGGGAAGATGGCATCGGTGTGATGGTGCAGTTCGGTGACGGTGAGCGGGCTTTGCAAAACAAGCCAGTGGATCAGGTTCGCAAGCTGGCAGAGCCCTCCGCCAACCGCAGCCGACGGTTTTCCGCCGCCGATGATCACAAGCCCTTCCAAAAAGCCGCGTTTTTCGGTGGGGTTCCCCACCCGCCGCCAAAAGGAAAACGTCTCTCCGGGACGGATGAGCAGCCCATCGATTCCCCGGCTGGCAAGCCGCAGGTTGACCGCCTTGTTCTGCTGAAGCTGCTGGTTCACGCCAAAAAGCTTGCGCAGAAGAACCGAGCGGTGGGATTTTACGATAAATGGAAGCGGCTCCCCAGTCTGGCTGGAGGCAAACCGCACATGGCTGCCCAGATCCCGGCACCAGCGCAGCAGATACTCCTTGCGCAGGGACACCGCGTAGCACAGCGGCCCACGTTCACAAAACAGTTTGCGCCGTCCCAATCCGCTCCCTCACTTCCAGTTGTCCTTAAAATGGCCGGCACGAGAAATATACCGTGGCCATAGGCCATATGTAACTTAGATATTATAACACATCCAAATCCCATTTTCAAAAATTTTCTTTCGTTTCTCACAATTTTTATAATCAAAAGGAGATCCTTTCGGTAATTTCGATCATTTTTACGGAAATTCGGTTTTTAAGTGTACAAGGCAGATGGAATCATGTATAATATTCCTGTGTGATTTTCGACAGAATCCACGCAATTTCTACAGTGAAACCTAAAAAGCTAAGAGATTGAAGGAGCGTTTAAAATGGCAGGGCATATCGAGGCAGAAGATATCTTTAACGGAAAAGACCGTGTGGCTCCGCTGGGCCTCATCGTCAGCGAAGGCGCGCGGGAACTTGGCGCGAAGATTGATGCACATCTGACCAGTTGGGCTGCATCCAGCGAACATTCCACCGACACCTTTATCGTCGGGAGCGAATGCCCCCGTTTCTCCTCCGGAGACAGCAAGGGGCTGATCAAATCCACCATCCGCGGCAATGACCTCTTTTTCATCGTGGATATGGGCAACTACAGCTGCACTTACAACCTGTTCGGCCAGAAGAACTGCATGTCCCCGGACGACCATTTCCAGGATCTCAAGCGTCTGATCCAGGCGGCCGGCGGCAAGGCGCACCGTATCAGCGTGATCATGCCGCTTCTCTATGGCGGACGGCAGCACCGCCGCAACTATCGCGAATCGCTCGACTGCGCGATGGCCCTGCAGGAACTGACCCATATGGGCGTCTCCAACATCGTAACCTTCGACGCGCACGACGCGCGCGTCCATAACGCAATCCCGCTGACCGGCTTTGACAACGTCATGCCGACCTATCAGGTTCTCAAAGCGCTCTTCCATGCCTTTCCGGAGCTCGATATCAGCCGTGACCGCTTCATGATCATCAGCCCGGACGAGGGCGCGATGAACCGCAACATGTACTACGCGTCGGTGCTTGGCGTCGATCTCGGTATGTTCTACAAACGCCGCGACTATTCCCGGGTCGTCAACGGGCGCAACCCGATCGTTGCGCATGAATACCTCGGCACTTCGGTTGAAGGCAAGGACGTTTTCATCGCGGACGATATCATCTCTTCCGGTGATTCGATGCTTGACATCGCCTACGAGCTGAAAAAGCAGAAGGCAAACCGCATTTTCTCCTACGCGACCTACGCGATCTTCACCAACGGGCTCGACGCGTTTGACAAAGCCTATCGGGACGGCATCATCAGCGGCGTGTTCGGCACCAACCTCACCTATCGCAGCGAGGAGCTGCGCAGCCGTGAATGGTTCCATGAGGTTGACGTTTCCAAATATATCGCTTACTTCATTGCTGCGATCAACCATGACATCTCGGTCAGCGCGATCATCGACCCGCACGAGAAGATCAAGGCTCTGCTCGCCAGCCGGTAAATCAATATTCAAAAAGCCCGCCGGCCGGCGGGCTTTTCTGCTGCATGCTTATTTTTTCAGTTCAACGGTATAGGTGAACTGATAGGTTTCCTGAAGCGCCTTCACCTTGTCCTCGTTGTCCTCTATGAAGGTTTCGGTATACACCGATTTCCCCTGTTTTTTATAGTCGTCCAGGATTTTCTGAAGCGCATCCCAGCATTCCTGCTTTTTCGCTTCATCCTCCTCCTGAATATCGATGACAAACTCACGGTGTTTTGGAATGCGTACTTTCATTTTTCTTCACGTTCCTTTGCTGAATGATATTTGAATGCCCATAAACATTCTTTATTGTATCCGCTATCCCCAGTCGGGTCAAGAGCTTTCCGGCGGGTTTCTGCAAATATTTCAGCGATAACGGAAGCGTTCGCCGTCAACGCGGATTTCAACCAATGGTTCCGGCAGCCGGTCCGGCGGCCGCTGGAAGGTATGCATACCCGGCGAATTGATATTTGTCGGCCAGTTGCGGCCGTGGTGCCGCCGGGCCGGCTGTGGATAACCAGGCCTTTGGTAGTAATAGCTGCGCGCCATTAAAAACACCTCCTTTCCCAATCTATGCGCAAAAAAGGGATTCCGTCCGACAGGACTGAACCCATCCTTAGATGAATATCCTGTAGCAAGGAGGGAGCGCAATGCGTAACTGCAACTGTCCCGGGCCGCCCCAAAAGGATTGCCCGCCGGAAGAAAACCGCGGATGCAGCGGATGCCTGGCCTATTTTCTTGCCGGGCTGGCAATCCTGCTGCTCATCTGCCTGATCGGGTCCCCATGTTTTTATCTCTGAGCGCGCAAAAGCGGGACGCCTCCCGGCGTCCCGCTTTCCTGATCGTTTTGTTCCCTTATCGCTCGATTCATCGGTAATTTTCGTAAAAGTTTTCGTAAACTGCGGCCAGGTCCCTGTTCCAAGGTATGTACAGGCAAACCGGCTGCGGTTATCCCAACAGTCTTATAATATTCATTACCTTGCTGAGAGTTCCCACCGGATTCTGCAAAGCTGTTTGCAGAATCTTCTGCACACCGGACGGATTTTGACGGTTTTGGTTCATCCGACTCATGTTCCCGTGGTTTTGCTGCATCCGCATTCCGTTTCGGTTCTGAAAATTCTGCTGCATACGCATCTGGTTTAGCTGAGCCTGCTGGTTTTGGGGCGCCTGCTGCGGGTTCGGGTTGGCTGGCTGCGGATTTGGCTGCATCGGACGATCGGGCCGTCCCGGCCGGTTTCCCGGATGAAACTGGTTGGTCATAGCTTCCCCTCCATATGCCAGTGTATGTAAAAAAGGAAGCGCGGGTTCCTCATTTTAGCGGCATGAAAGAACTTTCGGAATTTTTTCCCGTCCCGCGGTAAAAATAGCGGTATAAAGGGCTTGCAAATTGCGGCGGCCTGTGTTAATATTAAAATATACAAATTACGTATAGTTTTCATCCTGAAAAGTTCCCGACCAGCCGCTCTGCGCGGATCAAAAATTTGGGGAGACCGGATGAAAATATTCTGCTAAACACGGTTCTGAAGCCCACTTGGCGGGCAAACTAATAAAATGAAAATCTGTGAAGGAGAAATTGTGATGGCAACTTTTTACATTTGTAAACATTGTGGGAATCTCATTGAAATGGTGCACGACGCAGGCGTTCCCGTTGTCTGCTGCGGAGAAAAGATGCACAAACTGACCGCCAACACCACTGACGCCGCAACCGAAAAACATGTCCCGCTCGTCAAGGTGGACGGCGGCACCGTTTCGGTGAACGTTGGGAGCGTCTCCCATCCGATGGAAGAAAAACATTGGATTGTATGGGTCGCTCTTGAAACCCGAAACGGTATCCACCGCAAAAATCTCAAGCCCGGTTCCGCCCCGGAAGTGACTTTCGCGCTCGGCGGCGACCAGCCGGTGGCGGTTTACGCTTACTGCAACCTGCACGGACTCTGGAAATCCGAACTGTAAACAGCACCCCAAAACGAGAAAATAAAAGCTCCCCCGGACGGGGGAGCTTTTATTCGCTTCAGAGAAAGTCCCGGGCAGTTTTCAGTCCATATGCCGGTTCCGCCCGCAGTACAGCGCGGGCAACCGCTTTGCCCATCACCCGCGCCGCGAGCGTCCCAACCAGATTCAGGTCGGACTGCATGTCTCCCACCGAGAGCGCGTAGATGCTGTCCCCGTCGGCGGTCGTGTTGACCGGGTTCAATGCCCGCGCATAGCCGTTGTGGGCCATTGCAGCAATTTTATTCATCTTCGTCTTGTCAAAGCGCGCGTTTGTTATCACCGCACCGATCGTTGTATTCCCGGTGAAAAGATTTCCGCGTACCGTGTTCTCCGTGTACATTGTCCGCTCGGTATCCGCGAAAGTGGAAAGATCCGGGGTGAGCATCCCGGCCAAACGGCGGCCACTGTCAATGTCAAAGACATCGCCCAGCGCATTCACCGCGACCACCGCGCCCACCTTCAAATCCCCCAGCTGCACGGCATAAATGCCCAGCCCCGATTTCATCATGGTGGCCGGTCCATGATATTTGCCGACCGTCGCGCCCGTGCCCGCGCCGAAATTCCCTTCCTCCGGCGCGTCCTGTTCGGCCGCGCGGCAGGCTGCATAAGCCATCTTTGCATCCGGGCGCGCATCCGGCGAACCGACCACCAGATCGAAGAGGCAGCTCGCGCAGACGAGCGGCACCTTTGTAATGCCGGTGTCAAAACCCACGTCCCGCTCAGCCAGGTAGCGCATTACGCCGCCGGCAGCATCGAGCCCGAAAGCGCTTCCACCGGAAAGCAGCACGGCATGCACCGCTTCCGCTGCGGCAAGTGGGCTAAGAAGCTGGCTTTCGCGCGAAGCGGGGCCTCCGCCGCGCACATCGAGCCCCGCAGGCATCCCGCGCGCGCAGAGGAGCACCGTACAGCCGGTGCCGCCCTCGATGTCCTGCGCGTTTCCGATTTTAAGATTCTCTATCTCTGTAATTGGAATTTCTTTCATGCTTTTGCCTCCCGCAAAGCTCCCTGCGCTGCCAAAAACTTCATCAATGGACGGCAGACCGCTGTCGTGACGACAACCGCCGCAGAAAGTTCCAGAATGCCGTTGAACCCCACAATGGTGAGGAATACGTCCTTGAGCGGAATCGCATCGAACAACGCCCACAGGCAGCCGAGCACCAACACCGTGTGGCAGATGCTCGCAATCGCCGCGCTCGTCGCAATCGCAAAGGTTTCACGGCCGGTGCGGCGCAGAAGCCGATAAAGGCACCCGGCGATCACTCCGAGCAGGATGCGCGGCAGAATACACATCACAAGCGAAGCGAACGGCGCGCCGCTTGCAAAGGGGGAAAAGAGCAGATCCACCGGTGAAACAGCCGTTGTCGAAGCCTTCAGAAGGCTCATAAGCCCGAACGCACCGCCCAGAATGGCGCCGTCAACGGGGCCCAGCAGGATGGCTCCGATGATGACAGGGATGTGCATAATGGTGATGGAGACCGGCGGGATCATGATGAATCCAAGCGGTGTGAACGCCAGCACCGCCATCAGTGCGATGAGCAGGGACAACTGGGTGAACTTTGTGGTCTTGCGTGTGGTTGACATAAGACATCTCTCCTTGCTGCTGCTCCGGCATTCCGGATGCAGCGCATATTTTGGAATTTATGCCTCCGCCGGAGCGGTTACATACCCATTATTATTCAATTTTTTCAGATACGGTCGCTGTTGCGCCTGTAGATGGCGTACAGACCGTCGAGCAGCAGCGTCTCATCGACAAGGATTTTGTGCCGGCACTGTGGGATAATCGTATTCACAAGCTGCCCGTAGGCCACCACCGTTTTGGCTGGGCCAATTTTTTCTTCGTAGCGGTCGAGCATCCCGTCAATCATACTTGCCGTGCCGTACAGCACACCGGATTTCATACAATCCTCGGTGTTGGTACCGATCAGGCTAACCTGTTTTTCCAGGCCAATGTGCGGCAGCTGTGCAGCCTGATTGCTCAGTGCTTCCAGCGCAACCGTCACGCCCGGCATGATCGAACCGCCGATAAACATCCGCTTTTCGTCGATCAGAGAAAATTTTGTAGCCGTCCCAAGGTCGATGATCACCGCCGGAAGCGGATATTTCTCCATCGCGCCAATTGCGGTGGCCACAAAGTCGGCCCCCAATTGCGCCGGGTTGTCAATCCTGATATTGAGCCCGGTTCGGATGCCCGGCCCGATCTGCAAAATCTTCACCGGTTCGATCAGTGCGACCGCCTTGTGCAGCCGCTGGGTCAGAGAGGGCACCACCGACGAGATGATCGCGCCGGTGAGCGCACGTTCGTCCTGCCGGTAGAGCCGGATTACGTCGCGGATAAGCACCGCGTATTCGGCTTCCGTCTTATTGATGGCGGTCAGTATCCGGGAAACAAACAGCAGGCCGTCCCCCTCATAGGCGCCGATTTCGGTGATTGTATTGCCGATGTCGATCGCAAGGATCATACCGTTCCCCTCCCGTCTTATCTCAGGGAAAATCATAGCACAACAAAAGGCCGCTTGCAAGCGGCCTTTCGCGTTTTTATTCCCGTGCCGGACAGATTTGGGTCCAGACGCAGTCCCCGCAGACTGTCTCCCGCTTTCCCGGCGCGAGGATCTTTTCCAAAACCAGCCGCTGAAAATCCCGCCATTGGAGGAGCTCCCCGTCCTGAAGACCGCAGAGCGACAAAACCGCCGAGTCATACCGTGCGGGTTTTTCACTGTCGCATTCCCCGCCGCAGTTATGCGGACAGCTGATACAGAGCGCGTCCACGCCGCAGAGGAGCATCACCTGCCGCTCCGGATTCATTTTCAGGCTGTCTGCGACGCATGCCATGTTCTTTACAAAAGCTTTATCATATCCCTTTCCATTAAAGAAACGCAGGCAAATCCCATGGTGCGGCCGCAGCCGCAGGGGCTCGCCGTTCACGCCACGCGCGCCGGACCCCGGCGGAGCACCCCGCAGATGCGCGGGACAAGGATCGCTGCCGCCAGGATTTTAAGCGCGTCACCGAACAGGAACGGAACAACACAAAGCGCAAGTGACTGCATGAGGCCGGTGCCGGTCGAAATCATGAACCACGCGGTGCCGAGCAGATAGCATGCCGCGAGTCCGGCGAGCATCGAAAGGACGAGGATATGGATCTTCATCCCAAACTTTTGAATAAGCAGACCCACCAGAAAAGCCGCGGCGACATATCCTGCGATATATCCGCCGGTTGGGCCGACCAAAATCCCCACGCCGCCGGTAAAGGATGAGAATACCGGCGCGCCTACCGCGCCGACCAGCACATAGACGAGCTGGCTGAGCGCCCCGTATTTCGCGCCAAGGATGCCGCCCGCAAGGAAAACCGCCAAAGTCGCCAGATTGATCGGAACCGGCTGGAGCGGAATGGCAAGCTGTGAAAGCAGAGCGGTAAGCGCGGCAAAAAGCGCGCAGAGGATCATATCGTGGGTGGTGATGCGCTGTTTCATACTGGTTTCCTCCTGATGCTGATTTCACCGGAGCGCAGCGCTTCGGTGGTATTGTCCTCTTTTTGGATCACAAGCCGCGCATCGTCGTCAATCGCAACGGCGCGGGCAATCTCCCGTTTTTCGCCGCGCAGCACTTCGACCCGTTCCCCGAGCAGAATGGAACGCGCGCGGTAGGCGGCGAGGAACCGCCGCTGCGGCAGGCCGGGCAACAGTTCTTCCAGCCGGTTCACAATCTCCGCAGCAAGCTGGCTGCGGGAAACCGGAGCTTCCCCTTTCGGGAAAAGCGAACCGGCGACCGTGCGCAGCTCTTCTGGAAAATCTTCCGGCCGCGTGGTAAAGTTGATCCCGATGCCAACCACCATATACTCAACCGAGCCGCTCTCAAAATCGGTGGCGGCTTCGGTGAGAATCCCGCAGACCTTCCTGTCCCCCAAATAAAGGTCGTTGACCCATTTGATCCCCAAATCGATCCCGCAGAGTGCCTGCACCGCTTCGCAGACTGCCACTGCGGCCGCAGCCGTGATCAGTACCGCGTCCGCCGCCAAAAGCTGCGGACGCAAAAGCGCGCTCAGATAGATGCCTGCGCCGGGCGGAGAGACAAATCCCCGGCCGCGCCGCCCGCGGCCCTCACTTTGCTCCTCCGCAAGCAGGAGGGCGCCATCCGGCGCGCCCGAAAGCGCCAGTTCCTTCGCGGCCTGATTGGTCGAAGAGACCAGTTTGCGGCAGATGATCTCCCGTCCGGGCTCACGGCGCAGGAAAAGGCGCACCGCTTCGGCAGAGAGAAGATCGCTCGCGTTTTCGAGCAGGTAACCTTTTCGGGTGAGCGCCGTTATTCGGTAGCCCTCCTCCCGCAGCTCGCCAATCGCTTTCCAGACTGCGGCGCGGGAGATGCCAAGCTTCCGGGCAAGCGCTTCCCCAGAGATGTAGATGCCCTTTTGGGATTCGAGTACCGACAGCACTTCACTTTTGGACGACATTCCCTCACCTGTCCTTTCCGGGGGTATTGTATCATAAAAAAAGGGTATTGTAAACTATTTTTTAAAAAATAGTTTACAATACCCTTTCCAAGTTCCGCAATCACGCGGCCATGAAGATTGAGTAATCCCCAAAATCCCAGGAAAGCATTATGGCAGACGGCTTGCGGTTCCTCTAAAGGCACAGAGACGCTTTTAAAAATCCCGCATCTGTGTTATTCCACAAAAGCTGTTGTCTGCCGTTCAATAAGATAAGGATCAAAAATCGTGCGGATTTTTGACCGGTTCGGTTTATCGCTGCCAATAAAATCGGCAATTAGCGAAACGCCTTGTTCGCCAATAGATTGTTTTGCGGAATGAATGGTAGTGAGTTCCGGGAAAAAATGCCGGGATATTTCGATGTCGTCATAACCGACGATCTGCACGTCTTTCGGAATGGAGAGACCGTTTTTGAAAATAGCACTATATGCGCTCACCGCGGTAGAATCATTTGTCAGGGAGATTCCAAAGGGCCTTCGGGCTGTTTTACAAATTTGATCTGTGATATCATAGACGGAAGAAAAAACATCCCCATGATAAAATACTTTGGAGGGATCGAAAGGCACCTGATTTTCCTTTAAGGCTTCCTTGTATGCGGATAAGCGAATGGCGGATTTCATACCGGCCACCACTTTGTTTGATGCCTCCCCTAATATGAGATAGACCTCTTGGAGCTGGCAAGACAGCAGATGGTTTGTGGCTAAATATTGACCTTTAAAATCATTGCTCAACACATAATTAAATTCCTTATTTGGAATAGCGTGCGCGGGATAAGAAATACCTTCGAAAAATGGATACCTCGAGAGCAAAACAAGGGGTATTTCCAAAGGAGCATAATTGTTCAAATCGATCGGAACAGATAAAATGCCGTCCACAGGAACCGAAAGGAACGCGTCCAAGGTGTTTTTCTCTATTTCAGAGTCTTCGTTTGTGATCGTAATGATCGTGGTAAAACCATAGGAACGCGCCTTTGCTTCAATTCCTTTTAGGATGGAGGCATAATATGCATTCGTAATATCCGGAATGAGAACCCCCAATAAATTGCTGCGTCCGAGCCGCAATGACCGCGCGGTAAAGTTTGGTCGATACCCTAAGCGGTTTGCATAATCAAGGATGCGATCTTTCGTTGCCTGCGGAAGTTCGGAACTATTTCCCAACGCTTTGGAAACTGCCGAGACCGAAACGCCCGCTGCCTGCGCAATGTCAATCAGCCGTACTTTTGTAGACATATCTTAAATGATATTGACGGAGGCTAAATATCGCTCACCTCTTTTTATTAGATAATTAGATCATTTGTGATAAAAGGTTTGAAACAGCAGAATGATGCCTCCAGACAGCTCTTTACTGATAAAAAGGGCTGCCATCACACTGCTGTATATCTTTGGCATTGTTTGCGGATTTTTAGGCCGTTGTGCCGCGCCACCTTAAGTATAGTTTCTTTTTTTCGTATAATCAAGCTTTTTTTAAATTTTTTACTAAAACGTAATAGTTGATTATTTACAAAAACAGCCCATAAAACTAGTGTAATAAATAGAATAAAGCCGTAATTATAATATAATTCAAAAATATGCTTGACATTTTTACTTTTAAAGGGTTTAATAAAATCAAATGAATTACAACGTTGTAGTAATGAGGGGTACAAATGGAAAACGCTTACCGAAGATCATTATTATATGTTCCAGGAGATAAGCCCCATATGTTGGAAAAAGGAATTTTCAGCGTATGCGACAGTATGATTATCGACTGGGAAGATGCCGTCACCCTTAGCCAGAAAGAACTTGCGCGTGAAGTGACCACAAATTTCCTGAATCAAAAAAGTCCGAAAAAAGAGATTTTTATTCGGATTAATGATCCAGCATCAGCGCAGTATACGGAAGATTTAAAACTTGCAGTTACGCTTCCGATAACTGGGATCGTACTGCCGAAAGCATGTCCGGAAAGTGTTAAAACAGTAGATCGCGATTTTAAAAAACTGGGAGTCCTCGAGAGCCTCCTCTTAATTCCGCTGATCGAAACCGCGTTCGGATTAATTCATCTGGAGGCCACCATCACAGCTTCCGCCCATATCAAAGCCGTTCAGTTTGGCGCCGAGGACTATACGAGAGATCTGGAGATTGCGAGAACGAAAAGCAGCGAAGAAGTTCTCCTGGCCAGGCAAATAATCGGGCTTGTCTGCCGGAGCCAAGAAGTTCAGGCAATCGATACTCCGTATGTTGACTTTAAAGATAACGCTGGGCTGGAACAAGATATTTGTGTTGCAAAACAAGCCGGATTTAAGGCAAAAACTGCAATTCATCCCGCGCAGCTGGAGATCATCAACCATAGTTTCATCCCGTCAGAAGCGGAGATTGCCTTTGCGCAGCGAGTGGTAGAGATCTCACAGTTGCCCGAAAACAGTCATTTAGGAGCCTTTTCACTCGACGGGAAGATGGTGGACGCCCCAATAATTGCCCGTGCAAAGCGTGTGTTGGATCGGATACAACAGTACCGGTCTAATTGATGAAGGGAGAAGAATCAGACCATGAATCTGCAGCAAAAAGCAAACGAATTGCGAAAACTTACCTTTGAAACAATTACAAACGCAGGAGGAGGGCATTACGGTGGTTCTCTTTCTGTAATTGAAATTTTAACGGTTCTCCACTATGACGTGATGTACCGGGCGGATGAGCCGGAAGCCCCGGACCGTGATCGTTTTATCCTCTGCAAAGGACATGCCGGCCCCGCTTTATATGTTGTGCTGGCGGACAAAGGAATTATTGATAAAAAAAGATTGGCGGAGCTGGATCAGAACGGCGGCAGTTTGCCCAAACATATTGACCGCATGAAGGTGCGCGGAATCGAGTTTTCCGCCGGTCCGCTCGGACAGGGCCTTTCGGTAGCCTGCGGTATGGCTATCACGTTAAAGGAAAAGTACCCGGATACCTATGTTTATGCAGTGCTGGGCGACGGCGAGTGCGACGAGGGACAGGTGTGGGAAGCCGCGATGCTTGCGGCGCAATATCATCTGGATAACCTCATTGCGGTGGTGGACTATAATAAATGCCAGATCGACGGCCGGGTGTCGGACGTGATCGGTCTGGAACCATTTGCCGATAAATGGCGCGCCTTTGGCTGGCATGTCCTGGAATGCGACGGGCACGACACGGCTGACCTGAAAAAAACCTTTGCAAAAGCAAAGCTGCATGAGAAGCAGCCAGTTGTGGTCATTGCCCACACCAAGAAAGGCAAAGGCGTTTCTTTCATGGAAGATAACTATGTTTGGCACAGTGGAAAAATAACCCCGGAACAGTTTGCTGTCGGAAAACGCGACTTGGAGAGGAGCGTCGGTTGATATGGTAATGAGAGATACGAATCAGACCTATGGCGAAACGTTGGTGGAACTGGGAAAAAACAACAAGAACCTGGTCGTGATCGAAGCGGATTTGATGAAAGCTTCGGGTAGCGTGGTATTTAAAGAGGCATATCCAGAGCGCCATTATGATGTAGGGATTGCCGAGCAAAACCTGATCGGCTTTGCGGCAGGAATGTCTGCCACCGGTAAAATCCCTTTTGCTTCCACCTTTGCCTGTTTTGCCGCGCAGAGAGGCTGTGATCAGGTCATTAATTCGGTGGCGTATAACAATTTCAACGTAAAGATCGTAGGAACCTCCGCCGGGTTAACCAGCGAAAAAAACGGCGGTACCCATATCTCGATTTCCGACCTGGCAATTTTCCAGGCTATTCCCCGTTTCCAAGTGTTCGATCCCGGGGATGCGGAGGAATTTGCACAGATCATCCGCTATGCGGCGGAACATGTGGGGCCAGTTTATATTCGTTCCAATAAGGGACAGTATCCTGTCTTTCACAAGGAGGGGTTCCGTTTCGAACCCGGAAAGGCGGAACTTCTGCAGCCGGGAGAAAAGGTCGGCCTGATTACAACGGGAATCACTACAGAGGCGGGCATCCAGGCGTGTGAGGCGTTGCGGTCGGAGGGCATACAGGTTTATCATCTGCATATGTCCTCGATCAAGCCGATCGACCGCCAGGCGGTCCTGGAATGCGCAAAGCATGTGAAAACCATTGTGACGGCGGAAAACCATTCGGTGATCGGCGGCCTGGGAGCGGCAGTCGCAGAGGTTGTGACGACGGAGGGAACCCCAGTTTCAATGGCGCGGTTGGGTCTGCAGGACTGTTTTGGAGAGACCGCCACGCTGGATTATCTGATGCATAAACACGGCATTGATGCAGATGGAATTGCACAGGCAATCAGAAAAAATTATAAAGATGAAGGAGGCGTTAATATTTAATAACCAAAGTATCCGTATCTGTTCTTTTTTCACCTGATGGGCATCAGGCCCCCCGGTTTTCTCTGATTTTCAGTGGGGGCGAAACGGCAATAGCTTAGTCACCACACTCTGGATCTCACTGCACAAAATTTTAGTGCGGTATTGCCTTAAATGAAACCAAAGGAGAAGTGAAAATGAAAAATTTAGTTGCACTCTCGATCTCTGTCGCTATCCTGTTATCTTTGGCCGCCTGTGGCGGAAATACCGCTTCCCCCAGTGCTCCTGCAAGCTCCGGGACTGTGTCTAGTGCGAAAAGCGCAGAAGCTGCGGGCAGCGAAAACGATGAAGTCTATGTTTTTAATTTTGGCACCAACCAGCCGGCAACCCACATCGTTGCAGAGGCATACCAAGGACTCGTGGATGAATTAAACGAACAAGGCGGAGGCCGAATTAAAGCAACTGCATATTTCTCTGAACAGCTTGGCAATGAAAAAGAGATGGTGGATATGGTCGCAAACGGAATTAACGATATGGTTGTCGCTCCCGGCCATAGCGCTTTATCTACTTACTATCCTTCCCTGCAAATTTTTGACGCGCCGTATGTCTTTGACACACCGGAACAGATGTTGAATTTTGCAAATGGCGATGGGTTGGACCCCATGTGGGACGATATGGCGTCAACGACAAAGATTCGCGTTCTGGGGACCTATTATTTCGGCAGCAGGCATCTCACCTGCAATGACATTGACGTAAAGACTCCCGCAGACTTAAAAGGGATGAAACTGCGCGTTATTGACGCCCCGATTTCCCTGGCAACCGGACGCGCACTGGGCGCCGATCCCACCCCTCTGGCATACAGCGAACTGTATCTCGCCCTGTCCCAGAAAATTGTTGACGCGCAGGAGAACCCGCTTGCAAATATTCTGTCCGCGAAATTCTACGAAGTCCAAAATGAACTGGTCCTGACCGGACATGTGCTGGCTCCAGTTGCGTTTGTTATCAACGAAGAAAAGTGGCAGTCGCTTCCCGACGACATCAAAGCGATTGTGCAGACGGCCGTGGATCATGCGGTTGCAAAAGGCAGCCAATTAATTGAAGAAGCCGAGAAATCCCAGATTTCAGAGCTGGAAGGATATGGAATGAAAGTCCTTCACCCGGATGTTGAAGCATTCAAAGCAAATGCAAAGAGTGTTATTGATGAATTCTCGTCAAATTGGAATGAAGGCTTGTACGAGAGTGCGATTGCAACTCCAAAAGAATAAACTTGATAAGGGTGTCTGCAGATTTCCTTCAGGCACCCTTTATCTGAAATGGTTTTAAGGAGATCGGAATGAATCAGATAAAAAAATTCTATCACGGCCTTTTTCGCGTTGAGGAGTGGCTTGGGCGGGCTCTCCTGTTCGCAATGATTTTTGTAGTTGTTATACAGGTTTTTTTCCGGTATATCATGCACAGGCCTTTGATCTGGACGGAAGAAGCGTCTCGATTTCTCTTTGTTTGGTTGATTATGTTGGAAATGGGACATTGCGTCGCGACCAAAGGGCATGTCAAGGTGGAGTTGTTTATTGATCTGATGAGTGAAAAATGGAAAAGAAGGTTTACCACTGTTATGAGGGGGTTATCCCTGCTGTTTTTCCTTTATTTGATCCCATATTCATTGCAAATGGCAATTGCGCAGCATAAAATTCGCTCCACCGCACTGAATATGCCCTACTCCTATATTTACGGTATGGTCACTGTTGGTTCTGTTTTAGTTGTCCTGCACATCATCGAACTGTTCTTGTTTGACACATTCCGGAAAAAGGAGGATTCGACGCTGTGAATATGGGATTCTTTTTCCTGATTTTTATGGTTGTTTTGCTTTTTGGAGGTTCCGTTGCCTTCTCTATGGTTTTCTGTTCCGCCATCTATATGATCGTAAATGAGCTGCCTTTCATGTTGATGGCACAGCGCATGGTTGCGGGCGCAAACTCTTTCGTCTTGCTAGCGATCCCATTTTTTATTCTGGCGAGCAATATCATGAACAGCGGCGGTGTAACCGATCGTATTTTTGGATTTGCCAACCACGCAGTCGGCTGGGTACCGGGTGGACTGGGGCATGCCAATATCCTGGCAAGCGTCATCTTCGCGGGGATGTCCGGTTCTGCGGTTGCGGACGCCGCCGGTCTTGGCAAAATTGAAATTAAGGCAATGACCGATGCGGGCTATGATAAAAAGTTTGCAACGGCGATTACAGGAAGTTCCGCCATCATCGGACCAATCATTCCGCCAAGCATCCCCTGCGTTTTATATGGCGTGGCATCCAGCCAGTCTATTGGAAAACTGTTTGTCGCAGGGGCGATTCCAGGAGTTGTGATGTCGGTTTGTCTGGGTATTATGGTCTTAATCGAATGTTTTATCCATAAATATCCGCGCGAAAAATGGATGGGCTTCCGCGCACTATTTTCTTCTTTGGGACGGTCGTTTCTCTCCTTGTTGACACCGGTTATTATTCTGGCGGGCATGATTGCCGGCGTTGTAACGCCAACAGAAGCGGCTGTGCTCGCAATTCTCTACTCCCTGTTTCTGGCATTTGTTTACCGTCAAATGACCATCTCTGATTTTAAGAATACCTTGACGGAAAGCGTTAATTCCGCGGTTCCTATTATGGCTATTTTATGCGCAGCCCAGGCTTTTGGATGGATTATGGCAAATGAACAGATTCCTCAGTTAATTCTAACTTGGTTCACAGAGTTTATCCATTCCCGCACTGTTGCGCTAATTGTTGTAAACATTTTCCTGCTTCTTGTAGGATGCTTTATGGAATCCGGGGCGGCAACTTTAATCCTTGTACCGGTTCTGCTGCCTATTATGACATCGTTCGGCATCGATCCCGTTCATTTCGGTATTATTTTTGTACTGAATCTGATGATCGGATTGATTACGCCGCCTGTCGGCCTGGTTCTTTATGTCCTGCAAGGCATCACGAATTTAAAATTCAAAGAGATTACATCTGCAATTATGCCCTATTTTATTGCGCTTCTCGTCTCATTGCTGATTGTTACCTTTGTCCCGGGCACTTGTACCTATCTGCCGGGTTTGATATTTGGAACATAACACAAAAACGCGCGTCTCATAAATTATTGATTTTTACAGTTCCCTATATAGGCAATCGGCCTGAATGTATTTTTAAACAGGAACACAGAAAGAAGGATTTTCATGGAGCATCAAAAATTAACCGAAGAACAGATGAACGCACAAATTGCCGAAATGGTGGCAAAGGGAAAAGCGGCAATGGATGCGATCGAAAAGTTGACGCAGGAGGATGTGCGCCGGATCGCAAAAGCGGTAGCGCGTCTTTCATACGATAGAGCTGACGTCTGGTCGAACGCATTGTTCGCAGAAAACGGTGGAAGCGGACGTTTGGAAAGCAAAATTGCGCAGCTTGTTTCCCGTCCCCTGGGTCTGGCAGCCCAGGTTGACGGTGTGAAAACAGTGGGGGTCATCGAAGAAGACCCCGATGGATATCTGGTCAAAATTGCAAAACCCTTGGGAGTCATCGCTTCGCTGGTCCCCATGACAGTGCCCACAGGCCTGGTCGCCTGCCAAACAATTTTTGGTTTAATGGCCAAAAACGCAATGATCTTTTCCCCGCATCCCAGGACGAAAAAAGTCACCAACTTTGTGGTAAATGATCTTCGAGAACTGCTGGACCGCATGGGATATCCGAAAGATTTGCTGCAGTGTGTCGAAAATCCTTCCCTGCGCATGACCGATATCCTGATGAAAAAGGCTGATTTTGTCATTGCGACCGGTGGGGCCGCGATGGTAAAAGCGGCGTACTCTTCTGGCACTCCCGCCTTTGGCGTGGGCGCTGGAAACTCGATTTCTTACGTGGATGACTCTGCCGATTTGGAAAATACGGCGCGTGGTATTCGCGATGCGGAAATGAACGACTGGGGATCTGGCTGCTCTACCGAAAACTCGGTGGTGATTCATGCGGCTGTTTATGACAAAATGATTGACGCGTTGAAAAAGGAGGGCGGTTATCTCTGCAATGCGGAAGAAAAGGAAAAACTCATCAACGTCCTTTGGAAAAACGGCAAGCTGAATGTAGACTGTATTATTCATACGCCACAGCATATTGCGAAGGCAGCGGGATTTCAAGTTCCCGATGCCTGTACCTTCCTCATGGCAGAGGAAACGCACTGGGGTGAAGCGTATCCCATGACAGAAGAAAAGCTTTCTCCTGTGATTGCCGTCTGGAAAGTAAAAGATCTGGATTCTGGAATTGAACTCGTCAACAATATTCATTCAATCTCCGGAGCAGGACACTCCTGTTCGATCCACAGCGCCGATGAAGAACATATCCTCCGCTTTGCGAGCAAGACGCACACTTCCCGCGTTGCCGTCAATGCCTGTACAGGTTTAAACAATGCGGGCGCCTATAATAATAAAATGCCCTGGACCTTCTCCCTTGGCTGCGGCAGCTGGGGCGGCAATGCCTATTCCGAGAATAATACCTTTAAGCATTATTATAATACCACCTGGGTCTATCGTTTGATGCCGCAAAACATCGCGCCGGACCGCTCCGAAGTGTTTGCAGGATTAGATGATAAGCTGTTCTCGGATTATTCCGCATTTTCGCTGGAGTGACTTAGGTGGATCGGGTTTTACGGAAATTGTGAAATTAATGGTGTAATTCGGCCATTCCTTGCAGGATCTGCTCCGCAAGCGCCTTTGCCAATTCGCAGACGCAGGCAATCTGTTCCCGCGTTATCCCATCGATATGCACGCCGCAAACAACCGCTGCGGGCCGGCCGCGCGCCGACGCCAGCCGGTCCGCTACCAGGTTCGCGACCGCATCGTCCTTATGACCAGTCAGATTAAGGGTGGAAATCGTGGCGCTTTTTCCGCCACCCCCGCAAAGGCTTTCACGGGGGACCCCCACCGCCGCGCAGCCAATATGCGGCCGGTCGCCGCCCCAAACCGCAACACACAGATCTTCTCCCATTGGGATCACACGCGCAGAAAGCACAATGCCCTGCTTTTCTACCTGAAAAAATTGTTCACACATCCGTGTTTCACCGCCAATCTCCCGCTATTTCAATATCAAACTGTTCCCTATCCCCGCTTCCCATAGTATAACATAAAACCGCCCTTCCAGGAACCTGGAAGGGCGGTTTTGCAGCTATGATTTGAATTATCCGATATCGGGATTCTTATCGTCGATGATCACGTCGATCTCTCCGTCCTCGTCGTCGTATTTGCTGCTGGACGGTTTGAAGGTAAACTTATAGGTTCTGTTTCTTTCAATCTTGTCGCTCGAACCGTAGCTCCATTTAATACTACCCTTGACCTCGTCACCATTGTCATCCTCGGCATAGACATTATCCTTCAGCCAATCTTTGAGTTCCTTCATTTTGGTTCCTGAAGCAACCTTGACCGAATGTCCGCCGTCATAAACCAGGTCGATCTCACCGAAAGCGCCATCGACATAAATCTTCACGCTGCCTTTGACCGGATCGTAATCCCTGTCATCCGGGATAAAGGTGAAGCTGAAGGTGCCGTCCTTGGTGACCTCGCGGCTGCCGGAGGAGACCCATTCGCAGGTCCCGCTGATCTCGTCGTCGGTCTTGCTGTCATACGCATAAACATTGTCGTTGAGATCTTCAAGCAGATCGCGCAGCTTGTCGCCATCATCCGCTTCGATCGGGTCCGCCTTCACCTTGATGGCGCCCGTGCTGGGCTTCGTGGTGACGGCCGGTTTCGCCGTTCCGGACTGCGCGCCTTTTTCCGTTGTCAGCTTGGCGGTTTTTACAAGCGATTTGCTGGTGACCTTTGCGCTGCTGGCCAAGGTGATCTTGGCGGCGTCGGTCACGGTCAGCGTACCAACTTTTCCCTGGATACGCACCGTATTCGGGGAGGCAACCTTAAAGGTGCCAATCTCCGAATTGGAGGCGGTAGTGATGGTGATCTTGTCATTGAGGGCCTTGTTGACGGTCAGTGCGTCCATCTTTCCTCCAATGACCAGGGAGGTCTGCTTGCCAAGGCTGACCGCACGGTACTTGTTGTTAGCGTCATAATAGCAAACGAGGAAATCTTTGTCCTTGTCGGTGGTCAGTGTCAATTTGGTGTCGCGCGCGGTGAAGGTGCCTACCGTCTGGCCGTTCTGGGTAAAGAGCAGGTTTTTATTCTGCACGGTCAGCCCATATACCGGGCTGGCAGCGGTTGTTGCAGCGCTGGCAACCACGCACAGTCCCAGCACCAGTACCAGGGACAGGCACAGCGAAAGCGCTCTCTTGCCGAAAGTTTTCATTGTTATCACCCTTCTTTTTCAAAATTCCAAGCATTATCTCAGCTTCTCTGTATAACCATCATACACCAGTTGTGCACATAAATCAAACAGATAAGGCAGTATTTTGCAGAATAATTGTAAAGATTTTGTGAAACTTTTGCAGGGTATATTCTGCCGAAAAACAGGCCCGATTTTTGGGCAATTTTTATTTTTGCCCAAAATTTGTACAGATCAAAAAACTGTCCATACCAAATTGGAACCCCGGCCGCTATACTGGGCTACAGAAGGAAGTTTAGGAGGGGTTCATATGGAATTCCGTCACCAGATGATGCGGCTGGCGGTCGGTTCCGCGATTGACCGGGCAATTCCGAACATGAAAAAGGACACCTACCGCGGGATCCGAAACCTTGTGGACTTGGGAGCCGCCCTTGCGGCCAGCACCCGGCAGAAGGAGTTCTGCGAGATGGTGCGCAAAAATGTACGCAACCCCAAAAGTCCCTATAATGCGATGCTGCTGCGGGTGATCCGCGAAGTGGACGAAAAGATTGTCCGCCTGCTTGGCGTGAACCTCGGCTACACCTGCTTCACCTACGGCTCCGCGCAACTCACCCAGTCCTCCCGCAAATATCATGCGGCCCTGCCGTGGCTCATCAGTTTCGAAGGGCCATGCGGCAGCGCTTCGCTCGTGCCGGTGCTGCAAAACTGCCGGAATCTTGGGATCTATATCTACCGTTTCTGCCCGGACAGCGCGCAGGCGATCAGCGGCCTGTGTGCGCTCGCGGCGCAGTTTCCCGAATCCACTTTTCTGCTGGAAGCTGACGGCGCGCTTATCACCGAAGCCGTGGCGGAACAGTTCTCCCAGGCACCGAACGTCATCGCCGTCCTGCTTTCCGGCGGCGGTCTGCTCGCGGCATCCGACCGGCTGCACGACAAAAAACTGCTGTTCGGCTACGCGGAGAACGAACTTCCCGCTTTTATGCGGGAAGCCGCACGCGCCGAAGCGATCGCGCACGGCAGCTTGTTTGCCGCCTACACCGGAGATACTCCACCCCCTGTGCCGGAGCGTTTTTTCCAAAAAGAAAAAAGCCCGCTGTTGCTCATCGACTGGCAGCGGGACATAAAAGCGCTCGGTATGCTGATGAACGGCGGATGCGGATATTTACAGCTCACGCCGCGCCAGGGGCTTTCCACCGAGGGGATGGTGCGGCTCTGCCAGTGAAGTTCAGATCAGCGGGCCGCTTTCCCCGCGGCGCTCCTGCAGCTCGCGCACCATACTGCCGTCGATGATCTCCTTGACCCGGTTTACATAGGGAATCGGGTCCTCCTGCATGCCGCGGTGGGCCCACTCTTCGATGATGCCGACAAACGCATAGGTATAAAACCGTGCGACAAAGCGCACGTCCTGCTCATCCACCTGCTGCCCCTCGGTCAATTCGTGGATGCAGGTGATCAGGAGATTGTCATAAAAATCGATCAGATATTCCGAAAAGGAATTCTGGCCCATCACGCTCAGCGCGTTGATGTAAAATTTCCGGTTGCGCTGCATATACAGGCAGAGGTTGCAAAGCCCCTCCTCCCAATGGGCGCGGTCAGAAAACGAGCTCATCTGTTCAAAGGTTTCCGTATAATAAATCCAGTTGACCAGATCATATTTATCCTTGAAGTGATAATAAAAGGTGTTGCGGTTGACCCCGCAGTGGGCGGTAATATCCCCCACCGAAATCTTTGAAAGCGGCGTGCTCTGCATCAGGTCTTTGATCGATTCGGCCAGCACCCGCTTGGTCAGCGGGATATCCGTCATCCAAGCATCCCTCCTTTTCCGTTTAAAATCCTACTCCAATCATAGCGTATCCGGCGCTGATTTTCAATGACATTTTTATGAAAGCCGAAACAAACACATCGAGGGGGAATACCTGTTGCTGAAAAAACTCGCGCGGATGCTGACGCGCAGCCCGGCCACCATTGTGACGCTGGCTGTGCTGATGCTGATCCCCAGTCTTTACGGGATCATCAATACCCGCGTCAATTATGATATCCTGTCCTATCTGCCCGATTATCTCGACTCCTCGAAAGGACAGGTCATCCTGGAGGACACCTTCCACAACGCTGCCACCGCGATGCTCGTCATCGAAGGGATGCCTGAAAAGGACGTGGAAAAACTGCGGGACGACATCGCTGAAATTCCAAACGTCAAAGACGCCTTGTGGATCAGCCAGCTGCTTGACATCAGCATCCCGAAAGAAATTCTGCCGGATGACATCAAAAATATCTTCTACTCAAAAAACGTGGAGGATTCCACCATGATCATGGTGCAGTTTGAACACCCCGGCGCCTCTACCGAAACGCTCGCCGCCATTGACGAGGTGCGCGCACTTTGCGATGAACGATGCTTTCTCGCGGGCGTTTCGATCTTCCTCAAGGATACAAAGGATCTCGTTGAACAGGAGATGCCGCTCTACACTGTGCTTGCGGTCATCTTTTCCATCATCGCAATGAGCTTCACGATGGAATCGGTAGTGCTGCCGTTTGTCTTTATCCTCGGCATCGGCTTTGCGGTCGCCTACAACTTTGGGACCAATATGTTCCTGGGACAGGTATCCTACATCACCAAGGCCATCGCCGCCATTTTGCAGCTCGGTGTCTCAATGGACTATTCGATCTTCCTGGTCGACCGGTATGATGAGGAAAAGCCCAAATTTGCCGACAAGCGCGACGCGATGGCCAGCGCGATTGAAAGCGCCTTCGTTTCGCTCTCCGGTTCTTCAATGACCACCATCGCCGGCTTCCTCGCGCTGTGCGCGATGCGGCTGGGGCTCGGTCCAGATCTCGGCATCGTCATGGCCAAGGGCATCGTCATCGGTATCCTTGTGGTGCTGGTCGTGCTGCCGTCGCTGGTGCTTCAGTTTGACGGGCTGATCCACCGCTGGAAGCACCGCTCCCTCATCCCGAATTTTACCCGTCTCAACGATTGGATCATCGACCACAAAAAGACCTTCACCACCATTTTTCTCGTGCTCTTCATCCCGGCCTTCATCATGCAGAGCAAAACCGAAATCTATTTCAACATCGACCGTTCGCTCCCGGCGGATCTGCCGTCCACCGTGGCCACCGACAAGATGCGCGACGAGTTTGACATGGCAACCACCCATTTCATCATCGTGGATGACAATCTTCCCGCCTATCAGCTCTCAAACATGGAGAAGGAGATCGAAAAAGTGGACGGCGTCGAGACGCTGCTCGGCTACAACAAATTCGTTGGCCCGGGCATTCCGGACAGCTTCATCCCGGATGACATCAAGGATATCTGCAAAAAGGACGGCAAGCAGATGCTGATGGTCAACTCGAAGTACAAGGCCGCGCGCGACGAAGAAAACGCCCAGATCGATACGATCACAGAAATTGTCAAGCGTTACGACCCCAACGGCCTCATCACCGGAGAAGGCGCGATGACCAAGGATCTGAGCGAACTGACCACAGTCGACATTCAGGTGACCAACCTCTTATCGATCGCCGCGATCCTGCTGATCGTCGGTATCTGTTTTAAGTCGCTCACCATCCCGGTCGTGCTGGTCGCCGCCATCGAACTGGCGATCTTCATCAACCAGGGCATCCCGGCGCTCACCGGGACGGTTATCCCGTTCATCTCCCCGATCGTCATCGGCTGCATCCAACTGGGCGCAACGGTCGACTACGCCATCCTGATGACCACGCGCTTTCGCGAGGAACTGCAAAATGGACATGAACGGGTCGAAGCGATCAAGATTGCGTCGAACGCCTCGGACAAATCGATCATCACCTCGGCGCTCGTATTCTTCTGCGCGAACGTGGGCGTTTCGATGATCTCAAAAATCGAGATTATCAAAAGCATCTGCACCATGCTGGCGCGCGGCGCGATCATCAGCGCGCTGGTGGCAATCTTTATCCTGCCCTCGGTCCTGCTTGCCTGCGAAAAGCTCTTCAGCAAGACCTCGCGCAACTGGAAAAAGCCAGCCCCCAAGGAATCTGCAAATCAGAAAGGTTAACATACATTCACTGGAGGAATATCTATGAAACTCGATAAACGCATCCTGCGCGCCAGCGGCGGCACGCTCGCGGTCGTCCTCGCGGCCTCGATTGCCGTCACCGCCTCCGATTTGGGAGCTGTCTCTCCGGCGGTTCCGGCAGCGCCCGAAACCGTCCCGGCAGCTGAATTGGCCGGCAGCGCGCCAAATGCCGGCGAGGATTTTTCCGCATCCGCCGCTCCGGCCTATAAGGGCAAAAAAACCGAAACGGTTTTTGTCAATCTCAAAGCAGATGGTACGCCGTACGATACGATCGTCTCCGACTGGCTGCACAGCGACGAGACGGGCGCACAGCTTACCGACCGCACCAACCTCAAAAATGTCCGAAACATCAAAGGCGACGAAACGCCTACACAGGACGGCGAAAACCTTGTCTGGAAGCTGGGCGGCAACGACCTTTATTACCAGGGGACCACCGACAAAAAGCTGCCGCTCAAGGTTGACATCGCCTACAAGCTCGACGGGAAAAAAATGTCCCCGGAAAAGATCGCCGGGAAATCCGGCAAGCTCGAAATGACCATCCGGTTTGAAAACACCACCAGCCACAAGGTCACTGTCGCGGGTAAGTCTTCCACCATGTCCACACCGCTCATGGTGATCGCGGGTATGAGCCTCTCGAACGATCATTTCGACAACATCGAGCTGAGCGACGGCAATCTCGTGAGCGACGGCAACAGCCAGGCGGTCGCGTTCGTCTCGATGCCTGGCCTTGCCAAAAGCCTCAACATCGGCGGCTACAGCCTTTCCGAAATCAATGACCTCGATTTTCCCGAGGAATTCACCCTTACCGCCGACGTGACCGAATTTGAGATGGGGCCCATCGGCATCGCGGCAACCACCGAGCTGCCCGACCTGGACGACCTCAAAAAAAGCCAGGAACTTGACGATATGGAGCAGGACCTATACGACTTGCAGGATATGCAAAACGACCTCGAACGGGTCGATCCGGTACGGGACCTGCGCTCGCTCATCACCAATCCGGAGCGCACAGTCGGCGCGCAGGTCCTCGTGGACGATATTTTCGCGTTCTATGACCTCAACAAGGATATCCTCGATATCCTTCCGAAATATGTCACCGAAGAAAACATCAAAATTTACGACCGCATCAATCACGACCTGCGGGAAAACAGTCTCGACACCCTGCTCGACGACGAGACGGTCGATGAGATCATAGACCTGGCCGACGACCTCTCCACCGCCCGCCTACAGGAACTTCTTGACGATTACGACACCCTCAAAAAGCTCGACCGGCGCAAGGTCGACCGGCTGATTACCGAAGGCGTGGCGCTCTTAAACGCCATGGACGGCGAGGGTGCGCAAAAAGGCGCGGCTTCCCTGCAAAAGCTTTTAAACTGCAGCGATCCGCTCATGGCTCTGCTGCCGGATATCGAAAAACTCAATGACGAAGCATTCCAGAAACTGATCGTTTCGGTGCTCAAAGGCCAGCTGCCCGGCACCGGGAAGATCACCAATCAGGAGCTGCTTTACGCGCTTTCCACCATTCTTCCGGACAGCGATAAAGTGCTGCTTGGGATGGATATGGCCTACGGCTACATAGCGCCCACCACACTGGAACTGCTTGAAGAGGAGGAGCGTCCGGTAAAAAATCCCGTTTCTCCCGGCGGCGGGAAGCATTCAGAGGAACAGCCGGACAAAACGCCTTCCGACGAGTCTGACAAGGAAAGCGAATCCACAGAACCTGTCGATTCTGAAAACGGTTCTTCTGAAAACGGCGGCGAATCCGACGGTTCCGCCGATCCGGAAGTTTCGGGAGCCGAGGAAGGCGGCTCGGACGCTCAGGAAAACAGCTCTGGCGATCCAGGTTCGGATGTAACCTCCGGTGATTCCGCCAGTGATTCAGCCGACAGCAGCGAGCCCGCCGTCATCACTGTATCTACCCAAAACGGCGTTGTCCGCTCGCGCGTACTGGCCGGGTACATCGAAAATACTGAATTCAGCGCCACCGAAGATGAAGGCCCTTCCGAAAGCGACCCCACCACGGAAGACATTTCCGATCCGGCAGGCGGTTCTGAGAAACCCATCCCCGGCGAATCCGACGGTGCCAGCCAGGCCGAGGAGCCCGTTTTGGACGACGAAAAAAACAGCACCCCAGACGAATCCGCAGCAGAAAAAAATGATGACCGCGAACCGGAGGCCGGTACGAAAAAATCTCTGCGCAGCGCGCGTGCGCTGGGCGCCGGACAGACCCCGCGCGAACGGATTATTGAAGTGTTGGAAGGGTTGTCCCCCGAGGAATTCGACGCGCTGTGCAAGGTACTCGAACAGTCGAGCGATCCACAGATGCAGCTTTTGATGGGCCTGCGCACCGACCTCGGCGCGCTCAAAAAAGCCATGCAGACGGAAGGGCTCACCGAAGACGAGCTCCAAGCGGCAATGGCCTTTTCGCGGGAGATGCTCCCGCAGGTCAACGCCCTGCGGGAACTGACCAAAGATGCCTTTGCGCCGCTGCTGAAAAACGTTCCGGAAGCCGAACAGGAGGAGTACATCGTCGACCTCATCAACACCCTGCGCCGCCACATCGCAGAAAATGAGGACAATATGATCACCCTCACCCTGCTGCTTGAGAAGCTCGACGACGAGGACCTGCTCGATCTCGTGGAGGACTATGACGATCTGCGCGAAGATTTGCGCGACGCGCGTCCGATCCTCAAAGCCCTGCGGCGCGATCTCAATCAAAAGGATATGAACAAATCTCTGCACGCCTCTCCGGAAACGACCGAAACATTGCTCAAAATGAAAAATGACCTGGAAGAATACCGCAATGTCAGCGAATCGCTGCGGTGGGCGATGCAGGATCAGAACGTCGAAATTTCCCGCAAAATCATTGCAAATCTGGATAATCTCCAGGCCAAGGACGCGGTCGGCAACGCGATTGGCAAGATGGACGACGTCGACGAGCTGTTTGAACGCAAGGAGCTCTTTGTGCAGCTTTCCGAACAATACCGGATTTTCACCGACGCGCCGGACGATCTGGAAACCGAAGTCAAATTCGTCATGAAAACCGATGAGATCAAAGCTCCCGAACCGGTTGTGGAAACGGTCGCGGCTGAGCCGGAAAAGAAAGGCTTTATAACCTGGTGCAAGAGCCTCATCGGTAAATAAACAGCCGTCCTCTTTTCTCCAGATATTTCTCCAAAACCCGGAATGGGCCTCCGCTGCAGCGCGGAGGCCCATTCCGGGTTTTTCGTCTCAATCATATTTCGATCAGTTCATAATCCGCGCTGCCCACTCCCAGCTTTACCGCATGGTCGATGCACATCTTCCAATTGGTAACGGGATGGTTATTACAGAAATGGTCGCCGTGACCCTTCGGCTGTTCGTCGAGGCGGCTGCCCGGCATGACCGGCTGACGGTTCACCGCGTCGGCGCAGGCCATGTCCAGCGCAACCGGGTCATACGATGCAAACATTCCGACATCCGGGACAATCGGCAGGTCGTTTTCAGAATGGCAGTCACAGTAGGGAGAAACATCCACCACCAGGCTGATATGGAACTGCGGACGGCCCTTGACAACGGCAAGCGTGTATTCCGCGATTTTGCAGTCGAGGATATCGTTGGCTTCATCCTCTGCGGCGTGGACGGCATCCATTGGGCAGACGCCGATGCAGCGGCCGCAGCCCACGCATCTGTTATGATCGATCAGGGCTTTACGGCTTTCCATTGTGATCGCTTCGTGCGCGCAGTTGCGCTGACAGGCGCCGCAGCCGACGCAGCGATCCTGCTCCACAAAGGGCTTTCCGGCGCTGTGCATTTCCATTTTGCCCGCGCGGGAACCACAGCCCATCCCGATATTTTTGAGCGTTCCGCCAATTCCGGTGGATTCATGCCCTTTGAAATGGGTCAGCGAGATGAAGATATCCGCATCCATCACCGCACGCCCGATTTTGGCTTCCCTGATATATTCGCCGTCAATCGGCACGAGCACTTCATCCGTCCCCTTGAGCCCGTCCGCAATCAGAACATGGCAGCCGGTGGAAAACGGGCTGAAGCCATTCTCATAGGCAGCGTCGAGATGATCGAGCGCGTTTTTGCGCCGCCCGACATAAAGCGTATTGCAGTCGGTCAGGAAAACCCGGCCGCCCTGTTCCTTCACATAATCCGCGACGACTTTCGCATAATTCGCACGCAGATAGGCCAGGTTTCCCGGCTCCCCAAAATGGATTTTAATCGCGGTATATTTGTTTTTAAAGTCGATCTGGCCTGCACCCGCCGTCACAATCAGGCGGCGCAGCTTTTGCAGCAGATTCTCGTCCTCGGTGGTGCGCAGGTTGGTAAAGAATACTTTTGATGCCATTTTTTTGTCCTCCTAAACAGCAGTTATTATCATTATACAGATGTTTTTCCCCGCACACAATAGCGAATCGCAGAGAAATTTTTCTGTATATTATCACAGGAAAGTCTTGACAAGGAAAAGTCCCTGTGCTATTATGTGCAAAACAAATAAGCGAAACCTTTGATGTGGAGATCAAACCAATGATGCGCGCCCACAGAGAGCAGGCGGATGGTGAGAGTCCTGCGGAAATGCGGCTTGGCAAATGGACCACTGAGGGCAAGGTGAAAGGCGTTTTTGCGCCGAGTATCTGCGACGAAGGCCGGCGTTAACGGCAGAAAATGTGTTGGCATTTTTGTGAAAGTGGGTTCACCGCGTCAGCGGTGGGTCAATTAAGGTGGTACCGCAGATTAGAGTCTGTCCTTATTTTTAAGGACGGACTTTTTTATTTGTCCGGGAAACATCGCTTTCCAGCCAACCGGGAATTTCACCGCCGCATTTGCAGCGGGCAAATGCAAAACCTGTGTTTTGCATCGAAATCCCCTCCCCCGCAAAATGCCGGTGGCGCGGCCGGCGAACGAAAACAAAAAAATTTTGAAACGCGCGGAAAGGATGTATCACCATGGAGAAAACAACAACTATCGCAGCAAAAAGGACCGTAGCCGCCCAGGAAAAACAGGGGCTCGGCGTATCCGATGTCCTGCTCATCGGTATCCTGCTCGCGGCGGGCGCCGTTCTAAAATTCTTTGTCGGGTCGGTCATCAACTTCGGCATGAAACCGAACTTCATCATCGCAATGTATTGCCTCGTCATCCTGCTCATCCGGCCCCGCGTCCGGGAAGCCGCCATAATCGGCCTGCTTTCGGGCGCAATCTGCCAGTTCTTCCCCGGCCAGCCATACATCAACTTCGCGAGCGAACTGGTCGGCGCGGTTGCGATGTGCCTGCTCATCCGAATTCCAATGCGGGCAGGCAAGGTTTCCTTCGCGCCGGTCGTCTGCACCTTCCTCTCCACCCTGGTCAGCGGTTTTTGCTTCATCGGCATCATGTATCTCGCCTATTATACCGGCGCGGACATCACCCCCACCCCGCTGGCAGCATTCCTCGCCATCATCTTCGGCACCGCGCTCATCAATGCGGTTATTGTCCAGGTGCTGTATCTGCCGCTCAAACTGGCGCTCAAAAAGTAAATGACAGCGCTTCAAAAATCCACGAAAGGGACGAACGGACATGATTACAATAGAAAACCTGAGCTTCCAATATCAAGACGGCAAAGGCTATGCGCTGCGGGATGTGAACCTCACCGTTAAAGAAGGCGACTTCATTGGGACCATCGGCATAAGCGGCGCAGGCAAATCCACCCTCACCTACGCGATCAACGGGATCATCCCCCACCACTACGCCGGCGACTTCTACGGCAGCGTGCAAGTCGGCGGGATGGACACCGTGGAGGTGCGGCCGGAGAACCTCTCGAAGCTGGCCGGCAGCGTCTTTCAGGATATTGACGGGCAGATGGTCGCGTCAATTGTGGAAGATGAACTTCTCTTCGGACTTGAAAATTTCGGTTTTCCGCGCGAAGAAATCGAAGAGCGCCTTTCCGGCGCGCTCGAAACGGTAGGCATCGCTGACCTGCGCCACCGCGCCATCCGATCGCTTTCCGGCGGCCAGAAACAAAAGGTCGCGATCGCTTCGATCGTGGCGCTGCGGCCGAAGATCCTCCTGCTCGACGAGCCGACCGGCGAGCTCGACCCGCAGAGCAGCGTACAGATTTTTGAGATGCTGCGCAGCCTCAACCGTGACTACGGCATGACGGTCATTGTCGTCGAGCAGAAGATTATGCTGCTCTGCGAATACGCCGATCGCCTGCTCGTCATGGACGGCGGCGGGATCGCCTTTGACGGTCAGGTGCGAGCGGTTCTGCAAAATGCCGCCGCGCTCGAAGCGCTTGGCATCAACATCCCGCGCGTCGCAACCCTGGCAAACCGGCTGCGGGAGCGCGGGCTCTGCGACGGCGCGCTGCCGGTCAACCTGGACGAAGCGGAAAAGATGGTACGGGAGGTGGTTTCGCATGCTGCGGTTTGAGGACGTGAGCTTCCAGTACGCGGAAGCGGTCACCGTCAGCCACCTCGATTTCCACATCCGCAAAGGCGATTTCACCGCTCTCATCGGCGCGAACGGCGCAGGCAAGTCCACCATCAGCAAGCTCTGCAACGGGCTTTTAAAACCCACCTCTGGGCGGGTGTTGGTCAGGGGGAGGGACTCCAGAACCGCCAAGACCAGCCAGCTTTCCCGTTTTGTTGGCTTCCTGTTCCAGAACCCGGACCGGCAGATCTGCCAGAACACCATCCGGGAAGAGATCCTCTTTGGGCTCGAATACGCGGTGGACGACCCCGCCGAACGGCAGGAGCGCTGCGAACGGACGCTTTCTCTGTTTGGTTTTGACGGCAGCCGCGACCCGTTCGGCATGAGCCGCGGCGAACGCCAACGCATAGCACTCGCTTCACTGCTGGCCTGCGGGCCGGAAATTCTTATCCTTGACGAGCCTACTACTGGGCTTGACTATCAGGAATGTATGCAGATCATGGGGATCATTCGGCAGCTCAATGAACAGGGCGCCACCATCCTTATGGTAACTCACGACATGGAGATTGTTCAGGACTTTGCAAAGCGGGTGCTCGTCGTAAGCGGCGGTCGGCTGCTGGCCGACGGGCCTATGGAAACGGTCATGACCGACCGCGCGCTGCTCGCAAAGGCCCATCTGCTCCCGCCGCAGATCATGGCGCTGGCGCTGCGGCTTGGGCCGGGTTACGAAGGCGCTTACACAGTTGACGCGATGACGGACCGCATTGTGGAAAGGAGCGGGCGCTGATGGGCGGATTTCTCGACTATGTGCCGGGCGGCAGTCTTCTGCACAGGCTCAATCCCCTGACCAAGCTCTTTCTTTCGCTACTGCTCTGTATGGCCTGTTTTCTTTCCAATCGCCATCTCTTTGTCGTGGGGATTATCCTCCTGAACCTCTGCATGGCGGCCTGTGCCGGTATCTTCAGCCGCGCTTTGCGGATGCTGCGCGCGCTTATAAAGCTCTCCGCCTTCTTCTTTCTTTTGCAGATTTTCTTTGTGCGTGACGGCAATATCCTTCTGAGTCTGCCGTTCGGGCTTTTTATCACCGACAAGGGGTTTTCCTTTTCACTATTGTTTGTCCTGCGGCTCATCGCCGCCACCATGCCGCTCGCCCTGATGCTTTCGATCACCCGGATGAGCGACCTTGCAAACGTACTGGTGGAAAAGGCCGGCGTGCCGTACAAATATGCCTTTGCGCTCACCACCGCGATCCGGTTCATCCCGATTTTTTCGAGCGAGATGTCCGGAATCATGGAGGCGCAAACCGCGCGCGGCGTAGAATTCGACACAAAAAATTTCTTCAAAAAAATTCGTCTGCTGCTGCCGCTCTGCGTACCGTTGCTCATCTCCTCGGTCAAGCGGATCGACGGCGGCGCGATCTCCGCCGAGCTGCGCGGTTTCAATCTGCGCAGGCGCGGGCAGGGCTATAAGGTCTACCGGTTCGCCGCCCGCGACTACGCGGTGTTTCTTCTGTCTTTCGCGATTGCCGCGGCGGCTATCCTTCTATGAACGCGAAAAAAGGCCATCCGATAAAAACGGATGGCCTTTTTTCTTATCTTGTGCACAGTTTTTGCAGTGCCGGTTCAAATGGCGCACGCAGCACGCCGCGTTCTGTGACAATCGCCGTGATCAGTTCGTGCGGCGTCACATCGAAAGCGGGATTCCAGACGTCCACATCCCGGGGCGCCATGCGTTCCCGGTACCAGAGATCGGTAATTTCCTCCGGGCGGCGCTGCTCGATCTCGATCGTGCCGCCGTCCGGGCAGTTTAAATCGACCGTTGAAGCCGGCAGACAGACATAAAACGGGATTCCAAAGTGCTTTGCCAGGATCGCCACGCCGAGCGTGCCGATCTTGTTGGCCGCGTCGCCGTTGGCCGCCATACGGTCACAGCCGACCAGCACCGCGTCGATCCGGCCGCTTTGCATCATCGAAGCGGCCATATTGTCACAGATGAGGGTGGTTTCGATCCCCGCGCTGGTGAGCTCGTAGGCTGTGAGCCGCGCGCCCTGTAAAAGCGGGCGGGTTTCGTCGGCATAGACGTGAAAGCGCATCCCACGCTGGGCGCCGAGATGGATTGGCGCGAGCGCCGTGCCATATTTTGCGGTCGCAAGCTGTCCCGCGTTGCAGTGGGTGAGAATCCCGTCCCCGTCACACAGAAGGGAAAGCCCGTTTTCTCCGATTCCACGGCAAACTGCGGCGTCCTCCTCCTTGATCTGTTTCGCTTCCAGAAGGAGCTGTTCCTTCACCTGCGCGACGGGCAGCGCTTTGCAGGCAAGCGCTGCCCTCTCCATCCGGTCAAGCGCCCAGAAAAGGTTCACCGCCGTCGGCCGCGCCGACGCAAGATATTCCTTCTGCTTTTGAAAGGCGGCGAAGAACGCCGTAAAATCGTCCGCCTCAATCCGAGCGGCGACCACCGCGATTCCGATTGCCGCCGCCACGCCGATCGCTGGCGCGCCGCGCACCCGCAGCCGGTTGATTGCTTCCCAGATGCCGCCCGCGTCGTGCAGATGCAAGAGCACTGTTTCCCCCGGCAGACGGGTCTGATCGAGGATCACAAGCTCCTGCTTGCCTTCATCAAACGCTACGGCCTCATAGGCCATGATATTTTTACACATCCGCCGCGCCTCCCAGCCTGGCGATCACCGCGCTCACCAGTTTCTGGAGGTCTTTTGCTTTGCGCTCGCCCGCGTCGATCACTTCCTGTTCGTCCAGCGGCTGATCGAGCACGCCCGCCGCCATGTTCGAGATGAGTGAAATCGCCAGCACCCGCATCCCGCAGTGAGCGGCCGTGATCACCTCCGGCACGGTCGACATACCAACCGCGTCCGCGCCCAGCGCGCGGAACGCCCGGATTTCCGCGGGCGTTTCGTAGCTCGGACCTTTGCAGGCGATGTAAACGCCCTGTTTTAGGTCGATTCCAGTCTTCTTTGCCGCCTGCAGCGCAAGCTCCTGCAGACGTTTCGTATAGGTGTAGCTCATATCGTTGAAGCGCGGGCCGAAACCCGCTTCATTCGGCCCGACAAGCGGATTTTCACCCAGAAAATTGATGTGGTCGGTGATGAGCATCAGATCCCCGGCTGTAAAATCGAGGTTGATGCCGCCCGCGGCGTTTGTGACAATCAGCGTCTCCACGCCCAAAAGCCGCATCGCCCGCACCGGGAACACCACATCACGCATCGGATAGCCTTCGTAGCAGTGCAGCCGCCCCTGCATGCAGATAACCGGAACGCCCGCAATCCTTCCCGCAATAAACCGGCCTTTGTGGCCCGGCGCGGTCGAAACCGCCATATGCGGGACCTCATGATAAGGCACCGCGATCGGGTCTTCGATCCGGTCGGCAAGTCCGCCAAGCCCGGAGCCAAGGATGATGCCGACTTCCGGCTGGAATGGGATTTTGCTTTTCAGATAATCAGCCGCCTGGCTGTAACGTTCGTCCATTTTTACCGCCTCCACCTATTAAAGCTGCGCCAGGATTGCCGACGTGGACTGCTCCGCGTCACGGACCACCTTTTCATAATCGAGCGTCGTATATTCCCCATCCCGATAGAGCACCCTGCCGTCGACCATTGTGAGCGTCACATCGCTCCCCTGCCCGGCATACACAAGATTGCAGGCCAGATCATGGCGCGGATGCAGATAAGGCCTATCGGTGTCAACTACGATGAGATCGGCTTTGAAGCCCTCCTTCACAAGCCCGCAGTCCTCCCTGCCCTGGGAGCACGCGCCGCCGCGGGTGGCGGCATAGAGAGCCTGCGCGGGCGTGACGACGGTTGGATCGCCGGTCACGCCTTTATAGAGAATTCCAAAGAGTTTAACCTCCTCGAGCATGTTGAGGCTGTTGTTGCTGGCTGCCCCGTCGGTTCCGATGCCGACATTGATCCCTTTTTCAAGCAGCCGCGGCACCGGACAGAAGCCGCTCGCAAGCTTGAGGTTGCTGACCGGACAGTTTGCGACAGTCACACCCTTTTCTTTCAGAATATCAAAATCTTCCCCTTCGATCCAGACGCAGTGGGCCGCCGTGGCGGGAACGTCGAACAGTCCCAAGTCGTAAAAATACCGCGCCGGGGTCTTGCCGTGCCGCTCTTTGCAGGCCTCCTGTTCCGCCTTCGTTTCTGAAAGATGTACATGCATCCGCGCGCCCAGGCCTTTTACCGCTTCAGCCATCTGGCCGACCACCTTTGGAGTGGAGGTGTATTCCGCATGGATACTCATATCGATTTTGATCCTGCCCTCCCCCGCGCCGTGATATTCCGCGTAAATCTCGCGCGCCTCCCGGTATTCGGGCAGATCCCAAAGATCGGTTTGATCAGAGCAGGTGGGGGCGATACTCAGGTTGATTTTGAGCCCGGCTTTCAAGAACGCTTCGCAGATCGCCTGTCCGCCGAAATACATATCGGTGGCCGAGGTCACGCCGAACCGCAGCATTTCCGCCGCCGCGAGCAGCGCCCCATGGTGGATCGCCTCATCGGTGAGCTTTGATTCAAACGGGAACACCCGGGTGTTCAGCCAGTCGGCAAGCGCCAGGTTTTCGGCGTAACCGCGCAGCAGTGTCATCGGGGAGTGGCTGTGCGCATTGACAAAGCCCGGCATCAGCAGTTTATGGTTCCCATCATAGCATTCTCCAAAATTCTCCTGAGGACGCTTTGTTCCGATGTAGGCGATCCTTCCATCCCGGATTCCGACATACCTGTCCCTCTGATAACACATATTTTCATCAAGCAGATCGATCTTACAAAACAACATCGATGCCGAACCTCCTTTTTTCTCACAGCAATAGCATAGCAGCAGGCACGAAACGCCTGCAAAAAAGCGGGACGCAAACTACACCCGCCGTTTGCCATGCGCATATTATAGCATGGAATGGAAAAAAAAGCACGCGGACATGTCCGCGTGCTTTTGCTTATTCCGCCAGGGCCGCCTGACACTTTTCAAGCAGGTCGGTCGCCTGCCTTTCCTCTGTGATGTAACTGCATTCGCCATTCAGAATCATATAAAGGTCTCCGCTGCCGGTCGGCACAAGTTCCAGCAGATCTGAACCTCGCGACTGGTCGGCATAGGCGATTGTGATGGTCACCGCGGGGTCAAGCGTCGGGTCAATTTCTGCCTTCGGCAGTTTCGGCGGCAGCATGAGCACCTGCCGCACCAGTTCTCCAACCTTTTCCGGGGCGGCCGTTTTTCCGTTGATCGAAACAGCGCCGTGCCCGTTGAGCACCGTATAGGTCTCTCCGCTCTGAATCTGCATCTGCCGGACCGCCGCGGTTTCAGTCGGCGGGAAGATGCTCTTTCGGGCCAGTTCGACCGTCATCGTGAGCCATGGGATGCTCGACTCGGAAACCGTGTAAACCACCGCACCGCCTTCCACCATGGCATAGCAGGCGCCGTCCGCCGTTTTTGAAGCGATCAGCCGGGTCGTCTTTCCATCGGAGGTTTTCAGCTCCAGCGCGGCCTGCGGTTCGATGAGGCCAAACCCGGAAAGCCGCCCTTCATCCGGACGGATCGCCGCCACTGCCTGCCCCGCAAGGCCAAATACGTCCTTTGCCCAGGAGTCCACATTTACGGCTGGAAGGACTTCCTCCGCCGGAGAGGTCATCAGCCAGGTGGCTTCCGGTTTTTCCGCTGCTTCCCCGCTGCCGGAGGTATCCGACGGGGCGGAGATGAGCGGCGCGGGCTGGTAGGTAAACGAAAGCGGCGATTCTCTGTTTGCCGGGTTGGTCAGCGTGACCGATTCAATCTGTATATCCTGTGTCAGCGTCGGGACGACCACTGTCGAGACAAGATCGGCCGCGCCGGTTTCAAAGGCGGACAGGCTGTCCGGCTCCATGAGGTAAAGTTTACCGTCAACCTCAGCATATTTGCCGAGGCCAGCGGGCGCGTCGCCGCCGACTTTAAGCACCACCGTTTTATCGGCCAGTACAATCTTCGCCTCTGCCGCGGCCGGGTCGAGCCCAAAATCCGCCAGATTCCCTGTTTCAGCGGAGATTTCCTGTTTTGCGGTAATCGCGGCGCACTGGCCGAGAAGCGTGTCGATCGGGGCCTGCGCAAGCGTGATCCCATCGAGCCCCTCGACCTGCATCGTGTCTCCGCTGCGAGTGATGGCCAGCTGGCCTTTGGCATTGCGCAGTGTAACCGACTGAATATCCGCAGGCTGCGCCGCAAGCAACGTGACCTGCGGGTTGCTGGAAGCTGCCTCAGCTTCCTCATCGCCGTGCTGGAGCGCAAAGAAGAGCGCACCGCCCAGACCGGCCAGAACAACCAGGCATATCACCAAAATTGTAACCTGTTTTTTCATTTGCGTCACCAGCTTTCCTTATCTGCGTCTTCTGCGCAGCCAGATAGAGATGCCGACAATCAATACGGCCAGTGGCAGCACGATCATCAGAAGCGCAGCGTAGATGAGGATCTCAGCCTGAGTGATCACAATGTTTCCGCCGCCCAGCACCTTCGGCGCGATCGAAATGACATTTTCGCGTTCGGTAAGGGTGTTCACAGCCGAAAGCAGATAATCCGCGTTTGAAAGCGATCCGCTTTGGAGCAGGGAATTTGTCAGCACCAGTTCGGTGCCGAAAACCAGCAGATTGGATTTGGCGGCGTCCTTGGTGTAGGTGGACATCACCGCAACCGGAATCGGCTGCCCGCTGGTTGTGATCTCATCCATCGACTGCGCATCGACCGGGGCAATACCCGCTGACTGCGCATAGGAAAGCAGCGTCTTTGTCTTGTAGCCCATCGACTCGGAGAAAAGAAGCTCCATCGGACGGGAGAATGGCACGGTCATCGGGATCTTGGTATTCGACATCATCCCGGTGAGGGTGGTATCGGTGAAGTCCGCGATTCCAAAAAACGGGTTCTGGCTGATGACACGGTTGGGGTTTGTCTCAATGACCGAGCCGGCCCCAACCTTGATTCCCCATTTGGCAAGCCAGGCTTCCAGGTTCGGAAGCGACCCCTGACGGGTGGAGGCAAAATAGAGGAAATTCTTCCCGTACGCGCCGCCGTTTTCCATGAACGCGTCAAGCTTTTTGGCTTCCTCCTCCATGATGTCGCGGGAAGGCGCGACCATCATCAGGATCGCCGCGTCGGACGGCAGCTCGTCGGTCAGAAGCGACGCTGAGGAAACGTCGTAGCCGTTCTTCGCCAGCAGTTCCTGGAACGCGCCGCTGTCCGACTCCTCATGTCCGGAAAGGATCACTGCTTTGACCTTTTCGTCGCTCGCCACATTCATGATTGCGCTGGTCATCGCCTGTTCGGCGTTCGAGGAAGTGATACTGCCTCCGTACCAGTTCTGTTCGACATTGAAAATGTCGTTGGCGGTGAGCTTCTGGATGTTGTCTCCGCACTGCACGAGGATATCGTTCACCTGCAGCCCCAGATCCGGATACTGCGCCGCATAGGTCGGATTGGCAAGGATATCAACATATTTAATATGGATATTCTTGGAATACTGCGCGTACTGCTTGAGCACCGCCAAAGCCTGCACATAGTATTCACCGCTGTTTCCAAAATTGCTTTCAGAGTTCATCACGGTCACGTCGATGGTTTTATCCAGGCCGCCCAGATAATCGACCGATTCCTGAGAAAGCTGGAAAACCTTGCTGGAGGTCAAATCGAGTTTTACCGGGTATTTTTCGGTCGCGACAATCGCAACCACATTGATCAGGATCAGGCATGCCACAACAATCAGCGTAATTGCGGAGGAAAGGATCCCCGTCTTCTTTTGAATCGTCAAAGGTTTCTTACTCATTTTTCATTCCCTCCCATCAGCTCCAGCGGCGTTTTTCCAAAACGCGCACTGTCAGGAAACAGAACAACACCGCGATCGAAAGGAAGAACAGGATATCCGCGATATTGAGAATACCGGATGTGAAGTCCTTATAGTGGACATAGAAGGACAGGGAATCGAAAATCTTCTGCGCGGCGGGGTTCCCTGTCATCTGGCCGATCGAATCGATCATCATAAAGAGCATGCCGGTTCCCATGCCGCCGACCGCCGCGATGATCTGGCTTTCGGTCAGGGAAGAGATGAACATCCCGAGCGCGCACAGCGCCATGCCGAGCAGCAGCATACCGATGAAATGCCCGAAAAATACCGGGTAGTCGACCGGGCCCTTGGTCCCCACGATGACAAGGTAGATGAGCGTCACCGCCTGCGCAGCCAGGAACATGGTCACCGAGGCCAGGTATTTTCCCAGCACGATAGAAGTCAGACTCACTGGCGCGGTGAGCAGCGCCTGATCGGTCTTATAGCGTTTTTCCTCGCTGAACATGCGCATGGTGAGCAGCGGGGTGATAAAGATCACAAAGGTGAACAACGCCGAAAACATGTAGCTGAAATCGGCCGACGCGCCGTATAGGTGGTAGCCAAAGAAATAATAGCCGGCGATTGCATAGAAGATCGCCAGAAAAACAAAACCGATCGGTGTGATCAGATAAGAACGCAGCTCGCGCTTATAAATCGCAGTCATTTTGTTTTTGCTCCTTCCTGAGTCTCATCGGCTTCGGCGGCAGGGGATTCCTGCGCTTTTGCCGCTTGCGGCGCATCCTGTGCCTTCGCCGCTTCCGGCTCCGCCGGGACATAGCCTTCCTTGGTCAACTTCAGGAAAGCGTCCTCAAGGGTGACATGCTTGTAGCTCAGTTCCATCAGCGGGATTTTGTGTTCCGCCATCAGGAAGAACACTTCCTTGCGGACATCTTCCCCGCCCGCGTCTACAAAGTAGTGATGTACGCCCGGCTCGGTCACTTCCCCCGCCTCCACCGCTGAAACCTGCGGGATGGATTTGAGAAGCTTCTTGATTTCACCCGGTTCGCCCGGCGCCTGAAGGATCAGCCGGTGATCCTTCGCCTGTGCCGCAGTGAGGTTGTCCGGCGTATCGTCAGCCACGATTTTACCCTTGTTTATGATAATGATGCGTCCGCAGACCGCCTGAATTTCCGGCAGGATGTGCGAAGAAAGAATGACGGTGCGGGTTTTCGCAAGTTTTGTGATCAGGTTTCGGATCTCGATGATCTGTTTCGGGTCGAGCCCGACGGTGGGCTCGTCCAAGATCAGAATGGGCGGATTGCCAATGAGCGCGCAGCCAAGACCCACACGCTGGCGGTAACCTTTGGAAAGATTTTTGACAAGGCGGTCCTTCACATCCGAGATCTTCACAAGGTCGCAGATTTCATTCAAATGCCGGTCACGGTCAAGTTTGACCCGTTTGAGCTCATAGGCAAAACGCAGGCTTTCCCAGACGGTCATATCCTGATAAAGCGGTGGGATTTCCGGCAGGTAGCCGATCCTTTCCTTCACCTTGACGGGGTTTTGCATCACGTCGTACCCATCCACCGTGACAGTACCGTCGGTGGCGGAAAGATAGCCGGTGATGATGTTCATCGTGGTGGATTTACCGGCGCCGTTGGTGCCGAGAAATCCAACGATCTCCCCTTGGTTCACCTTGAAGCTGATATTGTCTACTGCTGTTTTGTTTCCATAACATTTCGTGATACCGGAAACCTCAAGCATGTTTTTTCCTCCTTCTTGATTGGCATAGATTTCGCATGCAGGAAACGCCTTTTCAATTTCGCATGATTCCTATACGATTTTATAACAGCAGATCGTCTAATTCTTAAAGAGACCGTGAACATTTTGCAATATATTTTTGATGGCTGCCATAAAACCCATAAAAACGGACACTTTTTATATTCTAGCTGATTTTTGACAAAATTACAAACATTTCTTTCATTTGCGGCACAGAAAAATCCGTGGTATGATATTCTAAAACATTCCGGCAAAGGAGCGTTCTTCATGATCGCCATCATTTCCCCCGCCAAAAATATGCGCGCATCCGCCCTTCCCGGACTCGTTCCGGACCGGCCTGGCCGCCTTGCCCAGACAAAACGGCTGGCCGGGATTTTAAAGGAGCTTTCCCCCTGGCAGCTTGAAAGCCTGATGAAAATAAATCCGGAGCTGGCGCTCGGGGCCTTTGACGCCTTCCAGGCGTTCGATCCCGCCAAACCCGGTTTTCCGGCGCTGCTCTCCTATGACGGACTGCAGTATAAAAATTTGCAGGCGGAAGATTTTTCACCTGCAGATTTCTCCTTCGCGGACGAACACCTGCGGATCGTCAGCGCCTTTTATGGGCTGCTGCGCCCTTCCGACGGCATCCAGCCTTACCGCCTCGAATTGCAGTGCAGGTTAAAGGTCGATGGAAAAAGCCTCTATGCTTTCTGGGGCGATGCGCTTTACCGGGAGCTGTTCGCCGCGGGAAACCCGGTCGTCAACCTCGCCTCGGCGGAATATGCGAAGGTGATCCGCTCCCATCTCACCCCCGCGGACCCGTTCATCACTGTAAACTTCCTGGTTCGTAAGCGCCAAAAGTTAACCTGCCTGCCGACCTTTGCAAAGATGGCCCGCGGACGCATGGCGCGGATGATCGTGAAGGAACGGCTGACGAAACCGCAGCAGCTCCGCAGCTTTCACTGGGACGGGTTTTCCTTCGCGGAAAACCTCTCGGACGATTTTACATACACCTTTGTGCGTGAAGCATAAAAGCAGTCCGCGAATTCGCGGACTGCTTTTTTCTGCCATTTCCTTATTACTGGATGGGCTCATAGTCGATTTCGGAAACGGTATCAGTCACTTCCAGCTTCATAATGACCGGCCGCAGCCCGTCGTTGCAGCTGCAGATGGCCACGCCTGGCTTGCGGATCCAATCCCCATAATAGAAAAGGCCGTCCCCCGCGCCGTGTGCCAGCGAGAACACATACTGATAAATCGCCTTCCACGCCTCGTCGCAAAAGCCCTCAGGCTTTGCATAGTCCGCGTAAAAGACCTGTCCCGCCCGCATCATCGGACAGGCGCCGAGCCCTTCGGCGCCGTATTCCTGTGCGAGCTCCTTGTCGAGCGTGGTCTTTAAGATTGTGATCTTTACTTTTTTCATTTCTTTGGCCCTCCCTCTGCTCTTATGAAAGGCGCGTCCGGAAATCCTCGTAGCCGAATTCCCTGATTACCTCCAGCCGCCCGCCCTGTCTCCGCACCGCGATCGCGGGCAGGCACATGCCGTTGAAGGTGTTGTTTTTGACCATCGAATAGATGGCCATATCCCCAAATACAAGCCGGTCACCCACCGCAAGCGGCTGGTCGAACGAATAGTCCCCGATCACGTCGCCCGCAAGGCAAGTCGGCCCGCCGAGCCGGTAGGTATGCGGCTTTTCCCCGGCTTCGCCCGCGCCGAGAAGCGGCGGGCGGTAGGGCATCTCGATCACATCCGGCATGTGGCAGGCCGCCGAAGCGTCCAGGATTGCGATGCCGGTCCCATTGTGGAGGATGTCCTGTACCTCGGTGACAAGGAACCCCGCGTTTAAAGCGACCGCCTCGCCCGGTTCAAGGTAAACCGTGAGGCCGTATTTCTCCCGCATGCGTCCGATGCAGACGCAGAGCCGTTCGATATCGTAGCCCGGCCGGGTGATGTGGTGCCCGCCGCCGAAATTGATCCACTGCATGCCCGGCAGGAATTCTCCGAACTGCCGTTCGACCGCGTCGAGCGTCGCTTCGAGCGCGTCAGAGTCCTGCTCGCAAAGGGTGTGGAAATGCAGGCCGGAGATTCCCTCAAGCAGGTCCGGGCGGAAGTTCTCCCGCGTCACGCCGAGCCGCGAGCCGGGCGAACAGGGGTCGTAGATCGCGTGGCCCTGGGTGGAGCATTCCGGATTCACCCGGATGCCGCATTTTCGCCCGGCGGCAAGCGCCCGTTTTCCGAAGCGTTCCCACTGGGAGAAGGAATTGAACACCACGTGGTCGCAGAGCGAGAGGATTTCCCCGAATTCCTCATCCCGGTAGGCCGGCGAAAAGATGTGGGTCTCCCCGCCCATCTCGCCGTGGCCGAGCTTCGCTTCAAAAAGGCCGCTCGCTGTCGTTCCTGAGAGATACCGCCCGATGAGCGGATAGAGCGCGAACATTGAGAATGCCTTCTGCGCAAGCAGGATTTTACAGCCGGTGCGGTCGGAAACCGACTTTAGGATCTCCAGATTTTTTAAAATCAGCGCCTCGTCCACCACATAACACGGCGTGGGAAGCGCGCCGAAATCCTGCCGCGCCATCAGTCTACCAGATCCGGTGAGAAGCTCTCCTGCCACGGCAGGCCCCACCGATTGAGCGCGTCCATAAATGGGTCGGGATCGAACTGCTCAATGTTATAGACGCCCGGGCCCTTCCACGCGCCGGTCATCAGCATCGCCGCGCCGATCATCGCGGGCACGCCGGTCGTGTAGGAAATTGCCTGCGAACCAACTTCGCGGTAGCATTCCTGATGGTCGCATACATTATATAAATAGTAGGTCTTGTCCTTGCCGTCCTTTTTGCCGCGGAAGATGCAGCCGATGTTCGTCTTGCCGACCGTGCGCGGGCCAAGCGAAGCCGGGTCGGGCAGCACCGCTTTGAGGAACTGGAGCGGCACAATCTGCTTGCCCTCGAATTCGATCGGCTCAATCGAGGTCATCCCGACGTTTTCGAGACATTTGAGATGGGTCAGGTAGCTCTGTCCAAAGGTCATGAAGAAACGGATGCGTTTAATGCCTTTGATGTTTAAGGCAAGGGATTCGAGTTCCTCATGGTGCAGCAGGTACATGTCTTTGGGGCCAATCTCCGGGAAATCGTAGACCCGTTTGATCTGCATCGGTTCGGTTTCGACCCAGCGGCCATCCTCCCAGTAGCTGCCGTTGGCAGAGACCTCGCGGATGTTGATTTCGGGGTTGAAGTTGGTGGCGAACGGATAGCCGTGGTCGCCCCCGTTGCAGTCAAGGATATCGATGTAGTTGATCTCATCAAAGTGATGTTTCATCGCGTAGGCGGAGAACACGCCGGTCACGCCGGGATCGAAGCCGCTGCCGAGCAGCGCGGTGATTCCGGCCTCCTTGAACTTTTCCTGATAAGCCCACTGCCATTTGTATTCAAACTTTGCGGTGTCGAGCGGCTCGTAGTTGGCGGTGTCCATGTAGTTCACCTTGCAGGCAAGGCAGGCGTCCATGATCGTCAGGTCCTGATACGGCAGCGCGAGGTTCATAACGATATCCGGCTTCTCACGTTCGATGAGCGCGACAAGTTCGTCCACCTTGTCCGCGTCGACCTGCGCGGTGGTGATCTTCGTTTTGGTGGCGCCTTTGAGTTTTTCCTTGAGCGTGTCGCACTTCGACTTGGTGCGCGACGCGATGCAGATTTCGGTGAACACTTCCGAATTCTGGCAACATTTATGGATGGCGACGCCCGCGACGCCGCCGCAGCCGATAATCAATGCTTTTCCCATTTGTAATTCCTCCTGTATTTTAATTGATGTGCGGTATAGCAGCCCTTCTTTCTTTTTCACTTGCAAAAAGAAAGAAGCAAAGTAAAATGCGCTGGAAAGTGCGCTGCGGCGCAGGCCTTGGGGCTCTGCCCCAAACCCCGCGAACTTTTAAAAAAGTTCGATCAAAACTTTTTCACAAAATAGTGCGGCCGAACCGGCGTTCTTTGCGGCGATTTCTTTCAGGAAAGCGCCAGCAGCAGCTCCCGCAGGACCTTGCAGGCGGTCGCGGTCGAGATGCCGCTCGGGTCGTACGGCGGCGACAGTTCGTTTATGTCGCAGGCAACAATATTGAGGCCGCTCACCTGCCGGATCGCGTCCAAGAGCTGCAAAAAGCTCACGCCGCCCGCCTCCGGCGTCCCGGTGCCCGGGAACGCCGACGGGTCGAGCACATCGAGGTCGAGGGTGAAGTAGACCGGCCGCCCCGCCAGCATCCGCACGACCTGATCGAGCCCGTCGAAGGTAAACTTCTGGGTGGAGACATGTTCTTTGCCCCATAAAAATTCGCTATGGTCGCCCGAACGGATGCCAAACTGAAAAATCCTGCCGTCGCCCACAAGCTCCCATGTCCGGCGCAGCACCGTCGCATGCGATAGCTTCGCGCCGAGGTAGTCGTCCCGCAGGTCGGCGTGCGCGTCGAAATGGACGACGTGCAGGTCCGGATAACGCTTCACGGCGGCCCGCGCCGCGCCGAGCGTCACAAGGTGCTCTCCGCCGATCATCACCGGGCACTTCCCGTCCGAAAGGATGCTGTCCGCAAACCGTTCGATATCGCCGAGCGCGAGATGCGTGTCCCCGAAGCAGAGCTCCAGGTCCCCCGCGTCAAAGATGGCGGCATCGGCCAGATCCCTGTCCTGATAGGGGCTGTAGGTCTCAAGCCCGTAGCTTTCCGCGCGCATCGTGCGGCTCGCAAAGCGGGCGCCCGGCCGGTAGGAGGTCGTCGAATCGAACGGCGCGCCGAAAATCACGAGCTTTGCATCCACATATTCACTGTCGCAGCCGAGAAAGGTTTCGACATTTTTACTCAACATCCCGCAGCATCTCCTCCACATAGTTTGGCAGCGCGAACGACCCAACGTGCAGCTGCGTGTTATAATAACGGGTTTTCAGCCCGAGCGCATTCCATTTGACCGGGTTGAAGTCCCGGGTCGGGTGGTATTTCTTGGAAGCGAATCCGAAAAGCCAGTGCCCGGACGGATAGGTCGGAATATGCGCCTGATAGACCCGGCTGATCGGGAACGACTCGACGATCCGCTTGTGGGCGCGCTGCATCGCGATCGCGTCCTCGTCATAGAACGGGCTTTCGTGCTGGTTGACCATGATGCCGTCCTCTTTGAGAGCCTTATAGCAATTTCCGTAAAATTCCTTTGTGAAAAGGCCCTCTCCCGGTCCGAACGGATCGGTCGAATCGACAATGATAACGTCGTATTCGTTCTCACAGCGGCGGATGAATTTGAGCCCGTCCTGATAGTAAATGTTGACCCGTTCATCCGAAAGGCGGCAAGCGGTCTGCGGCAAATGCTGCTTGCAGACCTCCACTACCAGCTCGTCGATCTCTACAAGGTCGATCTGCTCGACGGTCGAATAGCGCGTGAGCTCACGCACCACCCCGCCGTCTCCCGCACCGATGACAAGAATCCGTTTTGCGTTCGGATGCACAGCCATCGGCACATGGGTAATCATCTCGTGATAGATGAACTCATCCTTTTCGGTGAGCATCATATAGCCGTCGAGCGTCAAAAAGCGCCCGAACTCCTTCGAATCGAACACATCGATCCGTTGGAATTCGCTCTGCCCGCAATAGAGCTGCCGGTCAACCTTAATCGAAAACTGCGCGTTCGGGGTATGCCGTTCAGTAAACCATAGCTGCAATTTACTGCACCTCCTTTGTCACATTGAGATACGCGATATCCATGTCCTCCGGGCCGGTCAGCGAACAGCCCTTCTCCTTGGCATACGCGATATAATCAAGTATTTCCCCGGTAATCCGCTCGCCAGGCGCCAGGATCGGGATGCCCGGCGGATAGCACATGACAAATTCCGAACAGATACGCCCAGCGCTTTTTCCAATCGGAAGCGGTTCTTTCTCGGCGTAAAACGCCTTCTGCGGCGGGATCGCCACCTGGGGATTGATATACTCATGCCGCAGCATGCCCGTCTTATCCCGTTTGTAGCGGCGGCGGATTTCGGAGAGCGCGCTCACCAGCCGTTCAAGGTCGCGCTGACGGTCCCCAACTGAAAGATACGCGAGGATATTGCCGATGTCACCGAACTCAACCTGAATGTCATATTCATCCCGCAGGATGTCGTAGACCTCGATCCCGGCGAGCCCCACCTCAAAGGTGTTGACCGAAAGCTTGGTCACGTCAAAATCGCAGACCGTGTCGCCGTTGCAGAGCTCCCGCGAATAGGCGTAGTAATCGCCGATCTGGTTGATCTCCTCCCTGGCGTACTGCGCCATGCCGATCACCCGTTCGAAGATCTCCTTCCCATTTACCGCAAGGTTCTTGCGGGAGATGTCGAGACTCGAAAGCAGCAGATAAGAGCCGCTGGTCGTCTGGGTGAGATTGATGACCTGCCGCACATAGCCGTCGTTCACCGCCGGGCCGCAGAGCAGAAACGAGCTCTGGGTGAGCGAGCCGCCGGACTTGTGCATACTGACCGACGCCATGTCCGCGCCGGCCGCCATCGCGGCGACGGGAAGGCCCTCGCCAAAATAGAAGTGGGTGCCGTGCGCCTCGTCCGCAAGCACGAGCATCCCATGCGCATGGGCGATCCGTACAATCTCCGTCAGATTTGAACAAATGCCGTAATAGGTGGGGTTGTTGACCAACACCGCCTTGGCGTCCGGATTCTCGCGGATCGCCTGCTCGACATCCGAAAGCCGCATGCCGAGCGCGATGCCGAGCCGCTGGTTCATCTGGGGATTCACATAGACCGGCGTCGCACCGCCAAGAATAAGAGCATTTATCACACTGCGGTGGACGTTGCGCGGCAGGATGATCTTGTCGCCCTTCTTGCAGGCCGAAAGCACCATGCTCTGCACCGCCGAAGTCGTGCCGCCCACCATAAAAAAAGCATGCGCCGCGCCGAATGCGTCGGCGGCGAGTTCCTCCGCCTCCCGGATAACCGACACCGGATGGCAGAGGTTGTCGAGCGGCTTCATCGAATTCACATCCACCGTCATACACTTTTCCCCAAGAAAATCGGTCAGTTCACGGCTGCCCTTGCCGCGCTTGTGGCCCGGTACATCGAACGGAACCACACGCATTCGTTTAAAGCGTTCGAGCGCCTCATAAATCGGCGCGCGATCCTGATTAAGCTTTTCCATCTCGCTCTCCTTTCCAGCCCGCGGCCGTCAAAAGGGCTCGCGGTAAATCCGCTCCGGCGCTCAGCGCCGGGCAGCGCGTCACAAAATTTGCGCGCAGCGCTCCTTGCCCCAGATCCGCCCGCACTGCGGGCGGGCCATCGAAGATGGCTCCCTCGAAGATGGCTCCCTGCGGAGGATCCAAAGGGGGCGTGCCGCCCCCTTTGAACGCGCGTCGCCGCAAAGCGGCGCTCCGGCGCTCAGCGCCGGGCAGCGCGTCAGTAGACGTTGCTGCCCGAGAAGATTTCGATCATCTCCTGGCGCAGGCTGTTTGTGATCTGCAGGCGGGTGCGCGGCGGAAGCTCGTACACATCGGTGTTGAAGAGGTAGTTCTGCAAATCCACCTCTTTGATCAGCATTTTGGTGTGAAAAATATTCGACTGGTAGACGTTGATATCGATCGCGTCGTATTTTTGCAAGGTACGGTCGTCGATGTAGTCCTGGATCGAGGTGATCTTATGGTCGATAAAGAGCTTTTTGCCCTGTAAGTCGCGGGTGAAGCCCCGAATGCGGTAATCCATTGTGATGATGTCGCTGTCAAACGAACCGATCAGGTAATCGAGGGTCGAAAGCGGTGTGATCTCCCCACAGGTTGCCACGTCGATGTCCACCCGAAAGGTGGCAAGGCAGGTGTCCGGGTGATATTCCGGATAGGTATGTACTGTGACATGGCTTTTATCGAGATGCGCGACCACCGTTTCACCACCCACCGGATGCATACTTTCCTCTGCAATAAGGAAGGTCACGCTCGCGCCCTGCGGGTCATAATCCTGCTTTGAGACATTGAGCACATGCGCTCCGATCATTTCTGTAACATTATAGAGGATTTTTGTCAGCCTTTCGGAATTGTACTGCTCATCGATATAGGCGATGTAATCCCGCTGCTCGCGTTCGCTTTTCGCATAGCAGACATCATAAATATTGAAGCTCAGCGATTTTGTCAGATTATTAAAACCATACAGTTTCAGCTTATTTTCCATGCGCGGTCAACCCCTTCTGATCCTTATCCTTTCATATTCCAAAAAACACAACAAAAAAACGCAACCGGAACCGGCGGCAAACCGCCGCGCATCCACTTGCGTTTCATTCTACATCTGTCCCCGCGGCTGCGTTTTGATTCCGCGGAGCTTTCCATATGGAGATTGTAGAGGTCGAGTTCAGAGTCTATATAGCAAGAAATTTACTTTTACTACTCTTATTGATCGTTTCACAAGTGTGATGTGCATGCGGCACACGGTTTTAAGTAACCAACTTATAAAATCGGGCGAAACCGCCCCGTCAATAAGGCAACGAAAGTTGCCGATTCGGCATTTGACCCGGCTGTCCGTATGGCCTTGATTTCCCATTTGGCTGGGAAATGGTCAAAAAAAGATCTTTGCTATCTGGCAGGCTCTGCTCAGCCTTGTATTTTACAGATTGATATAGATTATAGCGGATAAATCGAGAAAATGCAAGCAAAATTTTTGTAAATCCCGGAAAATAAGCGAATTTCGCTTCTGCTGTCTGTATTTGCAGATTTCTGAAAAAAGCGAAGCGGTAAAACCGCTTCGCTTTTTACAGGAGGGATCGGAAAAATCACGGGGCTGTAACGGTTCCCACGATGGTGACGGTCACAACGCCCGGCACGCCGCCGACAGCCGCCGGCACCGTGATCTGTGTTCCGGTCGTATTCGGCAGGGTAATCGTGTTGGTGGTCGGATCAACTGTGTATTCGGTAGACGGATAGACCGTGGTCGTACCGCCGCTGGTGACCGATACCGATGTGATGGCAAATCCGGCCGGCAGCGTATCCGTCAGTACAACGCCGGTGGCCGCCTGGTTCCCGGTATTGGTCAGCGTGAAGGTATAGGTCAGCGTTTCGCCGGACGATACAACCTGCTTATCAGCCGATTTGATGATTGAGACATCCGCATACGCCTCGCGCAGCAGCGTGGCGCTGACTGGTCCAGCCGTAACCTGCTGGCCGCTGGCGGAACCACCGTTCGCAGAGACGGTCGCAGTATTGGTGATCTGTCCGTAGTCGGCCGCCAAATCATCCCGTACGGCGGCAATGTACAAAATCAGCGCGGTGTCCCCCGCCTCAAGCGGAACCGGCAGGGTGAAAGTCAAGCGGCCCGCGCCGATGGTCGGGGTAAGCGGCGTGAGGGCCCCGTTCACGTACAGACGCGCCGAGGAAAGCAGATATACCAGCGGATCGGGCGCAACGGTCCCGCCAAGGTTGTCGATTACAGTGACGTTGAAAAGATCCCCCCGGCCATTGTTTTTCAGGCGGATGACATAGGTGATATTTTCACCTGGGCGATAGGTATTGCTGAGGACACTTTTGTCCGCAAGCAGGCTGTATTCATCCAGCAGGGTTGTGGTGGTTGTATTCGAATTTGCGACTTCAGGCGAAACCGCGCCATCATAGCTGTACGAAATACGGGCCTGGTTTTGCAAAGATGTAGGCATGTGAACACTCCTTTATTACGAATTGAGCAGCTGCAAAAATACCCAATAACAATATATGCGCAGGAAATCCGCCTGTTACAAAGGGCCGCAGCTTACCGGTGCTGATTTTCTGTCACATCCCAGTCTCACATTTCCAAATTTGATGAAATCTTGAGATTTCCACCGGCCCAAACATGCTATAATGATTGTAAATATGGTGTATTTCTTCTTTTTTTTGGAGAATTCGCCAATATTCGCGGTAAAGTGTCCGCGCCGGAGGCCACCGCAGCAATCAATTTGAAAACGATCACTGGAGGAAATTCACCATGAACAAGAAAAACCATTTTTCTCAGGCTGTCAAAGACCTCCTGGAAGGAAAAAACGAGGAGCCTATCATCGGCAATGCCCAGCCAGAAAAAGCCGCGATCGAAAAAAAAGCAGAGCCGCACCCAACCGTTCCCCCTGTCGTTCCACAGGAGCCAGCGGTTCCTGCCAAAAGGCCAGTTTCTGCGGCCCCCTTGTCTGCCGGACCGACCATCATCGCGCAGGGGACAACGATCATCGGCGATATCAAGGCTTCCGGCGACGTCGAGATGCTTGGCAGTCTGCGGGGAAACCTTGAAGGCAGCGGCGTGCTCAAACTATGCGGAAAAATTGCCGGCAATATCAAGGGCAAGCAGATTGAACTGTGCAATTCCGCTCTGCAGGGGGATATTACCGCAACCGCCGACGTGATCATTGACAGCGGATCGGTTGTCGTGGGCAACATCACCGCAAACAGCGTTGTGCTGGGCGGGCGGGTCAAAGGCAACCTCATTGCAAACACCACCGTCGCGTTCAGCGAAAATGCGCTGCTGATCGGAAATGTGCAGGCATCCCAGCTCTCGGTCAGCAATGGCGCCAAACTGGAAGGCGAAATCAATATCAGGCGTGAAAAAGAAGATGAACGCGCATTTGACCAGGATATCGTCATCTGAAACGAAAAACCATAGATAGAAAACCCCGGCGGGCCATATGGCCCGCCGGGGTTTTCTATCTACTGCAGCGCAGAGGAGGCAGCGCTTTACAGCAAAAGCAGATGGTCCAATTTCATCTTGGTGAGCTCTTCGGTGAGGAACGCTTTCATTTCGCTTCCGGTATCGCAGCACATCGCCCGGTGCAGCATCCGCTGCGCGGTGCTGCTGTCGATGGCGGAAAGCATTTTTTTCACCTTTGGCACCGCCACCGGGCTCACGCTCACTTCGTCGATCCCCATTCCGAGCAGCAGCGGCGTCAGCAGCAGATTGCCGCCCATTTCGCCGCACATACCGACCGGTTTCCCTTCCCGCGCCCCGCTCTGAATCGTATGGTAGATCAGCCGCAGCACGCCGGGATTGTATTCGTCATAAAGCGCGGAAACCGTCTGGTTGGTACGGTCCACCGCGAGGGTATACTGGATCAGGTCATTCGTCCCGATCGAGAAGAAATCCACCTCGCGCGCAAAGATATCCGCGCAGACAGCGGTCGTCGGGATTTCAACCATGATGCCGACCTTGATCTCCCTATCAAACGGCACCCCTTCGCGCCGCAATTCCGCCTTGGCCCTTTTCAGCACCCGGTTGGCGGCATGCAGCTCTTCGATCGAGGAGATCATCGGGTACATGATGCGTATGTTTCCGTAGGCCGAGGCCCGCAGAATCGCGCGCAGCTGGGTCTTGAAAAGATCCTTGTTCTTTAAGCAGATTCGGATCGCCCGATATCCCAGAAACGGATTGTTTTCCTTATTTAAATGGAGGTATTCGATTTCCTTGTCGCCGCCGGCATCGAGCGTGCGGATAATGAGCGGCCTGGTACCGAGCGCTTCGGCCGCGGCCTTATAAGTTTCGAACTGTATTTCCTCTGAAGGCGGGACATCCTCCTGCATGAACATGAATTCAGTGCGGAAAAGCCCCGCGCCTTCGGCGCCGTTTTTCACCGCCTGAGCCGCGTCCTTCGCGCTTCCGATGTTCGCGCAGACCTCCATCCGTCTCCCATCAAGCGAGCGTCCCTCCACGGTGGCGTACCGCCCCAGATCCTGACGCAATTCCCGCAGGCTTTCAATGCGCCTTCTCACCTTGTCAAGCTCTTCCGGTTCCGGGTTGCAGTCCACCGTGCCCATCGTGCCGTTGACGACAAGCATCGATACGTTCCGACAGGACTTCATCGCATCCCTGACCCCGAACACCGCCGGGACGCCGAGATTGCGCGCCAGGATTGCCGTGTGGGAAGTCACGCCCCCCTGTTCGCAAACAATCCCGCGCAGGAAACGTTTGTCCGCCGAGATGAGCTGGGAGGGTTCCAGATCCCGCGCAATCAGGATTACATCCTCCTCCAGACGGGTCAGGTCGGCCGGTTCGACATCGAGGATGCGTTTCAAAAGGCTTGTGCTCACATCCTTGATGTCCATGATCCGTTCCCGGATATATTCGTCGTCCACCTCGCCCAGTTCCAACGCGATCGCGTCGACGTTCTGACTGAGCGCGTAGGCGCAGTTAAACCGTTCGTTTTCGATAATCGAGACCGTCTCATCGATGAGACTGGGATCGTCGAGCAGCGAAACATGCACGCCCATGATTTTGCGCTCATCCTCCGAGAGCTCCCGCTCCGGGTCTGACAGGAAATCGTTCATCTTCTGCCGCAGGCGCTCGACGGCACTATAAAATTTTTTCTTTTCTGCTTCGATCGCGTCCTTTGGAACCCGGCTGCGGCGGATGCGCAGCTCCTGCTCTTTCACCAGGAACGGTTTCGCCGCCGCAAGGCCCGGAGATGCACAGATACCTTTCATACAAGGGGCCCCCTTCGCTTACTCGTTAAAGTTCGCCGCCACCAGCGCTTCGATTGCTTCACAGGCCTGCTGTTCATCTTCGCCGGAAAAGGCCACATCGATTGTGCTTCCCTGTTTGATGCCCAGCGCCATGATGCTGATCGTGCTCTTTGCATTCTTGGTTTTGCCTTTGAAGGTGATCTCCACAGAGGATTTGAAACTCTGCGCAATCTTGGAAAAATCGGTGGCAGGACGGGCATGCAGCCCGCTCGGATTGGTGACCTTAAACTGCCTGGTAATCATAAAACATCAAACCTTTCATCTAATTCGTTTCCTGGGTCTCAGAGCAGTCCCAGAAGCTCATATGGATTTTCCGCGCGGCGGATTGCCTGTTTCTTTTCCGGCTGGTTGAGGATCTCGATCAGTTCTTCCAGCACCTTGATATGCGAAGTGTTGTTGTTTGAGAGCAGCACGATCACCAAGTCGACCGGATCGTTTTCCGCATTGTGGAACCGCACCGGTTTTTCCAGGGTGATCAGGCTCATACAGGGTCCTTCCAGCTCCGGCACCAACAGGTGCGGCATGGCCACCCCCTGGTCGATGACGATGTAGCCCCCCAGCTTCTTTTTGAGCTGGATCATGCGGTCGATGTGCTCCTGGGTGATGAGCCCTGCGCGCCGCAGAAGGTCGCCCCCGATCTGGATCGCTTCATAGCAGTTTCTCGCCGGGACGCCGGTGCGCACCAGGTCGGCAGTGAGCAGGGTGCCCAGGGTCGGGCTGCGTTTACGGCTCAGGTCCTGCATTTCGGTTTCAATATCCCTGGTAAGCTCGATCGAGAGCTTGATCTTTTCCTCTGGAGAGAGCTTCAGGGAACGGGACGCGATATTGATGGTCGCGCCGATATATTTATTCATATCCACATTCTGCATACGCAGCATGAATACATTCATCAGTTTATTGATGTCTTCCAGCTTCAGAAGCGGGTTGACTGTGACGCACTGGTAATGCGTGCTTTCCAGCGGAAGGGTCGAAATAATCAGGTCACAGTCGAGCGGAGACGCGGCGTTCACAAACTCGTTATAAGAAATCGTGCGCACCACGTTTACATTGGAAAAAAGCGCTTTGAGGCGGTTTTCGAGGATTTTGGAGGTCGCGATCGTATTGCCGCAGACAATGATGACGTCCTTTTTCATCTCCTCCGACTTGGTATTCTTATGGATACAGGCGATGATGTGCATCGCGATGTAAACCGCTTCCCGGTCGCAGACGCTGTCGCTCACGGGGCCCATCTTGTTCTGCATGACCTCCTGGAGTTTCTCCCGCACAACCGCGCAGACATCCGGGAAGGCCGCCTCGATTTCATTGAGCACAGGATTGTTCTCCGCCGGTACGTTGAGGATCAAACGGTAGGACATGACGCTCAGGTGGGTCGCCAGTTCCAGAATCGTGTTTTCATCCGCTTCAAATTCAAGATCCAGTCCGATCTTTACCGCTTCGATCAGCTCTTTGGAAATCAGCACATTGTCCACGTTGACATTCGGAGAGGCTCCGAACTTGCGCAGCGACATCCACTCGACATTGATCTGCAGCATCTCGTTTTCATCGAGTTCCAGCCCGGTGTGCATTTTAATGAAGCAGCGGATACGCTTATAGTCGATGCCGGATTTGCCATAGATCATCCGGCGCTCCTGCGGGGTAAACTGAAGGGAAAAGCCCTGCCGCACCCGCACGAAATTGATCAGCAGATAGAGGAACATGGCGCAGAAACCATTGTCCGAAATGCTGACCCCGTCGCTCTCCTGCAGCTGAGCGATGATCTTAAGAATTTCCTCCCGCCAAAGGGAGACCGCCTCGCTGAAAGCATCCATCCGGTAATGGTTGAATGCCGCCTGCGCCTGCATAAAATGCGCGCCGATCAGCTCCTGCTGGCGGGTTCCTGCGTCGAGCACCTCCCGCAGCAGCATCACACAGCCACGGCGGATATTGCGTTCACTGTCCTGCATCAGGATGCCCATATGCGGTTTTGAGACCATGCGGATTCCATAATCGTCCATCCATTTTTTGACCTTCTGGATGTCGTTGGAAATGGTTGCGCCGCTGACCTGCAGCTTTTCGGCAATGGCCGTGATGCTGGTTTTGGTTTCGCCGGTCAGCAGCATCCCAATGATCACCCGCACCCGTTCCTGCGAGGACATGATATAGTTGTTTGCATTGCCTGTTTTCAGGCGCATGCGGACCATGCCGTCCGCGTCGCCCAGGAAAACCCCGACGCTCGGCACCCGGGTGATTGGCGCGTGCCCGAACCCGGCAAGCCATTCGTCGATGATTTCCAGATCATTACGTACGGTACGCGCGCTGACCGAACGGTCCCGCGCCAGTTCAGCGATGGTTATCGGTTTTTCCGAATCGATCAGCTGTTCAATTGTTTCGATGCAGCGTTTGTAGAGCATGGTCTTCCCCTAATCCATCAGAGTGAGCAGTTGTGCAAAGGATTCAATTACATAATCCGGTTTTACCGGCGAATTTTCCAGTTTTCCAATCCCATAGGCGGCAAAGCAGGTTTTGATCCCCGCGCTGTGTCCCGCCATCAGGTCGGCTTCGCTGTCCCCCACCATCATCGCTTCCCCGGGCGGGCAGCCAGTGCGCCTAAGCATCTGCAAAATCGCATCCGGCTTTGGTTTGAGGACCGTGTTGCCGTCATCCGCGCAGATAAAGTCGAGGAGGGCATCGGCACGGATCAGCTCCATTTGTTTTTGTGCGACAGAGATCATCTTGTTGGAATAGACTCCCAAGGTTTTCCCTCGTTTTTGCAGGACTTCCAGCGTTTCCAAAACGCCTTCATACGGCGGGGCCCAACAGTTGTCATGGTACTCCTGTGTAAACTCCGAAAGCAACCGGGCGATCACCGCGGGATCTTCTGTGGCGGCCGCATGGGAAATAAAATGCTCGCCGCCGTGGTTGATATAGGTTGCAACGTCCCGCGCGGCTACCTGGGGCAGCCCGTTGCGCGCGAGGATGACGTTGACTGAAGCCGTGGCCCCGCAGAGGGAATCCACAAGCGTCCCGTCCACGTCAAAAATCAGCAGGTTTATTTTGTCCATCGTCTGGTTCCCCTTTGCATGGCAGTTGATAGCCTGTTTCGATCACGCTGTCCGCATCGGAAAGGTAACGCCGGGTGCGGTAGAGCCGGATGAGATTTTGTTCCCCTCCCCATTCTTCCAGAAGCCTGAGCGCGCCGGCCGCGCTTTCCTTCAGCCCAAACAGGAGAATCCCGCCCGGCCTGAGATATTCCAAGAGCTTTTCCAGCTCTTTTTCCGGCTGCGCAAGGTGTGCGAGGACCTGGAACAGGCAGATCACATCGTATCCGCCGCGCATGAGGCCTTTGGAGCTTGATAAAAACTCCAGGTTTTCATTTCGGAAGGTTTCCCGCGCAAAGCGGACCCGGTGCCGGTCGATGTCGTAGCCGGTCACACGACGGCAGTGCTGAGAGATCAAAAAGCTCCCCCATCCATATCCGCATCCAAAATCCAGCACCACCCTGTCAGCGTAATAGGGTTTCGCGAGCAGATAGGACGAAAACATCGGGCCGAGGAACCCATCCCTTTGGATGGTGTCCAAATATGCCTGCGCGTCTTGCATTGGGGCCTCCCGAATCATCATTTTTGAGTTTGCAGGCCATGTATCCTGATTGTTTTGAGGATACATGGCCTGCGGGTCACATTTAGAATAGGAAAAGGGACAACATGATAGTTATGATAACACGTTTTTAACGGTTATGCAAAGAGGGATGCAACTTTCGCAACGACGAATCCAACGGTGTTGAAGTCCATCGCTTCGTACGCGCCGCCGGTCGCCATCAGATGGCCGGTGAGCGGGAAGGTGATCGCAACTGCAAACTGAAGCAGGAAACCGGTGATGAAGGAGCTGAGCACGCAGTTTTTCAGTCCGCCATGCGCATTCGCGTAGACGCCGACCAGCGCACCTTCAAAGAAGTTGATCTGGACGCCCGGGACAACCACAGGCGAGAAGCCGGTGAATGCCATGATCAGGGTCGCGACAATCGAACCGAGCAGGCTGAAGATAAAGCCGACCATGACCGCGGTGCCCGCATACGGGAAAACGGTCGGATAGTCGAGGCCGAGTTTAGCATTCGGCAGGATCTTTTCAGCAACGCCCGAGAACGCCGGGATCAGTTCCGCCAGCATCATACGCACGCCATAGAGGATGACCGCGATGCCGCCGCCAAAGGTCAGGGACTGCAGGATCACATAGAGGACCCACGGAACGCCGGCCGCCAGACCGCGGACAACATCCGCGCCCGCGACGAAGGTGAAGATAAAGTTCATGACCATCATTGCCATGCAGCAGGCAATGATGCTGTCTTTCATCCAGTTGAGGGAAGCCGGGAAGCTGAGCTCTTCGGTGGATTTTCCGCCCTTTTTGAAGAGCCGTCCGCATTCGCCCGCAATCACGAGCGAGATTGCGCTCGGAACGAAGTTGCAGTGCTCGGTGGTGACCGGTTTCAGGTAATGGGCCGAAATAGTGGTTGCAATCCAGAAGTAGATACCGGAAATGATACCGCCCGCGATGATAACCGTCATGGTCGGGAAGCCCATGCTGCACAGGACGCTCGCCATAAAGCCGGTCCAGAACAGCTGCAGGTGCACGGTCAATGCAAGGTTTTTCCAGGGGGTGAACTTCGCAAGCAGGATGTTTACGACGAAACCGATGATGAAGATCAGCGCCGCTTCGGTGCCGAACTTGGCCATCGATTCGGAATATACCACCCAGTAAAGCGGCAGGACGCCGTCAACGCCCAGACCCTTCTGAACCAGTTCTGTCAGAAGGGTGATCGGCGGGCCAATGATGCCGGTACCTGCACTCAGGATCAGGTAACCCATCATAGTCTTTACCGTGCCCATCACGACGTCACCGAAGCCCTTCTTCAAGAACAGAAGGCCAATACAGGCGATGAGGCCAAGCATTACGGTCGGGTTTCCGAGAACATTGGTGATAAAATTGATTGCAAAATTCATGGGGACCCTCCTTTTCACACAACTCTTTCCGGTTTATAGGCTTCTTATGTATTTTCAGGAAGCGATCAGAGCTTCCATGCCGCCGTTGGGGTCTGTGTCGCCCAGATTCCGCCATCCAGGCCAATGGTCTGTCCGGTGATATAGCTCGCCTGCTTCGAGCAGAAGAAGCTGACCAGATCAAACGCGTCGTCGGTCTCTCCGAACCGCCGCAGCGGGATCTGGCAGAGTTTCGACTCGGCGCGGTTTTTGATAACGTCCTCCGCCATCGGGGTGTTCAGCACACCCGGCGCATAGCAGTTGACCCGGATGCCGTAAGGCGCAAGCTCCGCGGCCCAGACCCTGGTCAGCAGGATCATTCCGGCTTTTGCAGCGCCATAGGCGCCGGAACCGGTGTTCGGGAAGGTGGCGAGGATCGATGCGACATTGATGATGTTCGCATCGCGGTTTTTCATGTACGGGATCGCGGCGCGGGTGCAGTACATCGGGCCCATAAGGTTGACATTGACCATGAGCTGCAGATGCGCGTCGGTGGCGGTCTCGATCATGCCCTTGTGGAGCACGCCGGCATTGTTGATAAGCACATCGATTTTTCCAAAGCGTTTGCCGATGTCGTCAATTGCCTTGGTGACCTGTTCGCTGTTGCTGATGTCGACCGTATAGGTCACAAAGCGCTCGCGGTCAGGATTGACTTCCTCGACGACCTTGGCCAGGGTTTCCCCGTTGAGGTCGAGAAGACAGGCAATCGCACCTTCCTCATAGAAGCGGGTCGCGAGCTTCCTGCCCGCACCCTGCCCCGCGCCGGTGACTATGACAACTTTATCTTTGAAACTGTCCATTTCGCAAGAACCTTTCTATAGAAGACTTGGTATTACTCCGGAAGCAGGCCGTTCGCCTTTCCGTAGGCTTCCAGTTTGTCACGGATCTCCTGCTTGTTGACGAAGCTGTTCAGCTCGATCACGGGCTTGTCGATGCCCTGCATCAGGTAGGCCAGCTCATGGCCGATGAGGACCAGGTCTGCGGTGCGCGCGGCGCCTTTGCCGGTGGTGATGTCGCTGACTTCGAGCTTAGCTTCGATGCCCAGTTCTTTCAGCGCTTTTTCCGCGTTCATCTTCAGGATGACGCTGCTGCCCATACCGCAGCCGCAAATCGTTACCACATGCAACATTATTCTTCAACCTCCACATTATTAAATATTTCTGCGATCTCTTCTTCATTGTCGCAGGCGGCCATCTTTTGCAGCATACTTTCATCCTCGAAAATGGTTGCAATCGCCTGCAGGATATCCAGATGGAGACTGTCGTTGGTCCCGGCCAATCCGATGAGCATATGAACCGGGTCGTTTGACTCGTTTCCAAACTCCACCGGATTGGCCAAAGTCATAATACTGATACCGCTTTTGAGCACCCCGTTGGTGCTTTTCGCGTGAGGCATTGCCAGCCCTGGGGCAACCACGATATACGGGCCCAGCGTCTTTACCGTCTGGATCATTGCGTCCACATATTCATGTTTGACGTAACCATTCTGCTCTAAGATGGAACCGGTTTTTATCACCGCATCCTGCCAGTCCCGTACCGGAACTTTCAGTTTGATATCTCTAACATTCACTAAGTTCTTCATGGCTGTACCCCTTGTCTGGTTTCGTTCTAACGCTTAGAGTCCGTCAACGATTTCCTTTCCTGCGCTTGCGCCAATTCTGGTGGCGCCGGCTTCGATCATCGCCAGTGTGTCCGCCGTGGTGCGGATGCCGCCCGCCGCTTTCAGCCCGGTGGTCGGCTTGATCGATTTGCGGATCAGCTTCACATCGTCAACCGAAGTGGAACGCGGCAGCATCGCGGAAAATCCGGTGGAGGTCTTTACAATATCCACGCCATGTTTCTCTGCCAGCTCGCAGGCTTTCACGATCTGCGCTTCGGTGAGCAGCGGGGTTTCGATAATGAGCTTCACGATCGCGCCGGCATCGTGGCTTGCCTTGACAACGCCTTCGAGCTCTTCGTCCACGATATCATAGCGTTCGCTCTTCAGCGCGGAGACGTTCATCACAAGGTCGATCTCCTCGGCGCCAAGACGCAGGGCGTCTTTGCACTCCGCGATCTTTACCGACGGAGCGTCGAATCCGAGCGGGAAGCTGATGACGGTGCAGACCTTGGTGTCAGAGCCTTTGAGGACTTTTGCCGCTGTCGGGATCATATTCGGCAGGATGCAGACGCTTGCAAAATGATTGGCTTTTGCATCCTCGCAGAACGCGGTCACAAATTCTTCGCTATTGCCGGGTTTGAGGGTGGTCTGATCGATATACCGGGCTAACTCTGCTTTATTCATCTGAAACTCCTCCTTTATTCTTAAGCGTTGAAGCTGTCAACAATTTTGAAGGGCGAGCTGGTTGCAATGCGGGCCGCGCCGGCTTCGATCATTGCGATCGCGTCTTCCTTGGTGCGCACGCCGCCCGAAACCATAACTTTGATGTCGTCTCCGAAGTTGTCCTTGATCAGTTTGACCTGCTCGATGGTGGTCACATAGCCGTAGCCGGTGTTGGTCTTGAGGAACGGGATACCGAGCTCGATGGCGATTTCAGCGGCGTGTTTCTGCTCATCTTCGGTCAGCAGGGTCGCGCCGTAGATCATCTTCATGATTCTGCCTTCCATCAGGTCGACAAATGGTTTCAGGTCCTCTTTGACGTAGTCGAACCGGCCGGATTTGAAGGCGCTGATGTCCATCGAAACATCCAGTTCATCCGCACCATCCGCAAGCGCCTGCTTGGCCTGCGCGAGCTTTGCCTCGTGGGTCATGCCGTAAAGCGGGTAGGAGATGACGCTGACGAGCTGTTTGCCCGCCGCATGCAGGATATCCGCATTGTACTTGATAAAGAATGGTTCTGTCAGGGTGGTTGCAAAGTTATAATCGAGGGTCTTCTTTACAAATTCCGACACCTGGTCAAGTGTTGGGGCCGGAGTTGCACCCAGGGAAGCGTCAATGATTCTTTCCACATCGTTTCTGGTCACATTCATGCCGTGTTTCCTCCCTTAAAATATTGAAAAATTTGTTTCGAAAACACGCTTCTCCAAAGAAATGGTCTGTGTTTTTCGAACTCTTTATGTTCATCATAAATGTGCAATTCCGAGAAGTCAATTTGAAATACCCCCTCGACGTTGTGGCATTTTAATAATTAATGATTTGATCAGTTGAATTCTTTTATCATTATTTGATACCGCGGCCTCCTTTTAATCGGTCAAAATGTCCAAAAGTGAACACTTTTCCAAAATTAAAAATATTCTCGCTTTTCAAATAAAACTTTTTTTCTCTTCCAATTTATTCCTGATTTTGGTAACAAAAATCCTTTCTTCCTCCAAAACATCCTGTTTCCGGAGCAATGGGACTGCATTTTACCTGTAAAACCTTTCGTTTTTCAAACTGTATTCTCATTTTGCGCGCCGTTTGTTTTTGAAAATCCGGGAAATCGTTTATTTCCTCATTCGGAAATTTCCCCGGAAGGGGCCGGGCTTATAATGTGTGTGAAACGTCACCGCGCCGCAACCGGCGCCATCCCATTTTGTAAAGGAGGACCATGACCGCTATGATTGAAAGAACCTTTGTGATGCTCAAACCCGATGCCGTCAAACGCGGGCTCATCGGCGAAATCATCCACCGGATCGAACGCAAGGGTTACCGCATCTGCGAAGCCAAAACCATGACTCTTTCCGAGCCGATCCTGCGGGAGCACTATGCACATCTGACCGGCAAACCGTTTTTCCCTGAAATTTTGGCCTACATGACCAGCGGGCCGGTGTTCGCCATGATCGTCGAAGGCGAAGACGCCATTCACGGCGTGCGTACCCTGATGGGCCCGACCAAAGCCTGCGATTTTACCGCTGGGACGATCCGCGGGGATTACGCCACCTCCACCTCAATGAACGTCATCCACGGCTCCGATTCCCCAGAAAGCGCCGATGCGGAAATAAAACGCTTTTTCGGCTGAAAACTGCAAAAAAGGCCGCGTCCGATTGGACGCGGCCTTTTTTACAAACATTTTTCTTTATTCGCCCAGGATCTTCCGCGAAAGCTGCAAGGCGCGCAGGACCGCCGCATCCATGTTGTAATAGCGGTAATCCGCGAGCCGGCCGCAGAGATAAAAATTCGGCAGCTTCCGGGCGAGTCCCGCGTACTGCTGGTAACGGGCCTGGTTTTCCGGATTCGCAATGACGTAGTACGGGATATTCCCACGTTTTCCATGCGGATCGTATTGAAGCGGGTATTCCTTCAGGATGGTGGTTTTGCCAGCAATCTGCTGACCGGTCAGCTTTTTGAACTCGGTGATGCGGGTGAATGCCTCCTCATTCGGATAGTTGACCACCGCGGCGGGCTGAAAGCTCGTACAATCCTTCTGCTCGAACCGCAGGTCGAGCGAACGGTACGGCAGCGGCCCAAACCTGTAGCCGAACATCTGATCGATCGCACCGGTAAAGACGACCGGGCCATGGAACCGTTCGCCCCACGCATGTATCTCTCCTCCGTCAATATCAAGCGTCAGGACTTCCTTGGCGTCACAGCAGAGCCGCGTCTCGATCCCCGGCCCCGCCAGCAGCTTCTCAAAGATCGGTGTGTAGCCGTCCACCGGCATATACTGCCAGCTGTCCTGGAAATACCGGTCGTCGTCCCCGAGCACGACCGGCACCCGGTTGATAACCGACCGGTCAACCTGATCGGTCGGAGTCCCCCACTGCTTTGCGGTATAATGCAGGAACACCTTCTCGAACACAAACTGCCCAAACTCCCGAACGACCGGATCTTCCGCATTCATCAGGTCGAGCACCGACGCGGTACGCTTTCCCGGAAACATACAGGAGAGCTCCTCTTTGACCGCTTTCGCACGTTCGGCTGGATAGAGCGTATCGAGCGACCGGTAATTAAACGGGATAGGCACGAGCTGGCCGTCGATTTTTCCGAGCACCCGGTGCTCGTATGGAAACCACTCTGAAAACCGCTGAACATACTGTGAAACTTCCTGCGAAGAAGTGTGGAAAATATGCGGCCCGTACCAGTGGACCAGCACGCCGTTTTCGTCCGTGGAATCATACATATTTCCGCCGATATGGCTGCGTTTTTCCAAAACGAGCACCCGCTTGCCCGCGTCCGCCAGCTCCCTGGCCACAACCGCGCCGGAAAATCCCGCGCCTACAATGATTGCGTCGTATCTCATGCCAGTCCTCCCACTATTTTGCTTTCACAAAGATGTGATAGATTTTTTTGAGCTTTTCCCGCCCAGCGCTGCCCTTCGGCAGGAAACGGTCAACCACCCGCCGCGGCAGGCCAAGAATCCCGCGGAAAAATCCGCGCAGGCCGCGTTCGCGGTAAAGACCGTTGGCCACATGCCAGGCATTGCCCGCGTCCATCCGGAAGATCAGCTGCTCATAGTACGGCGTGCGGCGCGCATAATCCCAGAAATACCGCGCAAGGTCCTCGTCCGGACGGTGCCATGGCTTCATAAATCCCGCGTAATGGATGATTTTCGGCGCCGCATGGGCCTTTTGATATTCTTTGTAGACAGCATCCGGCGCATAGACCACCACATTGTTCACCCGGTAGTGGTCACAGTCAGTGATGAGGTTCCAGGCCATGTCGAGATACTTCACCCGGCCTTCGCAGTAAAGGTTCAGCACATCCTGGTCGTTATATTTATAGGGATGGGTTGCAAAGGTCAGCCACTCGGAGAGGGAATATGCCTTCCGCATTTCCGCCGTATTAAAAAGCAGCACGCCCGCCTGGAAGTAATTGTAGGGGTCCTTCATCGGAAGGCCCTTTTTGCAGTATGCGGCGGTCGCCGGGTTCGCGCCGTTTATCTGTCCGAGAAAATCCGGATCGCGCGCCGCAGCGAGCAGATATCCCTCCACATCGGTTTCATAGAGCTTTGCGACGTCCTCCTGCGCAACCAGATCACAGTCAAGATACAGCACCTTACCGCACCCGGGAAGGATTTCCTGGATCAAAAAGCGGAAGTAGGTCTCCACGCTGATGTGGGCATTCGCTTTAAGTTCATAACCGGAAAGCAGTCGCGCGGCATTGAAAAACCGCAGGGAAATGTTCGGTTTCCCTTTTAGCATGCCCAGCAGGATGTCCTTATTCTCTCTGGTCACATCCGATTCCAACAGCACGAGATCATAATTTTTGCCCGGGGCGGCATGCTCGATCACCGACTGGATGCAGGTTGCCGCGACTGGGACAAAGTTGTTGTTGGCCGCGAACACGACCGGGATTTCATTTTCCGGGAACGCCGGCGCGAGCATCCGCTGCGGGTCGGTGTCCGCGAAAAGGACGCACTGCAATTCCTTTGTTTTAAGCGTTCTGCCCCGTTCCTGCAGATATATGTAATAAATGCCGAACAGGCGCTCCGAAAGATGCCCCGGCGTGCGCAGGGCTTCCTGGCTGTAGCGGGACATATCGGTACGTTTTTCAAATTCCGCGAGTACGGCGAACATCCACGCACAGTAATCCGCAAAAATTTCCTTTCTGAGGATGTACATGTTGCAGAAGCTGGTGGTGTGCCCCTCACAATGCTTTTTCGCCGCCAAAGAGTAGGCCGGGAACTTCTCGTCGATGATTTCCCGGATGGTTTGCAGGTCCTTTGCGTGCAGCTTTTGCGCCTTCGCATACTGGTCGTCCACCGAGGAAAAACGCTCCGGCATCCTGCGCAGATCCTTGCGGGTCGTGGTGATCACATCATACCGCGCGACCAGATCCGCTATCGTCTGGTCGTCAAAACCGTATTTTTGGGCGGCATTCGCATCGACATAATCTTCGAGGACGTTTCCCCATGGGTCTTCTTCATAAACGGTATCCGAAAAATTAAAATACCGCCGGTAGTGGCAAAAGCCGTAATAGTCCGCGTCCAGGTTCTTCCACGCCCAGTATTGGGCGGTCAGCTCGCAGTACATCGGATTTTTATCCGAGATATTCTCCCCTTCGTCGTCGTGCAGCATGTCCGGAAAACGCACCCTCGCGTTCGCCGCGCCGACTTGGATCGGCAGGAGAATTTCGCTTTCGGGATGATCGGCCTCTTTATGGCAGGAAATCAGGATTTTGATATTCGGCATTACGGGTCCCCTTTCAAGATTTGCAAAAGCCTGCGCGAAAGCGTGGCGGCGGGCTTTTCCACCAGCCGGTAATGCAGCGCGGCAACAAGAAATACAAACACGAGCGTCAGAAGGAACGCGGCTGTATAGCCGGTACGCGGCGCGAGCAGGGTCATCGCAAGGCTTCCATAGGTCATATGGGTCAGATAGACCGAGAAGCTGAGCTCCGCCACGCCATCTACCAGAGTGTTAGGGCGGAGCTTTTCGTCGAGCAGCATCGCCACAGCGAACAGCAAAAACGCGTACGCAAACGAGACAAGGTACGGCGACTGTTCATAGTAGTCGGGCTTGAAGAATGCGATCCCCTTTAAAAGCAGCAGGTAATCGACGGCGCCGAGCACGGCGAAGCTCCAGAAGCCGATCTTCCCCTCTTTGAGGTAGTAAAGCAGCATCCCGCAGACCGGAAACGCCACATACCAGGACAGTTCGATCACATTGCGTGCCGCGTCGGGCAGCGGCAGCCACAGGGCAGCGCAGTAGCCGCCCGCCAGCACCGCTTCCATTGCCACGGCAACAGCAAATGGATGGCGTCTGATCCAAGGGTAAAAGAGGAAGCCAAGCAGATAGAAAAGCAGCGTCGGGAATAAAAACCAGGTCGTACCGTTGATAACGTCCGGCACACCCACAAAATAATTTGCAAGCGTCGCGCCCATCACCCACTGGCGCGGCGAAAACTGTGCCCACCAGGTCGGCCCGGTCACGAGCGAAACGAGATACTGAAACAGGTAGAAGCTCGCGAACGAGAGGATAAGCGGTGGAAAGATCCTGAGCACCCGTTTCACACCGAAGGCGAGCCGCCCTCCCCCGCCCCCCGCGGCAAGCAGATAACCGCTCACCAGGAAAAAGAGGATCACGCCGAGCCCGCCAAACGACTGGACGATGCCCAGCGGGCGGTTCAGAGTGTTTTCCACCAGCTGCCCGAGCCGCCAGTCCGGGTTGCGAAAGGGGCCCAGATGGTCCCACACGACCATCGCGAGCGCCAACACCCGCAGGAAATTCAGAAAGGGATATTCCTTTTTCGGCGGCGTGGGAACCGGCGGCCGCTGCGGCGCAATTTCCTGCGCGGCGGCTTCCGATTCCGCCACGCTCACAAGCCCGTGTCCGCCGGTCTCCATATCGTGGATATAGGCGTCGGTCACTTCCCCTGCGTCCCCAATCATCTGCACCACACCGCGCTTGAGCCAAACGGCGCGCTTGCAGAGCTTTTTGACCTGATCGGAAGAATGCGAAACAAAGATGAGCGTCGCGCCCGCGTCGATCATTTCCTGCATTTTGCGCTCGCATTTCTGCTGGAACAAAAAGTCCCCGACCGCAAGGATTTCGTCTACAATGAGGATGTCCGGCACAACCATCGTCGCAATTGAGAAGCCGAGCCGAGCCACCATACCGGAGGAGAAGTTCTTGACTGGCACGTCCGCGAAATCCCAGAGCTCCGCGAAATCCATGATCTCCTGATATTTCGACTCCATGAAAGCGGTGTCGTAGCCGAGCACCGCGCCGTTGAGGAAAATATTCTCCCGCGCGGTCAGGTCCATATCGAAGCCTGCGCCCAGCTCAATGAGCGGCGCGACGCTCCCGCGCACCGTGACCGACCCTTTCGTCGGATAGAAGATGCCGGAAATCACCTTGAGCAGCGTGCTCTTGCCGCAGCCATTTTCGCCGATAATGGCGAATGGCTCGCCGCGCTTCACGGTGAAGCTCACATTGCGCAACGCGTAAAATTCGTCGAACAGGAGCTGACGCTTGAGCATTTTGACCACATATTCCTTGAGGTTGTCGACCTTCTCACGCGAAAGGTTGAAGCGCATCGAGACGTTCTGCACTTCCACAATATTTTCAGTTTGCTGTGCGTCCATGGTTTCACCGTCCTTTGCGCGTCAGATATGCAGGATAAAATTTGCCTGTTTGCGTTTGAAAAGCCACATGCCCACCAGCAGCGCCGCAGCGCACCAAAAACAGCTCGCCAGCGTGTTTTGGACCGTCGGCAGCCGTCCATAGAGCACGATCTCCCGAAAGCAGTCGATAAACTGGAAAAGGGGGTTTAACCGGATGAGCGGCTGCACCGTTTCCGGTATGCTCGCGATCGGATAGAAAATCGGGGTAAGATACATCCAGGCAGTGGTGCAGACCCCATAGAGATGGGTCGTGTCCCGGAAATACACCGCGCAGACCGAAAGGATCAGCCCGATTCCCATTGAGAAAAGCAGCACATAACAAAGCGGCAGCGGGAACAGCAGAATCACCGGCGTGACCGGCGTGCGGGTCGCAAACATCACGATCACCACCGCGACAAGCGAAAAAAGCAGCGTCACAAAGCAGGAAAGTACCCGCGAAACAGGGAAGATATATTTGGGTACGTAGACCTTCTTGATGAGCGAGGCGTTTCCGATGATCGAGCCCATCGCCATGTTAGTGGATTCAGAAAAGAAGGTGAACATGATCTGACCGGTGATGAGATAGATGGGGTAATTGGGGATGTCGAACCGGAACATGTACGAAAAGACGATCGACATGACCACCATCATGAGCAGCGGGTTGAGTAAGCTCCACAGGTACCCGAGCACCGAACGGCGGTATTTTACCTTGAGATCCCGCTGCACCAGCCGTATGAGCAGCGCTTTATATTTTTTCCATTTATCGAGCTGCGCGTTCAGTTCATTCATTGTTGTTTCTCCGTCAGGTTTCACCTGCCAAGCAGGATTCGTTTGAGTTTTTCATAGCCCGAAAGCCCCACATGCAGCCGGTTGAGCTGCCGCAGCAAAAAGCCCTTTTTGCGGATCGCCGCATAGATTTCCGGGTTCTTCCCCCGCACATAGGTTTCCCATGACATCCCCGCTTTACGCCCGGCCATGCGGTCGGGCAGATAGATGTAAAGGGTGGTCAGATGGTCGGCCGCCGCCTGCGCAATGCGGAAAAAGCAATAGTTTCGCACGTCCGGGGACATTTTGGCCGTCCCGTAGACCTCCAAAAGCCGCCGGACGATCTGCGCGCGGTGGGCGGCATATTTCGCCCGGTTTTTCGGCGAAGTCGACTGCGCCGGATTGCCGACCAGATAGCGGTAGATGTCAAGATCGTAATAGACAACGCTCTTCGCAGAGAGAAAGGGCAGGATCACATATTCCTCGTCCACAAAGAAGATCCCGTCCTGCATCTGAAAACCGCTCTCCCGCAGAAGTTCTGTACGGTAGGTGGTCGAATGGATGCAGGGCGCATTTTCGCGGCATGGGGAAAATCCCGTGTAGACTTTTTCGTACTCCACGCCGGAAAACCGAAATGGCAGTTCCTCCCCGCTTCCCATCACGACCCGTCGGTAGTTGGTCTGCACCACATCCGCACCGCAGTCGCGCAGCTTTTCGACGAACCGCACCAATTCTTCGGTATCGACCCAGTCGTCCGCATCGACAATCCGGAAATATTTTCCCCGTGCCAGCGCCATCGCCGCGTTGATTGATCCGCCGTAGCCCCGGGAATCCCGCCGCAGGAGGGTGAAAATCTCCGGATAACGGTCCACAAAACCCTGTGCGATGGAAGCGGTCTCATCTTCGGAGGCATTGTCGAGCACGATTACCTGCACTTTTCCAGCTAACCGCTCATCCGCATAGGACGGCAGGTTCTTCGGCAGGTGCTTTTCCATATTATAGGACGGCACCGCGATCGTCAGTACCCGTTCCATCAGGCGTTCCTCCTCCGTCTCAGTTTTTCCACAAGCCCGTGCGGCAAAAGCCCGACCGCCAGCGGCTTTATCACATATGGCAGCGCGCCAGGCAGCATTCCCAGTTCCCCGAACCGGCAGAAACGGGTGACTGCTTCGTTGACCCGGTGGCGGTATCTGCGTTTTTTCCAATCGTCTGGGCCCACCTGGTAGGAGAACAGCTTCTCCTGCAAATTATATCCGGTATAGCCCTTTGCATAGAGACGCAAAAGCAGGTCGTAATCCTCGCAGAGCACCGCCCGCTTCGATTCGCTGTAGCCGCCCACGGCGCGCACCGCATCCGCGCGAAAGATAAGCGAAGGATGGATAAACGGCATTGAGAACCGGAAATCCTCCTTTTGGGGGTATTCGGGAAATCTGCGTTCACCGCAGGTTTCCCCGCCGCAGAAGATATTCACATTGCAGCCCACGAAGGCAGTTTCCGGATGCGCGTCCAAAAACGCGACCTGACTTTCAAAGCGCTTCGGCAGGGAGAGATCGTCCGCGTCCTGCCGCGCAAAGAGTTCGCCCCGAGCCGCTTTGATGCAGCAGTTGAGCTTCTCCGGCAGAGTTTTCGCGCCGCTGCCGCGCAGGACCCGCACCCTTCCGTCACGCGCGGCGTAACCGTCCAGCAGCGCCTGCGCCGCAGCGGACGAGCCGTCGTCGCAGATGAGAAATTCAAAGCCGGAAAAGGTCTGCGCGAGCACCGATTCGACAGCGGCCGCAAGACCGGCAGTCCCCTCTCCCGGCAGGTAAACGCCCATCAAAACCGAAACGCGCGGCATGTGAACACCTCCCACTCACTTTTCCAAAAGCCCATATGCGGCGAGCACTTTCGGCGCGGCGGCCTCCAACGTGAAGCCCCGGGATTTTTCCCGCGCCGCCTTCCCGTATTCTGTCCGCTTTCTAGGGCTGTTATAAAGCTCTAAAAGCGCCTTCGCAAGCAGATCCCCGTTTTCCGATGGAAACAGAAATCCTGTTTTTCCCGCGTCCACCAGCTCCCTGTGGCCCTTGATATCGCTCACAGCGGCGGGCAGGCCGCAGGACATCGCTTCCATCAGATGAAACGGCAGGCCCTCCGAACGGCTCGTGGAAACCACCGCGTCGCACAGCGGATAGAGCGCGGCCATATCCGCAACGCTCCCAAGGAAATGTACCGCATTTTCAATTTGCAGCTTTTGTGCAAATTTCCTGCAATTTTCCAATTCTTCCCCGTTTCCGGCAAGCAGCAGTTTTGCCCGCGGCATCTCCGGCAGCGCTTTCGCAAACCCTTCGAGCAGGAGCCTCTGATTTTTGCGCTTTGAAAATTCCGCCGCATAAATAAACAGCACTTCGCTGTCCAAAAATCCCTGTTCCCGGCGGTTTTCCAGCCGCTTTGCCGCAGGGAGCGGGACAAACCGGGCCCCGTCGAACCCCATTCCCGGGATTGGGACAAGCCGTCCGCGGCACAGGTGGTATTTGCGTGCAAGCGCGCGGTCCTCCCGATTCATGACCATGAGCGTACCAGTCACGCGCGCGCAGAGGATTTCCGGCAGCAGGTAAATCCATTTGCGCACCCCTTTATCGGAGAACAGATAGCCGTGGCAGGTGTAGGCGACCCTGGGGCGCTTTCGCATTGTCAAAACCGCCGCGCGGATCACCGCGCCCGCAAGGGTGGTATGCGCGCTCACAAGATCGAACCCCTCCCGTTTCAGAAGCCGCCGGGCGCGCAGGATCGCCAGCAGGTTGCGCGGGCTCATGAGCCGCTTGCAAAACGGCAGCTCCACCACATGGCCTGCAAACGGAACCGGTTCAGCCGTTCCGGCTGCCACCCAAACCTCCCAGCCGCGCTCCTCGAAGGCGCGCAGATAAGGAAGATGGAAATTTTTGATATGGGAGACTGTGGAGGCGCAGAAAAGCACCTTTTTCATCCTGATTTCCAGCCTTTCCTTTCCAGCCGCGAAAAAAGGGCTTCCCGCGGGAAACCCTCCTTGCGTCAATCCCGGCCGCTGCGGGAAGCGGAGCGTGCGCGGTCGTCGGGCTCCTCGTCCGCGTTTTTAGAGGAGTCCCTGTCCGCCTGTTCGGAACGGTCTTTTTTCGGGGATGTTTTCTTCTTTTTGGCATCCTCCGCACGTTCCTTGTCGTCCCGGGTATCTTCCTCATCTTCGGATTCCTCCGCATCCATATCCTCATCCTCGGAAGAGGACGCGAACGCTTCCGGATGCGCGGCAGCCCATTCGGCGTAGTCCTTCTGCTGTTTTTGCCAGATACGGTTTACGACCTCCTGCGAAACCTCATATTCCGCCGGATCGAAATCTCCATAGAGAAATTCGTGCATGATCCGCACCGCTTCCTCATGGTCGAGCATGGTCATACTGCGGCCGTCATCAGTGAGCTTGCTGCCGGCCATCCCTTTGAGCGGCATGGTCATCTGTTTAAGCTGTACACCGAGAAAGCCCGGCGCTTTCGGCACCAGTGAAGTGATTTCTTTTTTGGTAAAATTGGTTTCCACAAGCGGCAACGCCACATTGAGCAGCGCGTCAATCTCCTTCAGATTCAGGCTTTTGGTCTGGTTGATCGCCGCCTGCAGGACGTTGCGCTGGCGCTGAACGCGCACATAATCGCTGTCTATCAGCCGCTGGCGGCCATATGCGAGCGCATCGAAGCCGTCCAGATGGTTGAGGCCCGGCTTCACGGGATGGCGCGTGGTCGAATTGGTGGGAATTTCGCCATTGAGCGCGGCGGCTTCCTGCTCGGTGAGGGTGATGTCCACGCCTCCGATCGCATCGATCAGCTGGGACGCCGAGCTCACATTGACCCGCGCATACCGGCGCACGTCGATCTCAAACTGATCGCGCACCGCCCGGAGCATCGCGTCGGCGCCGCCGAAAGCAAACGCATGGGTCAGCCAGTCCTCACCGCCCGGCGCGCCTTCTATCTCCACGCCGATCGAGCGTTCCAGGCTCACCAGCCGCGCCGTGTGTTTTTTCAGATTGAGGCTTAAAAGCATGCAGGCGTCGGCACGCGCGCCCGCCTGCAGGCCGGTTTCAAAATCCTCGCTCGTACCGCCGACTGCGCGTTCGTCGGTACCGAGCAGCAGAATGTTCAGGTATTCGAGCGCCGCGATCCCGCTCGCCTTGGTGCCATCTTCGTTTTTCCATTCCTCTTCCGCAACTTCGTTGCCGGTGTAGTTGATCCGGTCCAGTTTCGACTGAAAGTAACTCCACGCGCCAATCCCAACCAATCCGATCAGGATCAACACGCCCAAAATTGCAACCCACCAGCCGGGATTCGCCCGCCGGGGTATCTTTTCCATATCCATGTGATACATCCTTTAACGACTTGGCCATTCGGCCTGTAAAGCTTCCATAAAAACGGTATGATTATAGTTCGTTTGACAGGGACTGTCAATCAGGATTTGCAGTATTTCCCTGGATTTCCTGCATTTTGGTCGCTTTTGCCATTTCTCTCCTAGAGATCTTCAGAGGGATTGACAATCCCTCTGGTCAGGGTCATCAACAGAATCTTGACATCCAGCATAAAAGACCAGTTCTCGATGTAAAACACGTCGCATTTCACCCGTTCAATAATCGAGGTGTCCCCACGCCAGCCGTTCACCTGTGCCCAGCCGGTGATACCCGGGCGCACAAGATGCTTGAGCATATAAAGCGGAACTTCCTCTTTGAATTTCTCTACGAAAAATGGACGTTCAGGGCGCGGGCCAACCAGGCTCATCTCCCCTTTGACCACATTGAACAGCTGCGGCAGCTCGTCGATCGAAAATTTGCGCAGAAACGCGCCGAACCTGGTGCGCCGGTCATCCCGGCGGCTGCCCCAGGTGGTCATGTCGCCCGCGTTATCCGCCTGCATCGACCGGAATTTATACATGGTGAAGCTCTTTTTGTTGCGTCCAATGCGCTCCTGTCTGTAGATTACCGGCCCGGGCGACGACAGGTGGATTCCCACGGCCGCCACAAGCATCAGCGGCGACAGCAGCAGGATGAGCAGAAGAGACCCGCAAAGGTCGAAGCCGCGCTTCAAAAACCGGTTGAAAAGGTTGTCGAGCGGGATACGGTGGATATTGATGAGCGGCATCCCGTCGATTTCGTCCACATATGGATGCGCCGGAAGATACTTTGCATAAAACGGCAGCAGGCTCGATTTGACCCCCTCCCGCTCGCAGACCTCGATCACGCCTCCCAAAAGCCGGTATTCGCTGTATTCGAGCGAGATGACCACCTCGTCTGCGGCGCCACTTCGCAGGATCGTTTCCAGCTCCCGCAGCTCCCCGAGCAGCGGCACGCCGCGTTCGCCGGTTGCGAACGGCCGGTCGCTGAGATAACCGATCACTTCATAGCCGAAATTGCGGTCGCCGATGATCTTGTCATAGAATTCCCCGGCGATTTCATTCCATCCAACGATCAGCAGCCGGGTTAGATTCTGCCCCTGCCGGCGCAGCGAGCGCAGCGAAAGGCGTATGGCAATGCGCACGCCCCCGGTGAGCAGGGTGTTGAGCAGCACAAAAAAGAGGATGACCATGCGTGAAATATCGATCGCCCGCATAAAGAAGCTGAGCAGGAACAAAAACGCAGCGCCGATCAAATTGACATAGGCCACCTTCTGGGTTTCGGCCACCATCGATTTATAATGGAAAACGTCATAGAGCTCAAACCCGTGGTAGAGCATGAAATAGAGCGGAAGCGCGGCCGCCAGCATCTGCAGGTAATAATCGAGCCCGAAGTTCGCCGGGTCGCCGTGCAGCACATAAAAACGCAGCGCGTACGCGGCCAGCATCGAAAACAGCTCGGCCGCGATATCGACACATTTGAGCAGCGTTACAAAAATCCGCTGATTTTCTTTAAACATCCCGGAAAGATCCCTTCCTTATTTGCTTATGCGACATAACACAGAGGAATCCTTGGAAATTATAGCGCATTTGCAGGTTCTGTCAAGCTTTCTGTCGTCCGACAATCTGATTCCCGCCTATTTTAGCATGCCCGAACCACGCTCCGCAATGCTTTCCGACATTCTTCACAAATTGTTAACCAAAATCCGCTTGACACTGACCAGGATGCAAGTTATGATTATTTTAACATCATATGGCGTCTGCAAAAGGGAGTAGTTTTAAGACGCTCCGCCAACATCACAGCCTTCCAAAAAAGGCTTGGCGGCGCGCACCGGCAACGGTAACAAGACTTTTGGACGGGTTTGCGCAGCTTTGCGCGGATCGGTCCAAAGGTCTTTTTATTTTTCCCGCAAACGCATGATTGGTAAAGGCGGTATAAATAAACGCCGCTTTTGAAACACTAGAAAATATGTAGAAGGAGATATGACATGACCAGCAAGTTTTACAACCTGCCTCCCGAAAAGGCACTCGAGGCAATGGAGGCGCCGCCCGGCGGGCTCTCCGCTTCCGAAGCCTCCGCCAGAATTGAAAAGCACGGCCCAAACGCACTCGCCGAAGGGCGCAAAAAAAGCATGCTCGCCGTTTTCCTGGGGCAGTTCAAAGACCTGCTCGTCATCATCCTGATCGCGGCGGCAATTATCTCGCTCGCCTCCGGGCAGGGTGAAAGCACCATCGTCATCTTTGCTGTCATCCTGCTCAACGCCATTCTCGGAACCGTTCAGTATTTTAAGGCGGAAAAATCGCTCGAAAGCCTCAAGGCGATGTCCTCCCCGACGGCCCGGGTGCTGCGCGACGGCACGCGTGCTGAAATTCCTTCCCGGGAGGTGGTTCCGGGCGACATCCTGCTGCTCGAGGCGGGCGATCTGGTGGTCGCTGACGGGCGCATCCTCGAAAACTTCTCGCTCAAAGTGAACGAAAGCTCGCTCACCGGTGAATCTGAAGCGGTCGAAAAACATGCCGACACGATTGAAAGCGGGCAAGTCGCGCTCGGAGACCAGAAAAATATGGTTTTTTCCGGCTCGCTCGTCACCTACGGCCGCGCGACTGTCGTGGTCACCGCGACCGGCATGGAAACCGAACTTGGCCGCATCGCGGCGCTCATGAACGCCACGCAGCAGCGCAAAACCCCGCTCCAGCAGAACCTCGACAGCTTCTCCGGAAAGCTCGCCGTCATCATCCTCATTGTGAGCGCCATTGTGTTCGGGCTCTCGCTTTACCGGCAGATGCCGCTGCTCGACGCGCTGATGTTCGCTGTCGCGCTCGCGGTCGCCGCGATCCCTGAAGCGCTCTCCTCAATCGTCACCATCGTGCTCGCCCTCGGCACCCAGAAGATGGCCCGCCAGAATGCCATTATCAAGGATCTCAAGGCGGTCGAAAGCCTCGGTTCGGTCTCGGTCATCTGTTCGGATAAGACCGGCACCCTCACTCAGAACAAGATGACCGTACAGAAGATCTATACCGACGGCAAACTCTTTGAAGGGCAGGCGCTCGAGCTTGCGGAAAATCCGCAGCGGCAGCTTCTGAAGGCGGCCGTGCTCGCCAGCGACGCGACCACCGACGAGGAGACCGGCGCTGAGATCGGCGACCCGACCGAAGTCGCGCTCATCCGCCTGAGCGATTATTTTGGCGTGGAGGAAAACGCTTACCGCCGGCAGCATCCGCGCCTGCGCGAACTCGCGTTCGACTCCGACCGCAAGCTGATGAGCACCCTGCACATGGATGGAGATACTCCCATCCTCTACACCAAGGGCGCGATCGACGTACTGCTTGACCGTTCGGTCAGCGTGCTCACCCGCGACGGCGTGAAGCCGCTTGACGAGGACGGAAAAGCGGATATTCTGCGGGTAAACCAGCAGCTTTCGGAACAAGGGCTGCGTGTGCTCGCGTTTGCCTGCCGCGAGATGCCCGAGGTGCGCGACCTCACTTTTGCGGATGAGGATCAATTCACCTTCATCGGCCTCATCTCGATGATCGACCCGCCGCGTCCTGAATCGGCACAGGCGGTGGCCGACGCTTCGGCGGGCGGTATCCGCACGGTCATGATCACCGGAGACCACAAAGTCACCGCCGCCGCGATCGCCAGACAGATCGGCATTTTCCGCGAAGACGACGTTGCGGTAGAAGGAGTTGAGCTTGACGCGATGAGCGACGAAGCGCTCGACGCGAAGCTTCCCCGCATCTCGGTCTACGCGCGCGTCTCCCCCGAACACAAAATCCGTATCGTTTCGGCCTGGCAGCGGCGCGGCGCGATCGTCTCGATGACCGGCGACGGCGTGAATGACGCACCCGCGCTCAAAAAAGCGGACATCGGCGTCGCAATGGGCATCACCGGGACCGAAGTGAGCAAGGACGCCGCCTCGATGATCCTGGCAGACGACAACTTCGCCACCATCATCAAGGCAGTGGTGAACGGCCGCAACGTTTACGCAAACATCAAAAACGCCATCAAGTTCCTGCTTTCGGGCAATACCGCCGCCATCTTCTGTGTGCTGTACACCTCACTGATGGGCCTGCCGGTGCCGTTCGCGCCGGTGCATCTGCTGTTCATCAATCTGCTCACCGACAGCCTTCCCGCCATTGCTATCGGTATGGAGCCCGCGCGGGATGATCTCATCCGCCAAAAGCCGCGCGACCCAAAGGAACCGATCCTCAACCGGTCGCTGCTCGGCGCAATTGGCAGTCAGGGTCTGCTCATTGCCATTGTAACAATGGCCGCCTTCTACCTGGGGCTGCCCGGCGGCGCGGCGCTCGCGAGTACGATGGCCTTCTCCACCCTCACGCTGGCGCGGCTTTTCCACGGCTTTAACTGCCGCTCAAGCCGTTCGATCTTCCGGCTGGGGCTTGCTTCAAACCCTTATTCGCTGATGGCCTTTGCCGCAGGCGTGCTGCTGCTGGCCGCCGTCCTGCTGCTGCCGTTTCTGGAGGGGCTTTTCCTGGTGGAAGCGATGTCTCCCGCACAGCTCGGCACGGTGGCGCTGCTTGCCTTCCTGCCGACCGTGCTGATCCAGACCGGCAAGGTCATCCGGGACCGCCATGCAAAATAAGCATGCCGTTTACGGCATTTTCCCTTGACATTGGGCAGGTTTCGCATTACCCTTTTAAAGGGATGATGTGTCCCTGATTTTGAGCAACATGGAGGCTTCCCAATGGCAATGCACCTGAACAAAGAGCTGCCGCTTCCGGCTTTTCTCAAAGCGGAATATCCGCTGCCGGAGCGGCTCGCAAGGATAAAAGAAGAACGCGACTGTGAAATCCGTAAAATTTTCACCGGCGAATCGGACAAATTCATCGTGTTGGCCGGACCCTGTTCGGCCGACAACGAGGACGCAGTCTGCGAATACGTTTCGCGGCTGGCCAAGGTGAACGCCGAAGTTTCGGACCGGCTGATGGTGATCCCACGCATCTATACCAACAAGCCCCGCACCACCGGTGAAGGCTACAAGGGGATGCTGCACCAGCCGCAGCCGGATAAAGCGCCGAACCTGCTGGCCGGGATCATCGCGATCCGCCGGATGCACATCCGCGCGATCGCGGAAACCGGACTCACCGCCGCCGACGAGATGCTCTATCCGGAAAACCGCAGCTATCTTGACGACCTGCTCTCTTATGAAGCGGTCGGCGCGCGCTCGGTGGAAAATCAGCAGCACCGCCTCACCGCGAGCGGCATGGATATTCCCATCGGGATGAAAAATCCCACGAGCGGCGACTTTTCGGTCATGCTCAATTCGGTGATCGCAGCTCAGCATTCCCACAATTTCATCTACCGCGGAAACGATGTCACCACCGACGGCAACGACCTTGCCCATGTCATTTTGCGCGGCGGAGTCAACAAATACGGCCGCAGCATCCCGAACTACCACTATGAGGATCTGGTGCGCCTTTTGGAAATGTACCAAAAACTCGACCTCAAAAACCGCGCGGTTATCGTGGATGTCAACCATTCAAATTCGAATAAACAGTTCAAGGAGCAGATCCGCATTGTAAGCGAGGTGCTCCACAGCCGCAACTACAATCCCGATCTGAAAAAGCTGGTTAAGGGTGTGATGATCGAAAGCTACCTCGAGGAAGGCAGCCAGCCGATCGGCTCCAAACAGGTCTACGGAAAATCGATCACCGACCCATGTCTCGGCTGGGAAGATACCAAAAGGCTGCTCTACAAAATTGCGGAAAGCTGTTGATCCCGATGAAATCCAAATGGAAAGGGCCGTTCCAAACGGAACGGCCCTTTTTCCTTCTGCTTACAAGCCCGCCTTCGCCCTGTATTCGGTTCCCCAGGCAACCATCGCGTCCAGAATCGGTTTGAGGCTGTAACCTGTTTCGGTCAGCGTGTATTCGACACGCGGCGGCACCTCGGCATAGACCTTCCGGGTGAGCAGCCCGCTCGCCTCCATATCCCGCAGGTTTGCCGTCAGCACCTTCTGGGTGATATGGCCGATCGATTTTTTCAGTTCACCGAAACGTTTGGTCCCATCCAAAAGATCCCGGATGATCAGTACCTTCCAGCGGTCGCTGATCAGCATCAGGGTTGTTTCCACCGGGCAGGCCGGCAAATCCTTCTCCATCTCCGTATGCTCCTCCCAATCGTATCCCAGGGGATACTGGCTTGTAAATGATCCCTATGACCCATTATAGGACGCCTTTTGCCCGGATGCAAGCTCATCCGGGTTCATCCCGCATTCACAAACATTTCGCAATTCGTTATTGGGAAACACAAACCTGCTTCACAATTTGCCGGTATACTGAAAACATCAAAAACAGCACCCCAAAAGCAAGAAAGGACTCCATTATGAATCAGTTTTTTGTGCGTTTTTTCCCCTCCCTCATCGAATTGCTTGGCAGCAGCAGAACAATTCTCTTTGTGAACTTCCTCTATAGATCGGCGGACAGGCTTTCGATCCGCCTGCCGGTACGTTCCGCATATATCAGCTCTCACTGAATGTTCCTTCCTCTCCAGCAGGAAAGCGTGGCCGTTTTCAGAAAGAAAACGGCCACGCTTTTTGGCGCGCGAAAACCTGTAAAAGCTCTGTTTCAAATAGCCCCTGTGCTGGGAACAGGTTTCGCTTCAGGGGCCTGCGCAGGGACGATCTGCCGGAAGGATACATGGATGGTATGATCCCTGCGAACCTCACGGAACCAGTATTTGTCGTCCTCCTCAAGTTTTGCGGGCCGGCCGTCGACCAGCACTTCGTCAATCTCCCAGCCTTCGTCTGGATAGATGCTGAAACGGCGGTCGGTCGCTTCCCGGATTTTCTGCACACCTTCGCGCACAATCCGGCCGCCTTCATCCGCGCTTGAGACAATCGTATAAAACCGGTCGGGAGCACCGCCGCCGGAGCTTCCTGTGGAATGGGACGGCTCCGGATCATCCGGGCCGGTACCGTCGCATTTCAGGGTAAAGCTTACCGGGGACCCGCCCGTTACATCCCACGTGCCTTCCGGATCATCCCCGGTCTGAAACCATGTCAGCGTAATGGTCTGGTAGGTTCTGGTGGGGTTGTGGCCCGGCGCGATGTTTGCGTTATAGTCGTCCACATAGCTCCCGGCATAGACTCTGGCGGTCACTGTCCAAACGTCGTCCGCGCCCTGTCGCGGTTCGTCCACTTCGATCGAATCCGCTTTTGTTTCATAGTGTTCTTGCGGATGTTCCTCCGGTTTTGTCTCACAGTACAGAGTTACCACTTCGAGCTGGCGGGCGATCTCTTCCGCGGAAGGCGGCTTTGGGGCCTCTCCAGGCTGGCCTCCGGCCTCCCTCCACCGCGCATAGAAGGTCAGGCCGCCCTCCACCATCTTGACCGTTCCGGTGACGACATCGCCGGACGGGGACTGTGCCCATCCCAAAAAGTCATAGCCGTCCAAGGCGGGCTCCTGTGTGGAAACAGGAACGTCCGCGTCCACTTCATATGTATTGGTGTCCTCCGGGATATTCTGCGCTCCCGCCGCCGCGGCGGGCGGCTCGTTTCCATCGTACAGAACCGGATACTTCTGCGTCAGTGTTTGGCACTTCACTGTATAAGTAACCGGGACAGTGCCAGAAACAGCCCAGTTAGATCCATTATAGGAAAGCGCGATCGATTGATTGCTTTGACCCGCCGGATCGAGGCTGTGGGATACATCTGTATCTGCGTTATATTTCATCACATAAAGTGACGGCGTGACAGTGACTGAGACTGTATAGTTGCCGTTGGAGCCTTGTACGTTTCCAACCGAATAGCTGCCAGTGATCAGTCCGTAGGTTTGATCCGGGTGGCTGGCTGTACTGTTGGTACAGTCGATCTTAACCGCATTATTCCTTAGAAGAGATTCCACAGTGCTGTTGCTGGGTTTATCAGGTGCTGGAAAATCTTTTGCACCACTGATAGAAATGTAAGAGGACGTTCCGCCTTGCGTATTAAAACTGAAGCCAAATGTCACATTACCTGAAGCCTGGCTCATATCTTTATTATGGACATAGGCGTTGATTGGAAAAGTCTCTGTGTAGTTTCCAATTTTAACATCGAGATAAAGCTGCCATCCGTTTTCATTGGAACCCTGGAAATAGGCGCGTGCGCTGCCGTTTGCATTGTTAGAGCCTACCGCGTCGCGCCTGATATACTTTGTCCAATTAAGCGGGTTAACCGAATGTGATTGTTCATTCGGATTCCAAAATGGAGCCCCATAGCTGGAAATTCTCAAATTTAAAGGCACCGAATCAAATGGTCCATAAGCGAATGCCCCCACCGGCAGCAGCGTTACAACAAAAATCGCCGTCAACAGCGCTGCCAATAATCGTTTCTTCCAATTGTTTTTCATGTTTACCACCTTTCATTTTTCTGCATGCAGAAAATCAAACTCCGCAGCCCATTGCTGCGCCTCCCTGACCGATCGAAAACGCAGCCGCCTTTGAAACAGCAGGGACAGAGCGTCTTCCCACTGTGCTGCGCGGAAACGGGTTTCCGGGATACTGCTCAGCCAGGTGCGCAGCGCACCCAACGCGGCCAGCTTTTGAAGCGTATCCAGATCCATCCCCGATACAGAGAACAGATGCTTCATCAGGCCGCGCGAATCCTCCACCACACCACTCCTCTCCAAATGAATTTCATCAAAGATCGGCCGCGTTCCGGCAAACCTGCTTGTCAACCCGCCTTTTTCCAATTGCCTGATCCACCAAATGCATCAGCTCCAGCGCACTGCGGAAAGATTCCGTCTTTTTTCCTTCCAGCCATTCCACATAGCCCTGCCAGCTCGCGTTCTGCCGGTACAGCGGATGGATCACAAAGGTTCCCAGCGCCCCGGAACAGGCCGCAAACGCCTCCGGTTCCCAATACGTCCGGAGGGCGGAAGCCGCAGGCGCTGCCCGGCGGCGCGGGACGTCTTTTCGCTGGAAACTGCGCAGCTGGAAAGCAGGATTGGGAAATCCGATCAGGTCGAACAGGGCATCCATTTTCAGAACAAGTTCCCCCATCCCCCAGAAAGCGGCCGGCCCCGGCTGGTAAGCGTTATAGAAGGTACCGACCGGCAGTCCGTTCAGGATCCGGTCTATGCAGACCACCGTGACCGGCGCATTGCTTGGAAGCTGATTTTGGCCTGTGAACATCACTCACTTCTCCTTTCCAGGATTGCGCTTTTGGAATTTTCAGACGACCCTGCGGTTTGCCTGAAAGATGATTTTTGGCACAAAAAAAGCAGGTGTGGATGAAAGTAGACTTTCATCCACACCTGCGGTATAATAAAAACAAAACAAAGACGGCTTAAAATTTGTGCAAAAAGAGGACTTTCAGGGGGACTGTCCATATGTATTTTATTGAAAAAGCCGAGTCCCAAAACGTGGAAAAAAGTCTAGTTTATTCCACAAAAAAATCCTCTGCAGAGACTTTCTTCGTCCATTTCAAAAAAGTTTTGGGGTCCACCCCCAGCTGCCGTGCCGCCTGGCGCGCGGAATATTCCCCATCCTGCCATTTGGTATGCAGCGGATAAAATTCAGTCGGGATTTCCATTGCCGGCACCCCAAACCGCACGCCTCTTGCCTTGGCTGCCGCAATCCCTTCCGCCTGCCGCTGCCGGATATTTTCGCGTTCGGTCTGGGCCACATAACTGAGCAGCTGGAGCACCACATCAGCGATCAGCGTCCCGGTCAAATCCTTGCCTTTTCGGGTGTCGAGAAGAGGCATGTCCAGGACGAAGATATCCACGTGCTTCTTTTTGGTGAGCAGCCTCCACTGTTCAAGGATCTCCTCATAGTTCCGTCCCAGCCGGTCAATGCTTTTCACCATGAGGACATCCCTCGGACGCAGCCTTCGCAGCAGCCGCTTATATGCCGGCCGTTCAAAATCTTTGCCGCTTTGCATATCCAAAAACAGATTTTCGGGAGGGATCTCATAGGGCGCAAGCGCGATTAACTGCCGCTCTGCATTCTGATCTTTGGTGGATACACGGGCATAACCATAATTCATTCAAATTCCTCCTTACGCCTATTTTGTACCGTTTTTCCGCAAACATGTTTTTCTGTCAGTGTAAACTGCGGATGACAAAATTGCATCAAAAAAGAAAGCCCCCGATGCAGGCCTGCTTGCCTGTATCGGGGGCTTTCTTTTTTGATGCTGTAAACTTCCACGGGTTAAATTGTGACCGGGAAAAAGAAAAAACGCCCGCGCGACGCGGACGTTTTTCCGATCCCGAAACAGCCATATCCCCATGCATATTTCGGATTGCTTGGTGCCGGTAGCCGGGGTCGAACCGGCACGGTATCGCTACCAACGGATTTTGAGTCCGTCACGTCTGCCAATTCCATCATACCGGCGAATGCTTAAGTATTATAGCAAAGATTTTGAAAAAACGCAAGAGCTGACTCAAAAAAGTTCCAAAAAAGGCGGTCCGGCGCGGTGTGGGAATCGCGGCATTCCTGTAAGGGCAGATGAAAAGCGGCACAGCTCACGCCGTGCCGCTTTTCCAAAACCGTCAAGCCGCCCAAAAGCGCCCAACCGGTTTTATTCCACGATCACTGTATTTTCCCCGTGATCCACCACTTCGCCCACAATACGCGCCCAGGGCGTGACCTCGTTGGCCAGCCGTTCGCAGAGCTTCCGCGCCGGCGCTGCCGAAAGCGCGATCAAAAGCCCGCCCGAAGTCTGCGGATCGGCTATCAGGTCACGGAGGACACGGGCAACTTTTCCGCGATAGGTTACTTTCCCCTGCATATAGCGCATATTCTCATAGGCGCCTGCCGGAAGGATTCCCATCTCGGCAAGCTCCCGCGCTTTTGGAAGCAGTGGCAGCGCATCCGAAAAGAGACGGATGGACACCCCGCTGCCCAGGCCCATCTCCAGAGCGTGCCCCAGCAGGCCAAAGCCGGTCACGTCAGTGCAGGCGTGCACCGGAAACCGCAGCATATATTCACAGGCGGCACGGTTGAGCATGGACATGCTTTCGATTGCCGGAGAAAATTCCGCCGCGGTCAGCAGATCCGCTTTTGCGGCAGTGGTCATCACGCCAATGCCAAGCGGCTTTGTGAGAATAAGCAGGTCGCCCGGCTGTGCGCCGGAGTTGCGCAGAATCTTTGCCGGATCGGCAAATCCGCTGACGCAAAGCCCGTATTTGGGTTCCGGATCCTGGATGGTATGTCCGCCCGCGATCACCGCGCCGGCTTCCTTCACCTTTTCGTAGCCGCCCGCAAGGATCGCCTGGACAGTTTCCTGTGCAAGGCAGGAGGGATAACAAAGCAGGTTCATCGCAAGCGACGGTTTGGCGCCCATCGCATAGATATCCGAAAGGGCGTTTGCCGCGGCAATCTGCCCGAATGCATAAGGGTCGTCCACCATCGGCGGAAAAAAATCAACCGTCTGGATAACGGCCAGATCATCACGCAGTCTGTAAACACACGCGTCGTCGCTCGTATCGAATCCCACGAGCAGGTTGGGATCGTGAAAGGTTGGTAAACTGCACAGAACCTGTGCAAGGACCCCCGGTCCGACTTTGGCCGCTCAACCAGCGGAACTGGTCATCTGGGTGAGCCTTTTCACCTGGTCTGCCATCGTATGGATCCCTCCTTTCCTGTAGCTAGATTTATGATACCCGAAGAAACTGGAAAAAACAAGGCCTGCGGCATTGCTTATTTCGCGGACCGGTTTTCTCTCCAAAAAACGGATTTTTCGTGACTTGAACCGCCAAATTTGGTATACTGAAAGATAAAGGAAACTTATGTCTGCATGGTATCTTGCCTGCGGCTTTTGGGAGGATAAAACTATGGGAAAATTGATGCAGTCTCTTTCGATAGCCCCGGCGGAGACCCATTCGGTGGCATTGGCAGGCGCGGGAGGAAAGACGACGCTGCTCTTCGCGCTCGCGCGGGAAGCAATGCGGGATGGCCTGCGCGTCGCGGTCACCACCACAACCCATATCCTGTGTCCCGGCGAACAGGATGATCTGTTTGTCACGGTGGAAGAGGATCTGCCCGGGATCGACCGCGCCTTCCAAAGCGGCCGGATTATCATCGCCGGAACACCCGCACCAGAGGGGAAACTTTCCGTGCCATGCCCGCAGGTGCTGCGTCACCTGCGGGAGAACGCCGACCTGCTCCTTTACGAGGCGGACGGTTCCCATCGGATGCCGGTCAAGTTCCCCAACGACACCGAACCGGTTATCCTGCCCGGCACCGACCGGGTGATTGCCGTGGCCGGGCTTTCGGCGCTCGGTCAGCCACTGCACCGGGTCTGCCAGCGTTATGAACGCGCGGTGGAGGCACTCGGGCTGTCTGCAAACCAGAATGTCGATCCGATGGTTGCGGCGTCGCTGCTGCTCGGCGGCTACGGACACTATAAAGGGCTCACCGTTTTATTGAATCAGGCCGACACCCCAAAATTACAGAAGCTCGGCGAACAGATTGCAGAGCTTCTGCGCAGCGGCGGCGTGGCAAGCACGATTGTCGCATCCCTGCAACAGGAGGCGTTTTGAAATGCTGATTTTGATCAAAGGCGCGGGCGATCTTGCCTCTGGCGTCGCGCACCGGCTGTACCGGTGCGGCTTTACAGTCGTGATGACCGAAATTGCAAAACCCACCACCGTGCGGCGCACGGTGGCCTTTTCCCGCGCCATCTATGAAGGTGAAGCGGTCGTGGAAGGGGTCAAAGCGCAACTGGCCCACAGTCCTGAGGAGGCGCTTGCGTTTACCCGAAAAGGTGTCATCGCGGTCCTGGTTGATCCTGAATGCGCCTGCCGGACGAAACTTTCTCCGGACGCGCTGGTTGACGCGATCCTCGCAAAGCGGAATACCGGCACAAAAATTTCCGACGCCCCGGTGGTGGTGGCAATGGGACCGGGTTTCACCGCCGGGGTTGACTGCCATGCGGTTATTGAGACAAAACGCGGACATAATCTGGGCCGTGTGATCTTTGAAGGACGAGCCGCTGAGAATACCGGTGTCCCCGGCAATATCGGCGGCTACACCAGCGAACGGATCATTCGGGCCTGCCGGGACGGAATCTTTACCCCATCCGCCGAAATCGGACAGCATGTACAGGCCGGTGATCTGGTCGCGGCGGTCGACGGCGAACCGGTTACGGCAAACATCTCCGGCGTGGTGCGCGGGATGCTCCCGCCCGCTACGCCGGTTCACCGGGGGATGAAATCCGGCGATATTGACCCGCGCGGGATCACAGATTACTGTTACACCATTTCGGACAAGGCCCGCGCCATCGCGGGCGGCGTGCTGGAGGCGATCCTCCATCTCCAAAGCAAGGGGGAACGCAAATGAGCCGGCAGTTTTATGAAACGCTGCGCAGCCTGCTTGCGTCCGGCGGCAGCGCGCTTATGGCGACCGTGACCGACGGGACGCTTTCCGGACATGACCTCACGGCCGAGAAGGCGTTCCTCTGCGGTGAAAAAATAACCCCGCAAAACCCGGCGCTGGAAGGTTTCTGGAGGGAAAATTTTCGCGCCTTGGGCGATGGGCCGCTTCCCCGCACTGCCGAAGTCAACGGCGTTTCGCTGCTTGCTGAACAGATGTCCGCACGGCAAAAGCTCATCATCTGCGGCGGCGGGCACATTGCGGTGCCTCTTTGCGAAATCTGCGCCATGCTTGACTTCGACGTGACCATAATCGACGACCGGCCGGAATTTTCAAACCGGGAGCGCTTCCCCGCGGCAAAGGAGATCCTCTGCCTGCCGTTTGACGACGCGATGCGGCAGATCCACTATGGCGATGGCAGTTATTTCGTCATCATCACCCGCGGCCATAAGGACGACCGTCTCTGCCTGACCAAAATTCTGGATCACCGTTTCTCCTACTGCGGAATGATCGGCAGCCGCAAAAAAGTAAAGGTGGTGATGGACCAGCTGCGGCAGGAGGGCTACGCAGACGATCTGCTTGCGCGCGTGTATTCCCCGATCGGGTTGCGCATCGGCGCTGAAACACCCGCTGAAATTGCGGTCTGCATCGCTGCCCAAATCATCCAGGTGCGTTCCGGCGCGTCGGGCGGCGGGATCGCGCCGGACGCGCTCGCGGCGCTCGCGGACGGCAGACCCGCAGTGCTTGCAACCATCATCGGGAAGGAGGGTTCCGCGCCGCGCGGACTTGGCGCGAAACTGCTCATCTACGCGGATGGGACACTTTCTGGAACCATCGGCGGGGGCGCGGGCGAGGCCAGGGTGATCAGCCTTGCGCCCGATGTGCTTGCCGAAGGGAGGGCGCGTATCGTCAAATGCAACATGACCAACAGGGACGCAACCCAGGATGGGATGGTCTGCGGCGGGATTCTCAGGGTGTTGATGGAGCCGGTTTGAAAACAGAATAACAGACGGCGGGATCGGTTTGTGATCCCGCTGTTTTCATGTATATTGGGAAATTCTGCGCGCAAACTAATGCCGGAGGTGATCCGATGGCAAAAAAATATCCGGACCTGAACGCATTGATCGAACAGGACCAGGCCGCCGGGCAATATTACGCATCCCTGCCGGACTATGTGCGGGAGATGATCAGCCAGCGCGCGGGCAGTGTCAATTCGCTTGCAAGCCTGCAGGATTACGCGGAAAACCTGCTGCGCGGCGACGACTGAAAATTTCAAAACAGGAAAGGTGATTATTGATGTCTGAGATGTCTTTTGGTTCCCCGGAAATGCAACAATACTTCGATTCGCTCCCAATCATGGTTCAGGAGAATATGAAACAGGCAAGCGTCACATTCAACAACATTGACGAACTGCGCAAATGCGCGGAAAATCTGATGCGCGGCCAGTAAATCCATTTTTTCCGGTCAAAACAGGGCACGCGGCTTTCCGCCGCGCGCCCTGTTCCCTTTCACATGAATGGGATCATCTTATCAGGCGATTGACACTAAGATATGTTGTGTGCTTCTCAAAAATCTGATACGCTTATCCTGCAAAACAAAATAAAATCTTCCCCAAAACGCCCCGTGCCGCCACGGGGCGTTTTACGGTTCATTCAGGCCCAGCAAAAGTCCTACAATCCGATAAACCCGGTGCTGCTGTGCTCCGGAAAGATCACTGTACCGTTTCAGGAAATCCGGATTGTTCAGTCCCAGCTTTTCCTTTGGAGATTCCAGGCGGGAAGAATCATCTGTGTTTTCCGAACGGATCAATTCTTCCAGTGTGATGCCAAGCGTATCCGCCAGGTGTTCCAAGGTAGCTCTGGTCGGATTATCTACCAGGCCGCGCTCAAAACGGCTGATATAGGATGCACTCATGTAGGCGTCCATTGCGAATTGCAGCTGTGTTTTGCCGGTCCGGACGCGATAAGCTTTGATCTTCCTGCCAACAATTTCTCCAATTTCCATTGTATAACCTCCAATATAAAAGATAATACAGGAAATTTGTGGGCAGCGTTCTCTGTCACCGTGCAGCGCTACTTTTCGCATTGTACTACTATTTACTTTATTGCAAGATAATATCGCAGGATGCAGCATGATCCACAAAACATGCGAAGGGAAAGGATATCGCTTGCGGATTCAGACCTGCTCCCCACCCTTATCCTGTGCCATTATCATACCATACTTTTTCATCCGCTTCAGAAAAAATTATTGCGGAACATCCTGAATATCTCCGTCAGAATCCCCCGGCAATCTATCTTTCGCTTTTTAATGAACCTTCAGCAAAATTCCGTTTCCCGTTGTACTTTTAATTGACTTTCTTTTCCAGCTCTTCTATACTGTGAATAAAGTGTGAAATATGGGAGATGAAAAAATGGGCAAAATGATGAAAATCCTGATAGCAAGCTTATTGTCAGTCACGTTAATATTCAGCCCGTTCACTGCCGCGTTTGCTATAGAAGCAAACCTGTCGGAACCCTCTGAAGTTCCTATCACCGCGGACGCTGGGAACCCCGCGCCGGAGAAATCCGAAACGCCCAGGGAGGAATCTCTGGAGACAACATCTGAGGAAATACAAGCTTCCGGGGAAGAAGCGGCGCCCTCCCGGCCTTCTGAAGAAAATGAACCCATGGAACCGGAAGAATCGATAGATCCGGATGAGGGGGATGCTGACGTTTTAGAGGAATCCAGTCCCCCTGCTGAGATAAATGATGATCCTGTTCCTGCGCCGGTCGCAAGTTCCATCCCGAAAACTTTCTCGTTAACCTGCTCTGTCCCTGATTCGGAGATCATTTCTGTTTCCATTTCTCCGGAACGTGTCGCGCCGACACGGGAGAATTCCCCGGCAATCGTCACGGCAAAGGTCCTAATGAACAGCCCAAATCAGGAATTCTTCAAGGACAGCGACGCAGCCGTCATTCTGGAGTTCTGGAAGATCGAAGGCTCTCCCGAACAGACAATCACCATTCGCTGCGATCTGGATGAGAGCCAGACGAATGAATCCATCTACACGTTTGTCGGCACAGAGGAAATTCCCCACTATGATTATCCCGGCGTCTATGAGCTTCAGCTGCTGGATTGCTGGGCAAACGACAAGCGGTATGGCACGGATGCCATTCGGGAGGCCCATCCGACCTGGCAGCAAGTCCTTGATCTGCCAAGGGACTGGCAGGTCGGCTTCGCGGTGGAAACCAGCGGCGGCGATTCCACTCCACCGGTTCCGCAGGACGTCGAAATTGTGCCCCCTCAAATCACGCTTTCCGGGGAGGATGTCAAGGTAAAGCTCCGCCTCAAAATAACCGATGATCTTTCCGGAGTGGGATATATCGATGGTGTTCTTTCCAATCCGGAACATCCCGGGCAACAGGTTGATATTGATTTTCCGAACGATCTGTCCGCCTGTCTGACAGCGGACGGCTTTTATGAGACGGACGTCACCATTTCCAAATATGCCTCGGTGGGCAACTGGAAATTGGAATATCTGGACCTTGAGGACTGTAACGGCAACTACCGCTCATATTTTAATGAGGCCTATTCTGATGATTACGACGAGAACTCCTCAACGAAGAAGCTGGATTCCAGCCTATGCGGCAATGTGCTCACCATAACGGGCAGCAGCCTGGGCGACGACTATCCGCCCGTCCTCGAAAAGGTGGAAATTACTCCCACCAGTGTAAATGTCCGGGAAGATACCACCCTCAGAATCGCCCTTACGATCACCGATGAAGGCGGGTCGGGGTTCGATCCGGAATCTCCCGAGAATTACATCCTTATCAAAACCATCTATACCGGCGAGCATCTGAGAAGTCGCGCAAAATATGTGGGCGATCCGGATAAACCGCCGGCAGACAATGTTTATATCTATGAAAATCCAGTTGACAGCTACCGCACAAAAGAAAACTGCACTTATTACATTACAAGAATCCCACTTTCCGACAAGGCGGGAAACAAAGTTGTTTATGGGAGTAGCGTAATATCTGCAAACAATGTGGATCGTCCGCTGCCCAATGAGGCAACCCTTGTCGTCGGAGACGGCGGCAGCAATCCCTACCTTCCCGACGAAGGCAGCACCAATCCGCTGATCTGGTATAAGCGGGCTGCTGTCAAATTCCCCGGAACGGTTCCGGACGCCTTTTCACAGCTGGAAATGACAACCAGGCCGAATGGTACGCTTCACTACAAATACCGCGACAAGATTCTGGCCGGAGCCAACCTCTGGTTCTACACCTTCAAAAATAGCCCCTCCCTTCCCGGCGGTTCCGTTACCCTGACGCTCGGCGGACCCGGTGTGTCCTCTTCCGGCTGCTATGTCTATTCTATCAGTGGCAGTGACACGCTGGCCGATATCACCAGTAAGTTCTCCTACCGCACCGACACACAGAACACCGGCATCGCGGGTTGGTCCGCAAATGTTTCCTCCCTTGGCGCTTATCTGATCTCCGATACAAAGCTGCTCTCCTCATCCTCCTCCGGCGGTGGCGGTGGCGGTGGTGGCGGCGGTGGCGGAAAAGGCGGCGGTGGTGGTGGCAAAGGCGGTGGCGGCGGAGCGGGCGGAACTGCAAACGTCAGTCTTGTGAAAACTGCCACAGCGACCAAAAGCACCACAAACGCAGTCAGCAATGCAATCGCCGCCGCCAAAAAGGCGGGACTCAACATGGCCTCTGCGAACGCCACCATCAAAGTCGGCACCGAAGTTTCTCCGCAGACGGCTAAAGCTGTCGCAAAAGCAGCAGCTACCGCTGCCGCAAACAAAGGCGTTACGGTGACCTCTACCCTTTCACTCGAAAAGTGGAAGATTGACCGCACAACCCAGAAAAACGTGCTTCAGTATCGCGCAACTTTTGATCCCACAAAATGGACTGCTCTGGCAAATCTCAAGTTCAGCCTAAAGACCGATGACAGCGTTATCCGAGCAACGCTTGCAAAGATCTATTCAAACCAGATGGCAATCATCAAGTTTGACCAGGCCGGAACGTTTGGAATGCCGGTCACTTTCGCAGTGAAGCCTGATCTTTCAAAGCTCAACAGACAAACTTTGCAATTCTATGCCTATGATAAGACCAAAAAGACGATCACTTTAATTCAGGCACCAAATTACTGGCTCGATAAATCCGGTTATCTGCATTTCACAACCACAAGTGCAGGGCATATCATTATCACTGACAAAGCACTGATCAAAAAATAATTCAGCGTTTACATAAAAAGACGGGGCACATGCCCCGTCTTTTTATTTCTCCTCTGTATCGCTACCGTTGCAGCTTCTTCTATCTAATCATCATTGCCACCAGTGCCCCCACAAGCCCGCCTGACAGGGTGGATACCGCGCTGGTGAAGATTTGTCCTCGTCATACTGTTCCAGCGTTCCCCCCGGCTGCTTTTCCAGCGCTGTGAGCCTGTCCCCCTGCTTCATCTGTTCCGACGCCATCCGTTCCATGTTCGCCGCCAGCAGCTTCACTGAGGTTGTCAGCTCCTGCAAGGTGTCCGTCCGCTTTTCAAGGTCGTCTATCCGATGGGTATTAGACTTTCCCCGCTGGTCTACTTCGGCCAGTCTTACCGCCAAATCATCCAATCCTGTTACCCCCTGTATTTGCTGGTCACTGCCCGTATATCGGTCACGAACCCGCCATATTTCGTTTGCAAAGCGTCCCGCTCAGCCACGGATATTTGATATCCGCAATTTTCTCCGTGTATCCAGTCTGCTATTCTGGGATCGTCTCCGGCTGGTGCAAAAACGCAAAGGGAAACTTCGCGCCCGATGTGGTCTTTTTTGGCTGCGTTATCGGCTCATATCTAGTCCCGGCATCCAGCAGCTTGAAGATCAGGTATCCGTGCCCGGGCCGTATTGTATCGGTGTGCATTTGGCATATCCCACACCGCTCACCTCACAGGCCCAAGCTTCATAATCGTAGGCATTCCCACTGGTACGCGGTTTTTTGCGCGAGCTGTCAATCCGGGGAAACCGGCTTTCATCGCTTTTCGGGTCCGTGCCGTCCATTGCGGCGGATGCGTTTGTGACCGTCTGAATTCGGCTGTCATTCTGAAACGCAAAGTCTGACGATCTCGTTTGCACCACCGTTCGCGGCCTGATGATATCTGACAACGAGTGGAAAAGAATGTGGGAAAGCTATTTTGCCGACTTAAATAGGAGGTGCGGAAACATCCCGGAAGAATATAAAAGCAAACACAATCTGCACGGAGTCCCCTTCCTGATCCCACCAATAACAGCTATAACTATGATGTGTCTTGCAGGAATGGATAATTATTTACGGCAATACAGCAAGCCAGACATGTGGACATCAAAATCGCGTTGAGGATTTATACACATCTCGACAAAAAGTTTAAGTGCAAAAACATGGACAAACTGGATGAATATCTAAAAAGGGATCCTGCAGTGAGATCCCAAGAAAGGCGCTACAAGGAGGTAAAAACCCTGAAAATTAAAGAAGGTTAAAGCAGATCGAACACACGTTCTGACGAGCATTTGACAAGCATAACGCCCATTTTCAATGTAATTTCAGCCTATTTGGCACTTATTCAGACAAAAAACAAACCCATATGAATAGCTTCAAATCAGCTATTCATATGGGTTTGTAGATGGTCGAGGTGACAAGACTTGAACTTGAAAAACAACATTTAGTTGTATCTGGGATACTCTAAGAAATGCCTATTTACAGGCATTATTCCACATGTTTTTGTTCTCTGATCTAACCTATTCCCTTCTGTGCTGGTGTTTACAAACACCAAATAAGCACCAAAATGCTTATCAGGACGGGAGGAAAAACATTGTACCAATACGACATCTTGGGGAAGCGCATCAAGCAGCTTCGACAGGAAAGACACGTCAGCCAGGAACACTTAGCATATCACTCCGGGCTGAGCGTCAAATCTTTAAACCGAATTGAAAACGGCAACGGCAACCCGACACTATGCTCCATAGTCGGGATTGCACAGGCCCTGGAAGTGGAACCCTACGAACTGTTGAAGGAGGACAGCGAAAATGACTGAACTAGCAAACGAATTGGCCGGGATCATCCGGCAGGACTTTGAGCAGGATTTTGCATTGATCGTTGAGCAGATGCCGAAGCCCCCAGCTGACGCAACCCCGGAGGAAATTATGCGGCGGTTCGGTGTGATCTGTCACCGGCTCGCATTTATGAAAGGCCTTTCTGTGGGAACCGATCTCAGTAAAGTATATCTCTGAAAAAGAAGCGGACAGCCATCAAAAGCTGTCCGCTAATTTTATGCCTGCATGGTTGCCATGACCTTTGCAAAGCCCAGAATAAAGCACGATAACCGCTCCGCTTGTTCCTCTGCGTCCACGTTGGGGCCAATGTGTCCCAGAGCGATATGTGCGCACTCATGCGCCAGTGTGTGTATCTGCTCGTCGATGTCGTCCCGTTCGTTGATGAATACCATGTAGATACCGTTTTTTGGGGAACTCACAAACCCCCGGTCTCCATACCTTGATGGGCGCTCTCCGATCACTCGGGCATAGTCTGCATACCGGTTTACATAGACGTTAACCTCAGCCATGAGCCCCTGCGCCTTCCTGCATATTCAGCCGTTTCGCCTTTGCGTTCCAGCTCTCCGCCTTCTCCATTGGCATTTCATAGACCGGCAGGGGGATGCCAATATCAGGATCGGTGTATTCACCGGCCAGTTTGAAGCCGGGAAGCTCGTCATACTTTTTCATGACTGCACCTCCCACGATCTCTGCAATCTTTGGTTAAAATCGTTTAATCGACCAATGATCTTATCGAGCGCATCGTAAGCCTCACGAACATTCTCGACTATGATTTCATTACGATTATAGGCGTTTCCATAGCCATCAGCAATAAAGGCCATGTCAGTTAGACATTCGCCCGCCGATTCTTCTATAAAATATTGCCCTTGCTGGTCCGAAAGCACTGTTCGCGCAAGTTTAAGAGGAAGCCGAACGTTCATATACAGTTCATCAGAAATTCTACCGCATAAGGATTGCATTTCGTCTCCCACTGCTGTGTTAAGCGGCTGTTCCTTCCGTTCTATTTTCAAGCCCATTGGTATCAAGTCCTTTCCTTTGATGTTCTGTTAATCATGTAAATGATAGGCCCGCAGGACAGCTTTCTCCAGCTTGTCCCGGAAAGCCTGATTGATCGGGTGCACAATGTCCAGATGCCGCCCGTCCGCTTCCCGGCTTGGCATGGACACAAACAGGCGTTCTTTACCCGCTATGACCTTGATATCATGCACGGCAAGCTCGTTATCGAAGGTCACGGACACCAGCGCACGCAGTCGGTCAGATCCGCTATAGAGCGCCCGAAGCTTGACAGAGGTTATTTCCATACCGGCACCTCACAAGCCCAAATCCGGCCCCTGTGTGCCTTCCTCTGCAAGCTCGATATCCGTCATGGACAACGCCAGATAGTCAAGCAAAATATCCATGCGCTCAGCAGCGAAGCAGTAGGCCTCACACAAAGGCTGGTTCTTTTTCGCTTCCTCCGTCTTTACGATGTAGACATCCTGCATGTCACGGGCATATTGGTATGCTTTGGTGACATTCTGCTTGATATTTGCTAAATCCGACAGGGTGCTCGCGTCTTTTACTGTCATGTGAATACCTCCTATCCAATCCGGCGAATCTTCCCGAATATCGGCTCATCCGCTTCGAGAGAATTCAAATATTCAAGTAAGCTGTCGTAGTTTATCAGTGTGCGCCTACCGATCTTCTCAACGGATATCTTTCCGCTTTTGGCTAGCCGCCTGATATAGTTCAAGGATATCGGGGTGTCGGGATCGTCCTTTTTCAGCTCGGCCAGCGTTTGCGCTGGAAAGCGCATCCTTGGTGCATTCATGCGCTCTCACCTGCCAAACTCTGCTGCACCCGATTAATTAACGTTGAAGTTCTGGTATGCAAAAATGCAAGACTCTCCCGCGCATCATCGTTAATTCCATCGTCGAGTATATAACCTAGATCGCTGTTGATCTCTGCCAAACACGCTATCAGTTCAGCCGAGATCGAAATTTTCTGACGCATAAAAAATACCTCCTGTGATTTGGTTGCACTCACAGAAGGCTTATGGTAGAATAGATTTACCATAAACCCTTGTGGTTGTGGGACGATAATGCATCTCGTAGCTGTGGAAGGTGGCGGGATGCATTATTCTTTTATTTGGCTTGGCTATCTTCATCAAGTAGTTTTTTTATATACTCAATTAGAATTGCCTGCATATCTTTTCCTTGCTTTATCGAGTATATTTTAAACTCTTGATGAAGGGAATCATCAAGCCGAACTGTTAACGTCTTGATTTTCATTCCTCCCTTCTTTGTCATTCTATCATTCTTGAATGATGAAGTCAATACTAAAAGTGAAGCATTGAAAGTCAAGCAATTCTAAAAGTAAGAGAATAGCGCCCGTTTTAAGAGCTTATACCCCTTAAAGGTAAAACTACCCCAACGGGCGGCGCTATGGCCCTCTACCGCGCCTACCCGTGCCGTGACACCTATTCCAGAGGCTTTACAAGCTCTGTGAATGCGTCCGTGATCTTCTGGTACTCATCCAGCCAGCCGCGCAGGGTGGTAACCGTGCCGTCTGCTACCTTATCGCGCAGCGCTTGGGAGAGCGCGCCCTTGACCGCTCCCGCTAGGGTAGTTAATATCTCGGGTTGCGTAGTTTACCGTGCTTCACCCCGTTCTCCCGTGGCGTACCCACAATGTATTGATACTGATCTGCCGTGACAACTAGGTTGTCGGTTAACTGAATCATAAAAAATACCTCCTGTGATTTGGTTGCGGACTGTAAAGTTAAATGAAAGTTGAAGACCCGTCAGCCCTTCTGGTACAATGGTTTCACCACAAAACACATGTACTCCCAGAAAGGAGACGAGTCTTCATGGCAAAATTATACCAACGATGCTGCCCGAAGTGCAACAACAAAACGGGATTTAATCGCTACGGAAAAGATAAAGCTGGGCATCAGAAGTACCAGTGCAAGAAGTGTTGGCACCAATGGGCACCAGATACTCCAACGAAACAACGGGGTCGCTCTCGAACAAAGGAATATCCTCTGTGTCCTGTTTGCGGAAAGGCAATGTATGTGCATCACGATAGGACGCATTACATCCACTACACTTGCACAGACAAGAAGTGCCGCCACTCCGTTTTTGTACCAAAGCCTACTGCTATCTCAGCTCCATCCATGTCCAAGCTCTTTGGAAAGACAGATTTTAAGCGGATGCGCTATCCGGTCCATGTGATCCTCATGGCCTTGACCATGTTCTACCTGGGCAAGAACTCGTTCCGCAATATCGCTCTGATTCTGCGTACCGTGATGAATGTCCAGGTGTCTCACACGACTATTAGCAACTGGTGTACCCGCTTCGCCCCAATGTTCCAGAATATTGCGATACAGCTCATTCCAGCGTTAAATTTCAACTCTGACGAGTGGCACGCCGATGAAACTGTTGTGAATATACAGGGCGAGAAATACTACCTCTGGCTCATTTTGGACAGCGAGACTCGCTTTGTCCTCGGCTTCCATCTGGACCGCCACAGGGACAGCCCACAGGCTTTTACCATACTGGAAGCCGTGAAGCCTATGGGGACTCCGCAGGCCATTGTGAGCGACCGCTATTTTGCCTACCAGATGCCCGTCAAGACGCTGCATGGGGTCCGGCATATCCGCGTGGAGAGCTTCCACGATGATATTACCAACAACCTCATAGAGTGCTTTAACAAGCAGTTTAAGGCATGGTACAAAACCAAGCAGGGGTTTTCCTCTTTCGCTTCTGCCAACAACCTCATTTCCATGTTCATCTTCTTCTACAACTTCGTCCGCCCTCATTCCACCTTGAACAACCTTACCCCGGCCCAGTGCGCCGGACTCAGGCTATCCAAAAAGCGTAAACGGGAGCTTCAGCTCGTTGCATAGCGATATTGGCTGATTTCGGGTCCTATTTTTTCATGTTTACTTTACAGTACCTTTGGTTGCACTCACAGAAGGCTTGATGTATAATAGATTCATCAAGCCCCTTGTGGGTTTGGTTCAAAGAGTAATCGGGGAGCGTCGCCAAACAATCACCCGGTTGCTCTTATTTTTTTTGTGCCAAAAGCAAATGGATTCCCTGCCGAATCGCTTCGCCCTTTGAGATTTTATGCTCATCGCAAAACGCCTGCAATCTGGCTTCGGTTTCCGTGTCCAGCCTGACGCTGTATCGGATATCCTTGGGCTTTTCTGCTTTTGGCCTTCCTGTACGTGGGGACACTTCATCACCTCACTTTTTGCCACACCTAAAGTATAATTAGTGTCACGCAAAAAGTCAAGTTATTTATGGAAATATTAATTTGCGCAATCCGCAACCAGATCGAGCGAGATAAAGAAAAGGCCGGGGAGCAGCCCCGGCTTGACAATACAACAAAAAATTCATATAATAAAGATACAAAAGGGCACTGCCGACAGACGGTTACGCCCCAGTAGAGTTACAAAGAGTAGCCGCTACATGTAGGAGTGTGGGCGGCTACTTCTTTTTTATTGCGAGTATGTATCCGGTTGCTGCGATCAACACAAGGATGACCCAACCATAATCCATAAGCAACGCCCCCTTTCAGGGGCTAAGACTTAACCGCCTGCCGCTGGGATCGACAGTGCCTAGTGCGATTATAGCATGGCCTTTATTTGAATTCAATGCCTTACGGCACTTTAGGCTGCCAGCCGGGGGACATCATGGAGTATGTCCCAGAGGAACAGACGGAAGAATAACCGTTCGCTTTTGGCAATATCGCCCATTGTGGGCTAATCCTTAACGTGGTATAATCTAACTCACAAAGTAAGGGAGTTGAGCACATGGATGAAAAAATGCTGCTGGAATCAATAAAAAACATGTTGGAAGCGCAGACTGCCGAAATGAAGGAATACGTAAAAGAGGAAATAGCCAGCGCCCTGCAAAAGAACAATTCCGCAATTGCAGAAATTGTCACTGAGGCGAGCGAGCACGTCTCTGAAGCTCTGTCTGAAAAAGTCGACGCTTTGGAGCGCTCCATCAAAGACGTGGAGACCGTCACCGCCAGAAACACCTTTGAATTGCAGCTCATCAAAGGCAAAGCGTAACTGTCAGGTAGGAGGGAACCCCATGTTAGATCAGAATGATTTAAAGGCCCTTGCTCAGTTGATGCAGCAAAATAACGATTCCTTACGCGCTGAGCTCTCACAGCTGATGGACATAAAATTACAGCCCATCGGAGAGCGGCTAGATCGCATTGAGAATGACGTGGAGCAGGTAAGGCAAGACGTTGAACAGGTCAAAACAGATAGCCGCCAAACACGGGTACTACTGGAGCATCAAGACCACAATATTAGCTTGATTGCTGAACAGTACGGAGAAATCACTCGAAAACTCGAACGGGTCTATGAGATTGACGAACTCAAAGACAGAATCCGTACCCTTGAGCGAGTTGTGTCTGCTCATACTTCCCAAATCAGAGAGATTAAAAAAGCTCAATAAGCATAAAGAAAGCGGGCTTCCCTTCGTGGGTTGCCCGCTAATTTTATATCTATATCGCCGACGGTCGCCAAATTTGGTGAGCATCCCCACTTGTGGGGAAAACTCCATTTTTGCTACTTTTGCTATTTTTGCTCCACCATAACGAGAATAAAAAGCCGCCCCGAAGGACGGAGAGTAACTACGAATTTTTTCACGGTTGATTATTTTATCAATCGTTGCCATTGGTGGCGACGCTCCATTTTTTGTGGAGCGTACCCACAAGTGGGCACGGCTTTGTATCAGAGACGGCTTCTGCCACAAGTGGGGACATTATCGCAAACGAAAACTTTTCGGTCGTGACAAAGCCATATCTTAGCGCGTGAACGGCTTGCAAGCCCGCGCAGCGGCCTTTAGACGGTCTGGCCGTAACCTTTATCAAATGTGGAAACAACAAGGTTAGAAGGGCCTTTGTGCCGCCGCTTTCTGCTTGTCCTCGTCCTTGATCTGCGCCAGCTTGATTGCGTTACGCTCGCTGATGTCAAGTTCTTGGCGATCTGTATTTTGCCTCTAACAGCCCTCTCTGTAATTCCGGTCTTTGCAGCCGTATCTGCGGCAAAAGATTTTGTGGAATCAAACGGAAACTGTTTCCGTTTGAAACTTTCGCTTTTTCTGTCGCCTCCAGGCCTAGTGTCCGGGTGCAGTTCTTCGTAAATCTCCTTGCGCCGCAAAAGCTGATCCGCTTCGTCGATGTGGTTCAGGTTGTGCCGCACAAGGTTCTCGTCGATCTCCGCAAGCTCGGTCTGTAGACCCTTTAGGTCAACCTGATTGCATTCGATGGAGGCGCGGCCCGCAAAGATTTTCTCAGCTTCTCCAATGCGTGACGCTCCGCGCTGAGCACTCCCTGATAGGATTTTTCATTGCCGATCCGTTACCAAAAGCATTCCGGCGCAAAAAAGCCCTCATTCTGGTGAACCTCTACGAAATCCTACCGGCCCAACCGGAGCCGGAAGCGCACAGAATAGCTCTAGCAAGTGAACTGTTCATCAAGGGAAGTCTGGATATTTTTGCGAAGCCCACCAACCTAAACACCGAAAACCGCATCCCGTCCTTTGACACTTCCGACCTGGGGACCCAACTGCGGCCTTTTGGAATGCTCGCTCTCATGGAGAGCATGATGAACCGCGTCATGGACAACCGCAAGCAGGGCCGCCGTACATGGCTCTATTTTGATGAATTGTCCGTCCTGTTCTCCTACGAGTGGTTCACCAGCTTCCTTGATGTGAGCTGGAAGAGATACAAAAAGTACGGAGCGTTGGCAACCGGAATCTTCCAGAATCTCGGCCAAGCCCTGAAATCTGAAAAAGCAAAAAGCATAATTTCCAACAGTGAATTCCTACTGTTGATGAACCAGGCCGCGCCCGACTGGGAGCAGGAGGAAAGCCCCAACGCAGAGGCGGCGAGCCGGGTGGAGGCGTCTGTGAAGGGCGCGGCTTCCGGTACAGGCCGGACAGTGAAGTACGGATCTGGAAAAGTTCTGAAGCAGCGCGGCTTCCCCAATGGGCGCGGCGAACAGGACAATTCTTTTCCAACCGGCTACAGCGAAACCACACGCCAGGCCGCAATTCAAAGTTGGCGAAAGAAGCCGTCCGTACTTCGCAGAAAGCCGGACGGCCTTTTGAGACGCGGAAGTTCCGCGCCGGGCCGAAGGCCGTACCGTCCCGAACAACTGGACCGACGTTGTGGCAATATTCGCGGTCAAGTCCATTCCGGCCGACGAAATCAGCATGGATGTGGCGACGATGGACACCAAACGGGTGGACCTGATGAAGAATGTCTTTTGGGATATGGACCTGCTGAACCATTGGATTGAGTGCATTACCACTGACGACGAGGACAAGGAAGACACCTATGTCTTTCTCTGTCATAGAAAAGACCTCCCCGTTGTTCTTGTTAGGTTGGCAGATCTTTACTTTAATCTATCGGGGAGTTCCTTTTTCGTCCATAGCCAAAACCTTTTCCTTACCACTGACAGAGCCAGCGGTTGCCTTACGAAAGCAAAATCGCCGGTCGAATGACCGGCGATTTTTATAGGTTCGGAATGTTCCCGGACGGGGCGCGGGAAGGGATTAAAACCGAATGTCATCATCAGAAATATTCCGTTCCGCCTTGATACGAATTTGCTCTTTTTCACGGAAGGTAATAAACAGGATCGTGATGCCCAGCACCGCAACAACGACGGCCAGCAGAACAGGCGGATAGGTCTTCATGTTTTCATAAACAATCCATCCCAGCGTGCCATAGCAGACCAACAGGAACACCGTCAGCACGGGCGTGCTCATATGCAGCTTGGAGTCCTTCCAGATCTGTGGGTATTTCCGCAGAACCGCGATACATGCAACGTTCGGAACAATTTTGGTCAGATAGGTGAGTCCGGTGGTCATGCGGGAAAAAAGTGTGGTGTCGATGCCGAAGATGATGGGGGCAATGGTGATGACGAACAGCAGGCTCAACAGGATGTAGGGCACACCATACCGGTTCAGCCGGCCCAAGTAACCGGGGAACCATCCCTCTTCGCTGCTGCGCACCAGCGCGTTGGCTGTGTTGAGAAAGCAAGCGTTGATGGTGGTTGCAAGGGCAATCAGGGCACCGCCCACCACAAAGAACAGGTATGTATTGCCGGGATAGATCTGCCGCGCCACGACAGTGAGCGGCTGTCCTGCCGTTTCACTCAAAGGCAGGACGCCGGCTGCCACCACCGCGATCAACGAGAACAGAAGCATTGCTGACCCGGTAATTGCCAAGTTGCCCAACAGAATCGTCTTGTGTGGCTTTTTCACCCGACCTCCGCTGTTGGTGAGCCACAGACCGCCGCCCATCGCAAATACCAGCATGGTCACCGAGTCTTTGATCCCCTCCGCACCGTTGGGGAACAGGTTTTCATGAGAGAAGTTTGCAGGATTCACTTGGGGCAGGCCCAATACCAAAAAACTCCCCCATGCCAATACGAGCACAATATTCAAAAGGGTCTGTACCCGGGCCACGCTTTTTCCACCGAACAGGTTGGCCACAAAGAAGATGGTAACCACAACCAGAGCGGTAACCGTCTTGTTGATTGGAACCAAGCTTTCCAGGTAATTTGCAAAGGAAATGCCCATATATCCGATTGTGACATCGGTGAGAAAGATGATGCAGGCATAGACTCCGCCAAGCTTTCGGTTCAGCATGCTTGCGTACACATAGTTGCCGCTGGTGCGGGGCAGCACCGCCGCGGTCAGCAGCAGCGGCCCGTTCGCCAGCAGAACCGCTACACCTGCCAAAAGATATGCGATAAAAACACCGCTGCCGGTGAATCCGATGCAGACGCCTGTCATTGTAATAATGCCTGCGCCTATCACCATGCCGATCCCGGTTGAATAACATTCAGCAAAGCTGAGCTTTTCATTCGCTTTTTCAGTTTTGTTACTCATGATACCCCTCCTCAATCGTAAAGCTGCGGACGGCTGGCGCCTAGGCGCCAGCCTGTCGAAGCTCCAGCTACCGGATCAGAAGTTGGGCAAGCTGCCGCAGGTCAGTGCACTCCTCCAAATGCTCCACCGCATCCACAAACTTCCGTGCCTTCTCCGCTCCAATAAAGGGGGCCGCGCAATACATGAAATGCTCCCGTTCCTCCTGGAAGGTGAAGTTGTTCTGAGGATGCCCTTTCGGGAATTTGAGCGTCTCCCGCACAGTACGCCCGTCTTTCAGCACAACTTCCACTGTGGTTTCAGGGAAATCCCGATCCATAAAGATCAGGAATGCCTCATAACGATCCATCTCAGGCCCAAAGAACTCCACCAGCCGCGACAGCTCCGCCACACGGCCCACCGGCTCCCGGCTCTCCTGGGTAAACCAGTTCTCCGAGGGGTTGGGATTATCCAGATAGGCTGCGAAGCAATGCGGCACGCTGTATTGCGCCTGCATAAAGACATAGGGCCGGGTCATCCCCTTATCCGTATAGATATCCAGCTGCGGAGAAACGCGGATCTTCTCGATATCGTCTGCTTCAAATCCATGCCGGCGGCGCAGAATATCCAGGCCGTCCAGCGGGGCTTCGATCCAGACGTTTACCGGCCAATGCTTCAACAAAGTCTGCATAATCAGATAGTCGGATCCCAGATCCCGGTCCAGCCAGCTCCAATCCACACGGTCACAGATCTGGCGCCAGAAGCCGCTGTTGCCGTCCAGGCCGTCCAGATAGGGTTCGAAGCCGATCTCTGTGAGCAGGGCGCTGTTGATGCCGCACCGGGCGGAAACGCCGTGCGCCACATGGTAGGTATCCGTCAGACCGGTGTCCCCCAGGGTCAACGGGGTCAGATAAGCGCCCTTGGTGATTGCGGCCGCAATCCCGTCGCCGTCGAGGTTCAGCATTTTGGCGGCGGCCACGGTGGAAGCAAAGATCTGCCAACAGACCAGCCCCCAGCCCTTGCCTTTGCCGAAGTAGTTGGACAGGTCGGGCTGTACCGACATGGCAATGCGCTGGTACACCTCATAGGCGGCCACAACAGCTTCCAGATAGGCTTTGCCGCCTGAACCAAGCTTTTCAGCCAGTGCAAAGGCCGCGGGGATGACGCCGGCGGACGCATGCCCGGTCCATGTGCAGTCCTCCCAATCCAGGGTATCGGCGGTCGTACCATTGGCAAACCCAGCCTCTTCCACAGGCACTTTCAGCCCATCGCTTCCCCAGACAGTTGCCTCAGGGGTTCCTCCCTTTTGACGGACCATATCCACGGTACGCTGGGCGGTGGGGACGTTCATGCTGGCGATGGCGACAGCAATCACATGAAGGGTGATCTTTTTCGCCTGCTCAATCACTTCGGGTGGAAGGTCTTCATATTTTAGGCCCGCGGCATAAGCGCCCAATTTACGGGTATATTGCATGGTTACTTCTCCTCTTTTCTGATCTCACTTTTAAACCGAGGCTGATTCCTTGGGAGCGACATAGCCAGGATATCCGGGACGGGTTTCCACCCAAAGCGGATTCTTTTTGCTTGTGGCGATTACACCGAACACCAGAAGCAACACAGAGATTACTGCGAACATCAGCAAAACGATTCGGTAGGAGCCGACGTGGTCATACACAAAGTTCAGCATCGGCGAGCCGAGTGCGTTGCCGATTGTTCGGAAGATGACCGAATAGCTCATGAACTTGGCGAATTCCCGGAATCCGAAGACCTCCTTCATAAACAGCGGCAGAATGGTGTACAGCAGGATCGCCGCTCCCATGAGGAAGCCCGCCACGGTGGCAAGGAAGGTGGCGCTGGGGGTAATGGTCAGAAGCAGCACGATCATCCCGATATAGGAGGCGACGCAGGCCACGGTGGCCAGACGGATGCCCCAGCGGTCGATCACCTGCCCCAGCGGGATCAGCAGCACCAGGGAACCAATACTCATAATTCCGACCGCGCTGCTGACGGCTGCGGCATCAAAGCCGATGTCCTGAAGCTGGGCGGGGATGATACCCTGGACGGGGTACACGATAATGCCGGTGATAAAGCACCAGGCATAAGCGCTGTAAAGCTTGACGTTTCTGACGGAGTCCTTGAATACCGCTCCCGGAAGCGTGTTGGGATCAGGTTCGGCGGTGATCGCCGGTTCGCCTTCGGTACCCTCGGGAGCTCCCCAGGCCCGGACACCCTTCTCACTGGGATGGCTGCGGATCACCAGATATGCAATTGCAGCGACAACCAGCATGATGATCATGGTGTAGAACATGGAACGGCGCCAACCATAGTGCTCGATCCAGTGGGCAATGATCTTGGCATTAAAGAAGCCAGCGATATTGCCGCATCCGAAGATGATCGAAATAACAGTACCGCTCTTTTTGGCGAACCAGTTGTTCACGATGCTTCCCGCGGTCACCTGGCTGGCCAGCGGCCAGATCATTGCGGAGAGTGCGCCGCCTATAAAAAGCAACGGCAGGCTGTGTGCGGTGGAATAACAGATGGCCGAGAGCGCCGCGCACAGAAGGCCCATTGTGGCCAGTTCGCGCAGGCCGAATTTTTTCTGGATGCGCACATACATAAAGTACGCGACCGCGGAAATAAGCTCATGCACCGTCTGATGGAGGGAATACATGCCGCGGCTGATTCCCAAATCCTCCACAATTGGCAGCATATACAGGCTGAACGGGTTGCTAAACAGGTAAATTGCCGGAATCACTAAGCAGTAAGCGCCTGCAACGGCAAAGGCATAGTGAAACGCTTTTTTGTTTTGCATCACATCTATCCTCCTATAAAATAGTGGTTTTGCGCTGGAAAAAGTCCTCCTCTCCCATATCTTTGCTTATCACACTGCGGTTCCGGAACGCAAAGTGTATACAGAACAAATTGGGAACGTTCCCAAAAGAAATCAAAAAAATCCCTCACTTATTGGGGGCGAGCTTCTGAACAGATTTGCCCCTGACAAGCGTATAAGCCATATGCACATCCTTGCAGACCAAGGATTCATTCTCGATCACTTCTGTCATAAGTTCGGCAATCCGGCGGCCATACTCATAGTCCGGCAGATGTACCGAAGTGATGATCTCCATCCCTTGCTGGCTACCTTCTATCTCACCCTCGATGGACACGATGGAATAGTCCCGCATAGGGGACATTCCATAACGGCCGAAGGTACTCAGAATTTGGCGGGTGTCGGTGGTCTCGTCGACAAAGAGCGCGGTATATCCGCCCTGCCTGTAGGTTTTGTAAAGGTTTTCCATCGCCTGCGCTGGACCCACGATCCACCTGTCCTCGACATAGGGGTTATAGAACCGGCAGATGTCTTGTTCCGGCGTGTGCAGGGCTTTACAGGCGTCCTGAAAAGCCTGTTTGCGGAATTTCTGCAGAGTGTTGTTCTGATCGCCGTAGATCACCAGGATACGGCGGTGTCCCTGCTCCAAAAGGATGGAAAATAAGTCGTAGCTGTAGTGATAATTCCCCAAATATACCCGGAAGCCCTTGTCTTTCAGGACACGCTCACCGGTATAGACAACATTGCGGAATACGCTGGCCGCACTTTTGATCTGTTCCTCGATCTGGTCAGTGGTACCGAGTGTAATGAGGCCGTCTATGCGCTTTTCACTCAGATAGGTCATGCATTTGGGGGTATAGATGCCGTTCAAACTTTCGTAATCGTCGTGAACCAGCATCAGGTCATAGCCGTGCTGCTGGAGAATATCGGATACACCTGAAAAGCGAATGCACAAGGAATGTTCCCGGAACATAGCACCGCCCATTGAGAGCACGCCAATGACCGTGCTTTTGTTCCCACGCAGGTTGCGAGCGTTATAATTGGGACGGTAACCCATCTCCTGGATCGCTTCCATCACCTTCTGATGGGTGGATTCACTGACAGAACCGCCATTCAAAACGCGAGATACTGTACTTTTTGAAACGCCAGCCCGTTCCGCCACATCCCAGATGGAAAATTGCATCCAGAATCACCTCCCGCATCATTTGGGAACGTTCCCTAAATGCAGTTTACCAGTTCATTATAAAAATGTCAATAGAAAATCTTTATTTTCAGGGTGATTTTTAGATGGTTTCATAGTCGTTAATGAAAAAGAGAACTGCCACCGGCAAGGAGAGGATACAAAAAACGGCAACCAAAACAAAGACATCGGTCGAACGGCCGCCGTTTCGGGCGGATCAGAGTTTTGCCGTGGTCGCATAGTCGAATCCCATCGGGGCGCATTCGCCTTTCAGAACCTTGTCCATGCGGTCTTGCAGGCGCTGCTTGCTGTCCCCCAACACCATATATAAGCTCCCGTTCTGCATTTTTCAATCTATGTGATAGGTGTTCCATTGCGGGCTTGCCGTAGCGTATGAAATGCAGGAACCCATCTTTTGGAATTCGTACACGCGAACCCGTTACGATGACTAGGAAACCGAGCTTGTCAGGAGCCCGCTACACCACAAGGTTAAAGGTTAATTGTTATTCTATCTTTCCTAAATCTTATCTTTTAAGGGATACAAATTAGCCAAATAGTACCCACAGCGAAGTCCCCCGGTAGCGGGCAAGTGGCTAACCATAATCGCCAACACCACAAGGCCCCTGCCATTTATGGAAAATCCCCGAAATGAGATTTTAAATTCCCGTGGGGAAATTTTACTATGAAGAACTGGGGCTCGCGGTGTCGCCCGCTATCCCTGTACTTTTTGGTACGGCCCCACCACTTGTGGTGGATACCGCAAGGTAGCGTTTCACCACCCCACGACAATGCCGTCCTCATTGAAAACGCGGGTACTGTGAAGCTTTCCGTCAGTACCTTGCAATTTGCAAGATACTGAAAGAAGGTTTAGCTTGGCAAGCCCTCCCCCTGCACGAAATTTCATGCACCGAAACTAACGACACCGCTGTCGGTAGGTTCAATGCGACAGTGTTGTCTAGCTGATTGGTATGCGACACCGCTGTCTATAATCAACTTCGGTTCAGCGCTGAACCGAGGTTCAAAATTAACCGCAGCGCTGCGGTTAATTTGTATATGCCTTATAGACTTTGTAACGCCAGATATACAAGGTTGAAAACTAGGTGCAGCGCTGCACTTAGTTTTTTTAGGTGCTTATAAAGCAAACAAGGAGTTTTCGACAAAAATGGCGAATAGGTATCTACAACGCTGTCGATAGCAAACCTTGCGACACTGCTGTCGGCAGGTATAGGGAAATTTCCCGAGCCTTGACGGCGGGCAGGAGACAATGAAGATGAAAAATCGTCCCCCTGCGTCAAATTTGACGCACCCCCCTGTGGACGAGGTGGCTGATAGTCCCTTTGCGCGTCAATCGTATTGACTTGCAATAAGGTGTCCTGCGCTTTACGGTATACCCACAATGAGAAGAACCATTGAGCCCAATTTTGGGCCCAATGGCATTGGCTTAAACTTTCAATTCAGCGGAGTGCTCCATTGCTTGCCTGTCCATTGTCCCATGCTTCGAGACAGTCCCGGCCTATCATGTGAATTAACTCGACTGTATTTACACCGGGCACATGACCAATGGCCTTCTGTATCGTATCCGCCTTGTCTGTCGCCCATGATTCCCAGACATCCCGGTACTTCCCGGCCTTCCCGTCGCTCCATGCCTCTTTGATAAGCGGGGTCACAATTTCCATGTAGTCATTCGCCGTCATAGTGCCGCCTCCCGCGCCATCATCTTTGCAAAGCCCAGAATAAAGCACGATAACCGCTCCGCTTGTTCCTCTGCGTCCACGCTGGGGCCAATGTGTCCCAGAGCGATATGTGCGCACTCATGCGCCAGTGTGTGTATCTGC
>NZ_QSBX01000049.1:0-10227 GCF_003465835.1 Anaerotruncus sp. AF02-27 | reverse complement strand
AAAGAAAGCCGGACTGGCTGCCCGGCTTTCCTGTCCAAATTTATTGTAATAGGAGGCGATGAAAATGCAGGAAGAAGTGGAAAACAGGACTTTAACGCTGGTTGTCAGCGGAACAAAGTTCACCGGCAGGCTGCTCAAAGCCGCCATCAGCAAGTACATGGCCCACTGCAAGGAAAAGAAGCTGCAAAAGCAGAGAAGCCGTGATGCCCCTGTGACACCCCACGGCAAACAGACCGTCAAGCAGCTCATTGGTCAGAATCAGGGGATCTCCAATATCGAGATCACAGACCCCTCCATCAAGGAATTTGAGAAGATCGCCCGGAAATATGGTGTGGACTATGCGGTGAAGAAAGACCGCAGCAGCTCCCCGCCCAAATACCTGATCTTTTTCAAAGGCCGTGACGCCGATGCGCTGACCGCTGCATTTACCGAGTACACCAGCAAAAAGGTCAAGAAGGCCGAGAAAACGGAACGCCCGTCTGTGCTGGCAAAACTCAGTCAGTTCAAAGAGATGGTCAAAAATGCCGTGGTGGACCGCACCAAGCGAAAGGAGCTGGAACGATGAAAAAGCAGTTTGACATCAAAAAGCTCGTTTTGCTGAACCTGCCCTATCTCCTGATGGGGCTGTTTGCTACTAACTTCGGGGAGGCATGGCGACTGGCTCAGGGGGCAAATGCTTCAGAGAAATTCCTTTCCCTGTTTGCTGTCCTGCCTGGGGCGCTGCAAAGTTTCTGGCCCAGCCTGCACCCGTTGGATCTGCTGGTAGGGCTGTGCTGCGGTGCTGGCCTGCGTCTGGCGGTGTACCTCAAAAGTAAAAACGCCAAGAAGTACCGTCACGGTATGGAGTATGGCTCTGCCCGTTGGAGTGCATAATTTTAAGTGTAAATGACACATACATGGACGCACAGGAGGTTATGCACATGACTGATTATAGCAAAATTACAGCCCTTTACTCCCGCCTTTCCGTGGGCGACGAGGACAGGGACGGCGGCGAGAGCAACAGCATACAGAACCAAAAAATATTTTTGGAGAACTATGCCAGAGGGCAGCACCTAACCAATATCCGGCACTACATCGACGATGACGAAAGCGGCAGGTTTTTTGACCGTTCCGCCTACTCCCGCATGATGGACGATGTGGAAAACGGGAAAATCGGTGTCTGCATTATGAAAGACCTTACCCGCTGGGGGCGCGACTATCTCCAAGTAGGCAACGCGATGGAGATATTCAGACGGAACAATGTGCGCTTTATCGCGGTCAACAACGGCATTGACAGCGAGAAGCCCGATACATTGGAGTTTGCGCCCTTTATCAATATCATGTCGGAGTGGTATGCAAAGGACATCAGCAAGAAAGTGAAAACGGGCATTAAGACAAAAGGCATGAGTGGAAAGCCGATTGTCACCGAAGCCCCTTACGGCTATGTCAAAGACCCGGACAACAAGGATTTTTGGATAATCGACGAGGAAGCCGCCGAGGTTGTCCGTTTGATTTTCCGTCTGTTTATCGGTGGGAAGAACCGCAACCAAATCGCCGTATATCTGACACAGGAGCAAATCCCAACCCCCACTTTCTACATGAAAGACCGAGGGCGGGGAACCTGTAAAAATAAGACGCTCAACGAGGATAACCGCTGCAAGTGGAACAAAGTCACCTTGACCAATATCCTCACACGGCAGGAGTATTGCGGCGATGTGGTCAACTTCAAGACTACAAAGCATTTCCGGGATAAACATAACCACTATGTAGACCGGAGCCAATGGCACATCACAGAAAATGTGCATGAGCCGATTATCAGCCGCAGCGATTTTGAAACCGTACAGCGGATTTTGGAAAACGCACCCGTCAGACGCCCCAACGGGGACGGGGAAATCCACCCTCTGTCGGGCTTGCTTTTCTGTAAGGACTGCGGCGCAAAAATGCACATTCGTATTGATTATCGGAACGGCGGCAAGCGGCACGTTGCTTTTTGCAGCGAGTACCACAAGGGAAAAGCCAAAAACCCCAAATGCAATTCCCCACACATCATGGACGCGGACTTGCTCATGCAGACCATCGCGGAAGTGCTGAAGAAAATCGAGGACTATTCTATCAGCAACCGGGCGGAGTTTGAAGCATTAGTGAAAAAGAACCTTGCCATGCAGCAGACCGACCAGACAAAGAAGCAGCAGAAGCGTATTCCGCAAATCACGACTCGCCTTGAACAGATTGACAAGGTGCTGAATAAGCTTTATGAGGACAACGCCCTCGGCGCGATCCCGCAAGACCGCTATGAGCAGATGTCGCAGAAGTATTCGGAAGAATACTACGCGCTGAAAGCGGAGCTTGCCACGCTCCAAGAGCAGCTATCCGCTTATGAGAACACGGGAGGACGGGCGCAGAAGTTTTTGAAGCTGACGGAACGCCATGCCGCCTTTACCGACCTTACCCCCGCCATTCTCAACGAGTTTATCAGCCGGATTGAAGTGCATGAGCGCGACCAGAAAAGGGCGAGATACGCAATCCAGCACATCAGCATATATTTCAATTATATCGGCAAGTTTGAGAATGAAGTGACACAGCTTGCAGAGCCGACCGAGCAGGAAATCCGGCAAATGCGGGAGGAAATCGAAGAAGCCAAAAAGGAAAAGAGCCGCGCCTACCACCGCAACTATTCAAGGGAATACCGGGCGAGAAATCTTGAAAAGCAGCGGGAGTATGACCGCATGAAAGCGCGGGAATACCGGGCAAGGCGAAAGGCACAGGCAGCCGCACAGCCCGCACAGTAAAACAGAATAACCGTCAACCAAGAGGGATTTTCCGAACTACGGGAAATCCCTCTTTTGCGCCCGGAGAAAGGAGCCGCCTATGGCAGAACAGACCCCCGACAATATCATCACGACCCAGAGGAACGGGCAGACCATTGTTGCGGAGTTATTTTTCAATCACAGCAGCACAGAAACATTCCGCGACAAGCTGCTCAAACTGGTGCTTGCCGACAGTTCGCGTTTATCCGCGTCTGACGGTCAAGAGCCGGAAAAAACGGAAATCACGCGATAACAGCCGCCCTGACGATACACTCCCCGTCCGGGCGGTTTCTATTTGAAAATCCTCATTTTCCCCAAGTCAAGAGCCGGGAAAAACACCCGGAAAATGCCCCTATTGCGTAACAGGGGCGCAGAAAGGAGAGTTTATGAGAACAGGGCTTACGAAGCAGGAAAAGACCACCGATATTTGGTTTGACGAGAAAGACTCGCTAATCCATATCCGCACCCACAACACCGACTTAAAGAAGCGGCTTGCCGCCTACGCCGGACAGTACCCTGACCAGTGCCGCCAGACCGACACAGACCCGGACACGGGCTGCATGGAGTTTGAAATCCGCAAGGGGCGGTTCTCTTTCCGTCTGACCGCCCCATACAGAGAGGAACGCCGGAGAGCCGCCAGTGAAGCGGCGAAAGCTGCCGCGAGCAATCTCACGCGAAGTATGATATAATTTTTTTGAAAAACTTTTCTCTTTCATTTAGTATTTGCCGCGAAAACCGTAGTATATAGGTGAAGCCGGAAAGGAGGTGGCGCAATGATTGATGATGAAAAAATTATTGAGTTATTTTTTGAGCGTTCCGAGCAAGCCATACGGGAGCTGGACATTAAATACGGAAAAATCTGCCACAACCTCTCGTATAACATCGTGAACAGCCGACAGGACGCAGAGGAATGCGTCAATGACGCTTACTTAGGCGCATGGAACGCCATTCCCCCGGTACGCCCGAACCCGTTGCTTAGTTACATTGTGAAAATAGTGCGAAACATTTCCCTCAAAATCTATTGGAGAAAGGAAGCAGCCAAACGAAGCGGACACTATACGATTGCCTTAGAGGAAATCGAGGGCTGTATCGCAGACCAAAAAACCGTGGAAGATGAAATTGAAGCCAGAGAGTTAGCCCGTATCATCGAAGCATTTTTGGATACGCTGACCGTAAAAGAGCGCGTTATCTTCATGCGCCGCTATGCGTATGCAGATACCTACGCGGATATAGCAAAGCGCGTAGGTATCTCTGAAAAAAATGTATCCGTCCGGCTTGCTCTAATCCGCCAGAAGATGAAGCAATATTTGATTGAAAGAGAGGTATTAGTATGAACACAAAATTGTTTTCCGAAGCCATGAGCGAAGTCAACGACAAGTATTATGAGGAAGCCGCAAACTACCATTGTAAAAAGCATGGGTGGGTAAAGTTTACATCTTTAGCAGCTTGTGCCGCTATTGTGTTAGCAGTATCATTTGCGACTTTGTGGAAACTTCCAAGTCAAACTACGCCGCAGCCAGAATATGAACCGCCAATCATTACAAACCCGGATAATCAGTCGGACAATCCTGAGCAAGGTATTAGTCTTAACCTCAATGAAATTAAGGAACTCAATGCCACGAGTGGAAGTATCGCTCTTATGGCAGATGATTATACCGCAATGTCTTATGAAGAACTGCTCAGATATTTTGATGTATCACTCCCAATTACAGAAACGCTTCCCTACCTTACACTCCAGAGCAATGATTTTGGTATTTACCAAACAGATAATCGTGGAATTTATTATGATGGGAATTTTATTGAGTTCCGAAATTCTGGTGGAACGCAGGACATAAACATCGTCCTTTCTAAAGTGTTTAAGCACACTTCAGATGTTTTCGATTTAAGTGCGGACGAGTTACAATTTACAGAAATCAATGGCAGGGAGCTTGCAGTTTTCCACTACACAAATGAAAATGGAACAGATTGCTATTATGCTGAATTTCTGCAAAATGACGTTGCCTTCGTGGTCAGTTCGGAAAATATTTCAACGGAGGATTATGCGAAATGCCTGCAAGTCTTAGTTGAAAAAGCACAGCAAAACAGCGGCTCTGTCAACACCATCACAGGTGAAATTGTTGTAATCGACCCATACGCAAATCACATAGGAGTTCGTTTGGATAAGGAACAGGCCCCGGAATATAGCAGCGTATATGGAATTGACCTGCCAGACGGACAATCTGCCGGGGATTATTCGCTTGGCGACCGTGTAGAGGTAATGTATACGGGAGAGCCAGCAACCATTTTAACGATATGGGCAGAGCAACTTGTAGATATTAAATTATTGAAGTAAGCACAAAAAATATTACAGAGGGACAGTCGAGAAATCGGCTGTCCTTTTTCTATGCCGACGGGCAGAAAGGAGTGACCAGCCATGAGAAAACCGAGAGAGAAAACCCGTGAAGAACTGCAAGCCGAGATTGAGGACGGAAAGAAGAAAATCCGGCAGTTTGAGAACCGGGAAAAGATGTTGCGTCAAAAGCTATCCAAAGAGGAACGCAGAACACGCAGCCACCGCCTTATCGTCCGGGGCGCGGTCTTTGAAAGCATTGTGCCGGAAGCAAAGAACATGACCGACGAGGAAGCCACAGCACTTCTCCGGCTTGCCTTGACGAGTGAGCCGGTACGGGAATATCTGAAAAAACGAGCCGAAAGCAGGAAAAGCGAATAATCCCTTTGGAACAAAGGGCGCACTTATACACCCTTGCGGGCGTGTGCGCTCTGCCGAGGGCTTATCTCCGCACAGGGAGCTTTCCCCGCGCTACGATATGGCGGCTTTGCCGCAACAAGGGGCTGCGCCCCTTGCGCCGCTTTGCGGCTATCCCTGCACACCCACAAAAACAGTACACCCGCCGTTGGCGTCTGTACCATTTTTGCGGGTTCTATTATCCTATCCGGGAGGTGATACCCATAGCCATTTACCATTGGAACATCGGTATTGTGAGCCGAGGAAAAGGCAAATCAGCCGTTGCCGCAGCCGCCTACCGAAGCGGCGAAAAGCTGACAAACGAATGGGACGGAATGACCCATGACTACACCCGCAAAGGCGGCGTTGTCCATACCGAAATCATGCTGCCGCCCCACGCGCCACCCTCTTTCTCTGACCGTTCAACCTTGTGGAACAGCGTGGAGCTTTACGAGAAAGCCGGGAACGCCCAGCTTGCCAGAGAGATTGACGGGGCGCTCCCCATAGAATTATCCAGAGAGGAACAGATCCGGCTTGTCCGGGAATACTGTTCCTCTCAATTTGTTTCCAGAGGAATGTGTGTTGATTATGCCATTCACGACACCGACAGCGGCAACCCCCATTGTCACATCATGCTTACCGTGCGCCCCCTTGACGAGCGCGGCACATGGGCAGCGAAATCCAAAAAGGAATATGACCTTGATGAAAACGGCGAGCGTATCCGCTTGCCAAGCGGCAGATACAAAACCCACAAGGTTGACCTTACAGGCTGGAACGACAAGGGCAACACCCTCTTGTGGCGCAAGGCATGGGCTGACTTTACCAACGACTTTTTGGAGAGGAACGGAAGCCCGGAGCGCATCGACCACCGCAGCAACGCCGAGCGCGGCATAGACGAGATACCCACCGTCCACATGGGCGTGGCTGCTTGCCAAATGGAGAAGAAAGGTATCGCCACCGAGAAAGGCGAACTGAACCGAAATATCCAAAAGACAAACCGCCTTATCCGGGAAATCCGGGCGCAGATTGGGAAGCTCAAAGAGTGGATTGCCGACCTGTTCAAAGCGCGGGAAACCGCCCCAGAACAGCCGCCGCAATCTCCCAACCTCGCAAATCTGTTGATGAAGTATTTGAGCGTTCAGAGAGAAAAGAGCCGGAAGTATTCGCAGAGTTGGCAAAGGCAGCACGCAGCCGATGAACTGAAAACCATAGCGGCAGCGGTCAACTATCTTTCCGAGCATGGTATCTCTAATCTTGATGAGCTGGACGCTTCTCTTTCCTCTGTCAGTGAGAAAGCCTATTCAATCCGGGAGGGAATGAAAACCGCCGAGCAGCGCATGAAAGAATTGCAAAAACTCATGGAGTACGGCAGAAATTATCAGACCTACAAGCCCATACAGGACGAGTACCGGCAAATCCGCTGGAAAGGAAAACAGGAGAAGTTTGCGGAAGCCCGCCGCGCCGAGCTTACCCTATGGGACGCGGCAAACCGCTATCTCCATGCCCATTTGCCGGAGGGCGTGAAAACCCTGCCGATCTCCGCGTGGGAGAAAGAATATACCGCCATCAAAGCACAGCGGGAAGCGGAATATGACACGCTGAAAGAGACCCGCGCCGAGGTTGCCGAGCTTCAAAAAATCCGCAGGTGTGTGGATATTGCACTCCGCGCCGACCAGCCGGAGCAGACGCAGAGCCGCACCAAGCGGCATGATATAGACCGCTGAAAGGAGTTGAACTTTTATGTATTACACCCAAGAACAGATAGACCGCGCCAACCAAGCCGACCTTGTTTCTTTCCTGCAATCACAGGGCGAGCAGCTTACCCGCGCCGGGAATGAATACCGCTGGAAGCGGCACGACAGCCTGACCGTCCGGGGAAACAAATGGTACAGGCACAGCCAGAGCAAGGGCGGCGCACCCATTGATTTTGTCATGGAGTTTTTCGGCAAGAGCTTCACCGAAGCCGTTGAACTGCTGACAGGCGAAAAAGGCGCAGCCCAACCGCCGGACAGACCTTGCCCTGCGTCCCTATCCGACTTCCGGCTACCGCCCCCAAACAGCGACAATAGAACAGCGAGGAACTACCTCACAGCCGCCCGCCGCATTGATGAAGATGTGACGGGCTTTTTCTTTGCCACCGGGGATATTTACGAGGAAGCCGCCCACCACAACGCCGTATTCGTAGGGCGGGACGAGGACGGAATACCGCGCTACGCCCACAGCAAGGGAACGACGGGAAACTTCCGACTTGATGTGAAAGGCAGCGACAAAGCCTTTAACTTCTGCTACCGGGGCGAGGGCGAAAGATTGTTTGTCTTTGAAGCCCCGATAGACCTCTTATCTTTCCTCTGCCTGTTCAAAAAGGACTGGCAGAAGCAAAGCTACCTGTCATTGGGCGGCGTGGGGGAAAAAGCCCTGCTCCGCTTTCTCTCTGACCGTCCGAACATCAAGACCGTTTACCTCTGCCTTGACAGCGACCAAGCCGGAAGCGACGCTTGCAGCCGCCTTGCGGAGCTTGTGCCGGAGGGCTTGACCGTCCACCGCCTTGTGCCGCTTTACAAGGACTGGAACGAGGTATTGCAGCACCGGGCAGAAATCACAGACGGGAAGTATCTCCGCGAAGCGGTCTATGGATTGAAAGAGCCACCGCAGGAAGAAACAGTTGAGATTATCCGCATGAGCGAGGTTGATACACAGACCGTCGAATGGCTCTGGGAGCCGTATATCCCCTTTGGGAAAGTGACGATTGTGCAAGGCAACCCTGGAGAGGGAAAGACCACCTTTGCCCTACGCCTTGCCGCCGCCTGCACCACCGGGGGAACGCTGCCGGGAATGAAGCCCCTGCCGCCATTCCAAGTCATTTACCAGACCGCCGAGGACGGTTTGGGAGATACCGTCAAGCCCCGCCTTATGGAAGCCGAAGCAGACCTTGACCGCGTTCTTGTGATTGATGAATCCAAGCGGGAACTTACCCTGTCCGATGAGCGCATAGAGAAAGCTATCACACAGAACGGGGCGCGGCTGATTATCCTTGACCCAATACAGGCGTATATGGGCGACAAAGCCGACATGAACAAGGCTAACGAAGTGCGTCCTATCTTCCGCCGCCTTGCCGAAGTCGCGGAGCGTACCGGGTGCGCCGTTATCCTTATTGGGCATTTGAACAAAGCAGCCGGAGGGCAGAGCGCGTACCGGGGATTAGGTTCTATCGACTTCCGAGCCGCCGCACGGAGCGTGCTTTTAATCGGGCGCGTGAAGCGTGAGCCGAATGTGCGCGTCATCGTCCATGACAAATCTTCCCTTGCGCCGGAGGGGAAGCCTGTCGCCTTTTGTCTTGACCCGGAAACAGGCTTTTCATGGATAGGCGAATATGACATAACCGCCGACGAGCTGCTGTCCGGCGCGGGCGGCAACAACGCCACCAAAACCGAACAGGCTGAAAGGCTGATACTTGACCTGCTTGCAGACGGGAAAGAGCTTGCCAGCGAGGACATTGTAAAGGCCGCAGCCGAAGCCGGAATATCCGAGAGGACGGTACAGAACGCCAAGCGCAACATGGGCGGCATTTTAGGCGCAAGGCGTGTCGGCGGTCAATGGTACAACTTCATCAAGAAGAAGCAGCCACCCGAACCCGCAAGCTGAAAGTGCAAAACGCAGACCCTTTGCACTTTGCACTTTCGCACTTTCACGATAATTTGCGTCAATAACTCAAAAAAGCACTTGACAAAACGCTTCATGGGGAACCCGTGAGGATATTGCACCCTACATCGACCCGGTGTTCCAGAACAATGTGATTCTGACCAAAACCGAGAGCCTGACCATGAACAGCCGCCCCAAGGGCCCCAAGACCGCCAGAAACAAAAATGTGCTGGTGATCGGCGGCTCCGGTTCCGGTAAGACCCGCTTCTGGCTCAAACCGAATCTGATGCAGATGCACAGTTCTTATGTGGTCACAGACCCGAAGGGAACCATTTTGGTGGAGTGCGGAAAAATGCTCCAAAGGGGCGCACCCAAGCTGGGGAAGGACGGAAAGCCAATGAAGGATAAACACGGCAAGGTCATTTATGAGCCTTACCGCATCAAGGTCCTCAATACCATCAACTTCAAGAAGTCCATGCACTATAACCCTTTCGCCTATATCCATAGCGAAAAGGACATCTTGAAGCTGGTCACGACGCTGATCGCCAATACCAAAGGCGAAGGCAAGGCCGGAGACGATTTCTGGGTCAAGGCAGAAACGCTTCTCTATTGTGCGCTCATTGGCTATATCCACTATGAGGCTCCGGTGGAGGAACAGAATTTCTCCACCCTTATTGAGTTCATCAACGCTATGGAAGTCCGGGAGGATGACGAGGAGTTCAAAAATCCCGTGGATCTGATGTTTGACGCATTGGAAGCCGAGAAGCCGAACCACTTTGCGGTGCGCCAGTATAAGAAATATAAGCTGGCGGCAGGAAAAACAGCCAAGTCGATCCTAATTTCCTGTGGTGCGCGTCTTGCCGTGTTCGACATTGCAGAGCTGCGTGAGGTCACGGCTTATGATGAGCTGGAGCTAGACACTCTGGGAGATAGGAAAACTGCCCTATTCCTCATCATGAGTGATACTGACGACAGCTTCAACTTCCTTATTTCCATGTGTTATACCCAGCTTTTTAACCTGCTCTGCGAAAAAGCCGACGATGTGTATGGCGGCAGGCTCCCGGTCCATGTGCGCTG
>NZ_QSBX01000048.1:9279-10562 GCF_003465835.1 Anaerotruncus sp. AF02-27 | reverse complement strand
AGCCTGAAGACGATCGCATGCGACGAATTTTTCGATGCGGTGGAAGTGTGCAAAGTCGGGGATGACGAGACGCGCGCGAAAGCGAAGGCGCTTTTGGAGCAGAGCCACCTGAAGGTGTGCTATGGAGCGCAGCCGCGGCTGCTGGGGCCGAAGCTGAACCCGAACGACCTGGACGAAGAGGGGCGCAAAAAGGCGGAGGCCACCCTGATTGAAGCGGTGGACGAAGCGGAATACCTGGGTGCGAAAGGCATCGCGTTCCTGGCGGGCAAATGGGAGGCGGCGCATAAGGAGGAAGCGTATGCGCAGCTTCTGAAAACGACCCGCGCGGTGTGCGATTACGCGAAGGCAAAAGGCATGATGGTGGAGCTCGAGGTGTTCGATTACGACATGGACAAAGCCGCGCTGATCGGGCCGGCGCCGCTGGCGGCGCGGTTCGCGGCGGATATGCGGCTGACGCACAGCAACTTCGGCCTGATGGTGGACCTGAGCCATTTCCCGACCACCTACGAGACGAGCAAATTCGTGGTGCGCACGCTGCGGCCGTACATCACGCATTTCCACATAGGGAACGCGGTGGTGGAGGAAGGATGCCCGGCATACGGAGACAAGCATCCGCGGTTCGGATTCCCGAACAGCGCGAACGACACGGAGGAGCTGGTGGATTTCTTCACGGTGCTGAAGGAAGAAGGATTCTTCAACCCGGCCGACCCGTATGTGCTGTCGTTTGAGGTATCGCCGTTTGGGGACGAGGACGCGGATATCATCCTTGCGAACACGAAGCGTGTGATCAACCGCGCGTGGGCAATGGTGGAAGACTGAGGCGTTTGCCGGATAAGGAGGAACTTTTATGAAAATCGTGATATTGGACGGATACACCGAGAATCCGGGCGACCTTTCATGGGGGGAACTGGAAGCGCTCGGAGAGCTGACGGTCTATGACCGGACGCCGGCGGAGAAGATCGCGGAGCGGATTGGGGACGCGGACGCGGTTTACACGAACAAAACCCCGATCAGCCGGGAGACGCTGGAGAAATGCCCGCATGTGAAGTTCATCGGGGTGCTGGCGACCGGCTACAACATCGTGGATGTTGGGGCGGCGAAAGAACGCGGGATACCGGTGTGCAACATCCCGACCTACGGGACCGACGCGGTGGGACAGTTCGCGATCGCGCTGCTTCTGGAAATCTGCCACCACATCGGGCACCACAACAAGGCGGTGCACGAGGGCAGATGGGAGCATAACGACGACTGGTGCTTCTGGGATTACCCGCTGATCGAGCTTG
>NZ_QSBX01000048.1:0-9269 GCF_003465835.1 Anaerotruncus sp. AF02-27 | reverse complement strand
CCCGCTGATCGAGCTTGCGGGCAAAACGATGGGGATCATCGGGTTTGGGCGGATCGGTCAGGCGACGGGACGGATCGCGAAGGCGCTGGGGATGAAGGTGATCGCGTACGATTCGTATCCGAATGAGAGCGGAAAAGCGCTGGCGGAATATGTGGATCTGGAAACGGTGCTGAAAACCTCGGATGTGATCGCGCTGCACTGCCCGCTGTTCCCGGAGACCGAAGGGATCATCAGCAGGGAAAACATCGCGAAGATGAAGGACGGGGTGATCATCCTGAACAACTCGCGGGGTCCGCTCATCGTGGAGCAGGACCTGGCGGACGCGTTAAACAGCGGGAAGGTTTACGCGGCGGGGCTGGATGTGGTATCGACCGAGCCAATCAAGGGGGACAACCCGCTTTTGGGGGCGAAGAACTGCATCATCACGCCGCACATCAGCTGGGCGCCCAAGGAGAGCCGCCAGCGTCTGATGGATATCGCCGTCGACAACTTCCGGCAGTTCCTCGTGGGCAGACCGGTCAATGTTGTAAATCCGTAAAATTTCATTTCTTCCATGAAAAGCCCCGGTGCAAAGCACCGGGGCTTTTCTGCCGTTTCGGCGCATTTCTTTCGTGTAATCCTTGAATTTATGCCCAATAATCGATATAATATAAGGTATTGTACCAGCCTATTGGATTTGGAGGAAATAGAATGCGCAAGGAACTCGAAAAGGTCTACGACCCCAAGCAGGTTGAAGACCGAACCTATCAATTCTGGCTCGACGGGAACTATTTTCACGCCGAACGGGATCCCGATAAGGAGCCGTATACCATCGTCATCCCGCCGCCAAACATCACCGGCCAGCTGCACATGGGACACGCACTCGACGAGACGCTGCAGGATATCCTGATCCGTTTTCGGCGGATGCAGGGCCGCGCCGCGCTCTGGCTGCCCGGCACCGACCACGCGTCGATCGCCACCGAGGCAAAAATCGTGGAGGCGATGCGTAAGGAAGGCCTCACCAAGGAGATGCTCGGCCGCGAAAAGTTTCTGGAGCGCGCATGGGAGTGGAAACGTGTATTCGGCGGCCGTATCATCGATCAGCTCAAGAAGCTCGGTTCCTCCTGTGACTGGGAGCGCGAACGCTTTACGCTGGACGAGGGCTGTTCCAAGGCGGTGCGCGAGGTTTTTGTGAATTTGTATAACAAGGGCCTCATCTACCGCGGCGAGCGGATCATCAACTGGTGCCCGCACTGCAAAACTTCAATCTCCGAAGCCGAAGTCAACTACTCCGAAAAGGACGGTTTCTTCTGGCATATCAACTACCCGATCGTCGGCACCGGAGAGGTGCTCGAAATTGCGACCACCCGACCGGAAACGATGCTCGGAGATACCGCCGTGGCGGTTCATCCGGACGACGAGCGCTACAAGCACCTGATTGGCAAGATGGTGTTGCTGCCGATCGTGAATAAAGAAATCCCGATTGTCGCGGACAGCTATGTCGAAATGGACTTTGGGACCGGCGTCGTGAAGATCACCCCGGCGCACGACCCAAACGACTTTGAGGTCGGCCTGCGCCACAACCTTCCGGTCATCAATGTGATGAACGAGGACGCCACCATCAACGAAAACGGCGGAAAATTTGCCGGCATGACCCGCGAAGAGTGCCGCAAGGCGATCATTGCGGAGCTGGAAGCGGGCGGTTACCTCAAAAGCGTCGAGCCTTACAAGCATAATGTCGGCGGCTGCTACCGCTGCGACACCACGATCGAGCCGCGGATCTCAAAACAGTGGTTCGTCAAGATGGAGCCCCTTGCGAAGCCCGCGAACGAAGCGGTGCGTTCCGGCAAAACCAAATTTGTCCCCGAACGCTTCGATAAAATCTACTTTAACTGGATGGATAACGTCAAGGACTGGTGCATTTCGCGTCAGCTCTGGTGGGGCCACCGGATTCCGGCCTGGTACTGCGACGACTGCGGGGAAATCACCGTGTCGAAAGAGGAACCGACCGCATGCGCCCACTGCGGCAGCGCGCATATCCATCAGGACCCCGACACGCTCGACACCTGGTTCTCTTCGGCGCTTTGGCCGTTCTCAACCCTGGGATGGCCGGACAATTCCGAGGATCTCAAATATTTTTACCCGACCAACACGTTGGTGACCGGCTACGACATCATCTTCTTCTGGGTCGCCCGCATGATCTTCTCGGGCATCGAGCACATGGGCGAAACGCCGTTCGACACGGTGCTGATCCATGGGCTTGTGCGCGACGCGCAGGGCCGCAAGATGAGCAAATCCCTTGGAAACGGCATCGATCCGCTCGAAGTCATCGACCAGTACGGCGCGGACGCGCTGCGCTTCACCCTTGCCACCGGCAACTCCCCGGGCAACGATATGCGCTTTTCGGACGAAAAGGTGAACGCCTCGCGCAACTTTGCCAACAAGCTCTGGAACGCTTCGCGGTTCATCCTGATGAACCTGTCCGACGCGGTCGAAAAGCCCGAACTGCCCGCCTCCCTCACGGTTGAGGACAAATGGGTGCTCAGCAAATATAACACCCTTGTCAAAGAGGTTACCGACAACCTCGACAAATTCGAGCTTGGCATGGCCGTCCAAAAGCTCTACGACTTCATCTGGGATATCTTCTGCGACTGGTATATCGAGCTTTGCAAGGCGCGGCTGGGCGCTGGCGGCGAAACGGCGCTGGCGGCGCAGCAGGTGCTGGTCTATGTCATGACGGGCATCCTCAAGCTTCTGCATCCGTTTATGCCGTTCATCACCGAGGAAATCTGGCAGGCGCTGCCGCATGAGGGCGAAAGCATCATGGTTTCGTCCTGGCCGGTTTACGACGAAGCGCTCAACTTTGCCACGGAGGAAGCGCAGTTTGAAATGGTCATGGCCGCCATCCGCGCGATCCGCAACCGCCGCGCGGAGATGAACGTGCCGCCTTCCAAAAAAGCCAGTATCTATATCGCGACCGACGAACCGGCTGTGTTTGAAGCGGGCGTCCCATTCTTCCTGCGGCTTGCGTCCGCATCGGAGGTGAAGGTGGCGGGAAGTTTTGAAATTCCGGGAGCGGTGCAGGTGATCACCGACGCGGCGCGCATCTTCATCCCGATGGACGAACTGATCGACCGGGAGAAGGAGATCGTCCGTCTGAACGCGGAAAAGGCCAAGGTGGAAAAGGAGATCGCCGCGGTGAACGGCAAACTCGCGAACCAGGGCTTTGTCGCGAAAGCGCCGGCGGCTGTGGTCGACGCGGAACGTGCCCGTCTCGCAAAAGCGCAGGAGCGCCTCGCAAAGATCGAAGAATCGATCGCGGCCTTTGGTTGACGGCTGGCGAGAAAATTTTGATTGAACTTTTTTAAAAGTTCATAAGGGCGCCGGGACAGTGTCCTCGGCCCGCGCTTCGCAAAGCGCGGAACGCCTGATTGTTCAAGCGTATTTGGGGGTATGGGGGGATTTGCAAGAGAAATCCCCCCATCCTTTTCTTTTCCGGCTCTATCGATGCCGCTTTCCAAAGGAGATGAACCCATGACCTACGAAGAAGCCCTCGCCTATATTCATTCACTGCCGCGCTTTCCGGACCTCGGTCCAATGCGCGCGCTTATGCGGATGCTCGAAAATCCTCAGGACGAGCTCAAAACGGTCCACATCGCCGGGACGAACGGCAAAGGCTCGACCGCCGCGATGACCGCGTCAATTCTGCGCGCCGCGGGCTATAAAACCGGCCTTTATATCTCCCCGTATATCATCGATTTCCGGGAGCGCATCCAGATCGACGGCGAGATGATCCCCAAAGAGGCGCTTGCCGCGCTCACCGAGGAACTCCGCCCGCTCTCAGAGCGGGCGGGCGGCCTCACAGAATTCGCCTTTGTCACCGCGCTTGCCTTTTTGTGGTTTTTGCGGCAGAAATGCGAAATTTGTGTGATCGAAGTGGGGCTTGGCGGCAGGCTGGATGCCACCAATGTCCTTAAAAAGCCGATGCTCAGCGTCATCACCAAGATCGGCATGGATCATACCGCGCTGCTCGGCGACACGGTGGAAGCGATTGCCCGCGAGAAATGCGGCATCATCAAACCGGGCGTGCGGACGGTGACCTGCGGCGGGCAGGACCCGGACGCGCTTGCCGTGATCTATGAGGAGGCAATGCTGCATGGGGACGGCACGGTCGTCCAGCCGAACAGGAGCGCTGTGGAGGGCCTGTACATGGAAATTTCCGGTTCTGATTTTATTTATAACGGATATCAGATCCATCTGCCGCTGCCGGGCGCCTACCAGATAGACAACGCCCTGACCGCAATCACCGTTGTGGACGAACTATCCCGCTTTTCCGGTTTCAAAGGGGCGTGCCGCTTTGTCGGGCCAGGCCTTGCTTCGGTGCGCTTTCCGGCGCGGATGGAACTGATGCAGCATGACCCGCCGGTATTTTTGGATGGTGCGCATAACCCGCAGGGGGCGGCAGCGCTGGCCCAGTCGCTTTCGCTGCTTGGCAGCCGTCCCATCACGGCGGTGATGGGCATGCTCGCGGACAAGGACAGTTCCGGCGCGCTCGAAATTCTGCTGCCGTATTTTCGCAGGCTCATCTGTGTCACGCCGGAAAATTCCCGTGCGCTTTCGGGCGCAGAACTTTCGCAGCGTGCGGCCGCGTTGGGCGCGGACGCCACCTCTTGCGAAAGTCTGCCTGCCGCGCTAAAACAGGCGATTGCGCAGGCCCGTGCGGAAGGCGGTGCGGCAGTGGTCTGCGGGTCGCTTTATCTGGCGTCTGCGGCGCGGCCGTATCTTTTGGAAAATAGCGGAGATTAATCCATTTTTTCGCAAAGTTTGACATGTTTTTTATCGGACAAGCTCTATCCTATAGGGGTAGGGCTTTTTCTTTTTACGAAAATTTCCGGGCAGCCGGAGAAGGGAAGTTGAATAGGGTATGAGCGTACAGATTGACATCGCCGATGAAATCCTGATTGCGCGGCTGATTGGTGACATCGATCATCACAGTGCAAAGGAGATGCGGGAAACGATCGACGAGGCGGTCACCCGCGCGCAGGTCCGGGAACTGGACCTTGATTTCAAGGATGTGACCTTTATGGATTCATCCGGCATCGGGCTGGTGATGGGCCGCTATAAACTGATGCAGGAGCTGGGCGGTTCAGTGCATCTGGTGAATATTGCAAGCCATCTGAAAAAAGTCATGGTACTCGCGGGGCTTGACCGCCTCGCGGTGATGGAGAAAACCGAACGGCCAAAAGCCATGGCAAAAACCGGGGACAACGGAGGAAACGACGATGAAAGCAATTAATTCCATGAAACTGCAGTTTGAGGGACGTTCGGTGAACGAAGCGTTTTCACGCACCACCGTGGCGGCGTTTGTGGCACAGCTTGATCCGACGGTTGAGGAACTCTCGGATATTAAGACGGCGGTGAGCGAGGCGGTGACCAACTGCATTGTGCATGCTTACCGCGATAAGCTCGGCGTCGTGTACATATCCGCCAGCATCATGCCGCAGAGCCGTATTGTCATCAAAATCCGGGATAAAGGCTGCGGCATTCCCGACATTCCAAAAGCGATGGAACCACTTTATACCTCGGCTCCGGAAGAGGAACGCGCAGGACTCGGCTTTGCCGTGATGCAGAGCCTGATGGACAAAGTGAAGGTTGTTTCCAAAGAGGGAAAGGGGACGACGGTGACGCTGGAAAGGAGAATCCGCTGTAAGGAGGCATGAATCCAGTGATCGAATGCGCCGCGTCAAAACGCGAGCAGACCATCTCGCAGAATATCGGGCTGGTACACTCCTGTGCACACCGCTTCAAAGGAAGGGGAATTGAATACGACGATCTGTTCCAGGCGGGCTGTATGGGCCTCTGCAAGGCTGCGGATGCCTTCGATGAGGAACGGGGCGTACGGTTTTCCACCTATGCGGTGCCGGTCATCCTGGGTGAAATGCGCCGCCTGTTCCGGGATGGAGGAGCGGTCAAGGTATCCCGCTCGATCAAGGAGCTCTCCATGAAGATTGCCCGCCAGCGCGAAACGCTTTCCAATGTCCTTGGCCGGGAACCAAGCGTAAGCGAACTGTCTGAGGCGATGGATCTGCCCGAAGAACAGGTCGTGGAGGCTCTTTGCGCCTCGGCTCCGCCCATTTCCCTCACCGAAAGCGACGACGATGGCGGCGGGCAGATCGATCTGCCTGTTGATTCGCCCGAGGACCTCCTTTCGGATATTATTTCCCTCAAACAGGTGGTAGGCAGTCTGGAACCAAACGACCGAAAACTGATCGTCCTGCGTTATTTTTCCGGTATGACTCAAGTGCAGACCGCTGCGAGACTTGGCATGACCCAGGTACAGGTTTCCAGACGTGAAAAGAAAATTCTCACCGCCCTGCGCGCCGAACTTACCGGCTAGCCGCGGCTGTTCGACCACGGCAAGGTACGGACGGCGCTGCCGCGACAGCAGCTTGAAGATCCATCCCACATTCGTTCTCCGCTTTTGGTGGCGGATTTGGAAGGGGGTGTGCCTGCGGCATTCATTTTGGTTTGAGCAAGAGCGGAACACTGTTTGTCATTAAACTGAAAAAAGGTGGATGCGCCTGGAGAACGCATCCACCGCGCGGCGATGTCCAGCCGCACGAAAGAAGGACCGGACGCCAGTAGGCGTCCGGTCCTTTTACAGCCTTCGCGGAGAGGGCCGGTGAGCAATATCGAAAGCGGTAATAAGTAGGCGCGTTGTCACAGCCTTTGGCCTCAGGTCAGCCGCCCCCGGGGAAGGAATTTTCCTTCCCCGGATGAGCCAACTCTATCTGAAGCGGCAGGTCGTCATACGCAGGCTGTTCTGAGGGCTGTCGCCACCCTAATACTGCCGCCGCTTGTTGTTGCTTACAAACCCATACTATGCGGCGGCAGGCCCAGCGGCGACTCGGATGGAAAAGAGCGGTCTGGAGGTTTTCGAAAAGGACACCGGCATTTTTGAAAGCTTTCCGGATTTATGGGGAAAGGACCTGTAAATCTGCCTGAGAAAAAATTTTCCGTGTATGAACAGCATATGGGATGGGGAGATATTGATCGATGAGAAGCCCGTGATCCGAAAAGGGTTCCCGGGCGGATGGATGCATTTTATTTCGTCTTAGTTGCGGTCGGAATTAAAAAAGCGCTAATTCAGCAGTATCAGCAATCTTTTTTAAGTGAAAAACAAATACCCGCCGCAGAAATTTTTCATCATCCGGCTGAATGTTTTGGTGTGTTTCTGTTAATTCATATTCACCAACAAAACAATATTTCCGTTTTCTCTTCTCAAAAAGCAATAATGGTTTGCCCTGTTTCTTATGAGAGAGAACAGCCATATTCAAATCGTACATTTTGTTCTCTAAACTATCCTGATGACCATTTCTACCAATACCTGTGTACATACAAAATTCATATGAGCCTCGAGGATAGAAATAGTCCGAATAAAGCTCTTCCGCGTTTTTAAACAAGAGAATAGCATTTGTTTTGCTTGCTACGGTGATTCCACTTTGCGGATTTCCACCTAATAACTCACTGATTTCAGCCCTATTTATAAACTCGTTTCCTTGCTTTAGTAATAGATTTCCCATAATCATTCCCACTCAATCGTTGCGGGTGGTTTTGAGGTGATGTCGTAGACAATACGGTTGATATTGCGCACCTCGTTTACAATCCTTCGGCTTATGATATCGAGCGTCTCGTACGGGATTCGCGCCCAATCGGCGGTCATGAAGTCAGTGGTAGTCACGCCGCGCAGTGCAAGGGTATAATCGTAAGTACGGCCGTCGCCCATGACGCCGACCGAACGCATGGAAGTGAGTACGGCAAAATACTGATGGATATCGCGGTCGAGCCCCGCCTTGGCGATCTCCTCGCGGAAGATAAAATCGGCATCACGCAGGATATCAAGCTTTTCCTTGGTGATTTCGCCGATCACGCGGATTGCAAGCCCTGGGCCGGGGAACGGCTGGCGATTGACCAGATAATCCGGTAAGCCCAGTTCACGGCCGAGCGCGCGGGTTTCATCCTTGAAGAGCAGACGAAGCGGTTCGATGATTTCCTTGAAATCGACATAGTCGGGAAGTCCGCCCACATTGTGATGGCTTTTGATAACGGCGGCGTCGCCCGCACCGGATTCGATCACATCCGGATAGATGGTTCCCTGTGCGAGGAAATCCACCTTGCCAATCTTTTTCGCTTCCTCCTCAAAGACACGGATGAATTCCTCACCAATAATTTTTCGTTTGCTTTCCGGTTCCGAAACGCCCGCGAGTTTGGCGAGAAAACGTTCCTCCGCATTTACGCGCACAAAATTGATATTTCGCCCAGAGAACGCGGTTTCCACCTCGTCGCCTTCATTTTTGCGCATCAGGCCGTGATCAACAAAGATACAGGTGAGCTGATTTCCGATCGCCTGCGAAAGCAACGCAGCACAGACAGAACTGTCCACACCGCCGGAAAGGGCGAGAAGAACCTTGCCGTCCCCAATTTTGTCACGCAGGGAAACGATCGTCTGACGGGCGTAATCACCCATCGTCCAGTCGCCTTTGGCCCCGCATACTTCAAGCAGGAAATTGCGAAGCATGGCAATGCCGTTTTCGGTGTGGAGCACCTCCGGATGAAACTGCAGCCCGTAGAGCTTCTTCTCAGGATTTTGCATTGCTGCGGTGGGGCAGGCATCGGTGTGCGCCGTCGCGGTAAATCCATCCGGAAGCTTGTCAATATAATCGGTGTGACTCATCCAGGAAATCCCACGCTCGGGCAAATCTTTAAAGAGAATGCACCCGGTATCATAGTATGTATCTGTTTTACCATATTCGCGGGAATCGGGGCTGGTAACATGTCCGCCGAGCGCATAGGCCATCGTTTGGATGCCGTAACAGATGCCAAGCACCGGGATGCCGAGCGAAAAGATCGCGGGATCCACGTGCGGCGCGTCCGGCAGATAAACGCTGTTCGGGCCGCCTGTGAAGATGATGCCGATCGGATTTTTTGCCGCAATTTCAGCAAGCGGGGTTTTATACGGCAGTACCTCGCAATAGACCGCGCATTCGCGCACCCGGCGTGCGATCAACTGGTTATACTGGCCGCCGAAATCCAATACCACAACCGTTTGATGACTCATTTTATCAGATCATTCCTTTTAAAAAATTACATAACGAACCTTTTATATTCTGCCATAAAAGCGCACAAAATACAAGCGTAGGTTTTTGTTTTGAACGAGGTCTGTCGGGTTGCACAAAATTTGATCGATCAGAAACCGGCTCTATTCCAAAATCGCCGCGATCCGCGCGGGT
>NZ_QSBX01000047.1:0-11872 GCF_003465835.1 Anaerotruncus sp. AF02-27 | reverse complement strand
TGCCGGTCTCGGTATCTGGGGCGTTATCAACCTGCTCGAAGGTTACGGCAACGACAACCCTGGTGCAAAATCACAGGGCATGAAGCAGCTCATGGCCGGCGCTGGTGTAGCCGTGGTCGGCATGGTCCTTGTACCTCTGCTCTCCGGGCTGTTCTCTGTCTAAGCGTCCCTGCATGAAATCCTTGCCGCTCCCGCAGTTTTGCGGGGGCGGCGGAAAGGAGGTTGACACCGTATGGATTTCTTACTTGAAGCCCTGACAAATTGGCTGAAAGAAATGCTGGTGGGCGGGATTATGAGCAACCTTTCGGGGATGTTTGACAGCGTAAACCAACAAGTCGCGGATATATCCGTACAGGTAGGCCAGACCCCACAGGGATGGAATGGCAGTATTTTCAGCATGATTGAGAACCTGTCAAACTCCATTATGGTGCCGATTGCAGGCGTGATCCTGGCTATCGTGATGACCGTAGACCTGATCCAGATGATCGCAGACAAGAACAACCTGCATGATGTGGACACCTGGATGATTTTTAAGTGGGTGTTCAAATCAGCCGCCGCCATCCTCATTGTCACAAACACATGGAATATCGTGATGGGCGTCTTTGATATGGCGCAGAGCGTAGTAGCGCAGGCAGCAGGGATCATCGGTTCGGATGCGTCCATTGACATTTCTTCTGTTTTGGCAGATATGGAGCCGAGACTTATGGAAATGGATCTGGGACCGCTATTCGGGCTTTGGTTCCAGTCCCTCTTTATTGGCATTACCATGTGGGCGCTGTATATCTGTATCTTTATCGTCATTTATGGCCGTATGATTGAGATCTACCTTGTCACATCCGTTGCGCCGCTTCCGATGGCTGCCATGATGGGCAAGGAATGGGGCGGGATGGGACAGAACTACCTCCGCTCCCTGCTGGCGCTGGGCTTTCAGGCGTTTCTCATCATCGTCTGCGTGGCAATTTATGCTGTGCTGGTGCAGAACATCGCTCTGGAAGATGACATCATCATGGCAATCTGGAGCTGCGTGGGCTACACCGTACTGCTGTGCTTTACGCTGTTCAAAACCGGCAGTCTCGCAAAATCAGTCTTTCAGGCGCACTAAAGGAGGGTTCTGTATGAAAAAATATCAAATCATTTACGCAGACCCGCCATGGAACTACAAAGTATATTCCAAGAAAGGATTGGGACGCAGTGCAGAAAGTCACTATCCGACCATGAGTATCGAGGATATTTGTGCGCTGCCAGTAGGCAACTTGGCGGATAAAGACTGTGCCTTGTTTTTATGGGTCACGATTCCATGTTTACTGGAAGGTCTCTCAGTTCTGAAGGCATGGGGATTTACCTATAAAACCGTCGGCTTTGTTTGGGTAAAGCAAAATCGAAAGGCAGATAGCTTGTTCTGGGGAATGGGATATTGGACGCGCTCCAATGTGGAACTTTGTATCCTCGCAACGAAAGGACATCCCAAGCGTATAAACGCAGCTGTTCATCAGGTCATTGTCTCTCACATTGAAGAACATTCAAAAAAACCGCAGGAAGCCAGAGAACGCATTGTCTCATTGATGGGTGATCTCCCGCGCATAGAACTGTTTGCTCGTCAATCCACACCCGGTTGGGATGTGTGGGGAAATGAAGTGGACAGCTCTATTTCATTCCCATAAAGGAGGTGGATAATATGGCTTATGTACCCGTACCCAAAGATTTAACCAAAGTCAAAACCAAGGTCATGTTCAATCTGACACGAAGGCAGCTGGTCTGCTTTACCGCCGGGGCGCTTGTAGGTGTACCGCTGTTCTTGTGGCTCCGTGAGCCTGCGGGAAACAGCATGGCTGCCATGTGTATGATGCTGGTCATGATGCCCTTCTTCCTGCTGGCAATGTATGAAAAGCATGGACAGCCCCTGGAAAAGATCGTCGGCAACATCCTCAAAGTAGCTGTGATCCGTCCCAAGCAGCGTCCCTACCAGACCAATAACTTTTATGCCGTATTAAAGCGGCAGGAAATGCTCGATAAGGAGGTGTATGACATTGTTCACCGCAATGAAAAGCTGGCTGCGCCGTCTGCTGGGAAAACCGGAAGAAAAGACCGTGCATCCGGTAAAGACAAAGAAAAAGCTGTCCCGCGCCGATAAGAAGCAGATCGAAGCGGCCATTGCCCGCGCCAACCGCACGGACAAAAAAGGAAAATCGGCACAGGACAGTATCCCCTATGAACGAATGTGGCCGGACGGGATCTGCCGCGTATCGGACAGCCACTACACAAAGACCATTCAGTTTCAGGACATCAACTATCAGCTCTCCCAAAATGAAGATAAGACCGCGATCTTTGAGGGCTGGTGTGATTTCCTCAATTATTTCGACAGCTCGATTCACTTCCAGCTGTCTTTTTTGAACCTTGCGGCATCGGAGGAGACCTTTGCCAACTCCATTTCCATTCCGCCCCAGGGGGATGCCTTTGACAGTATCCGTGAGGAATATACCACGATGCTGCAAAATCAGCTGGCCAGAGGCAACAACGGTCTCATCAAGACCAAATACCTGACCTTTGGTATCAACGCTGACAGCATCAAAGCCGCCAAGCCCCGTCTGGAGCGTATTGAGACCGATATACTCAATAACTTCAAGCGTCTTGGTGTAGCCGCCAGAACATTGGACGGTAAGGAAAGGCTTTCCCAGCTTCATGCGGTATTCCACATGGATGAACAGCTCCCGTTTCAGTTTGAATGGGACTGGCTGGCTCCTTCCGGCCTGTCCACGAAAGATTTTATTGCACCAAGCTCCTTTGAGTTCCGCACCGGCAAGCAGTTCCGTATGGGCAAGAAATACGGGGCTGTTTCTTTTTTGCAGATTTTAGCCCCAGAGCTGAATGACCGTCTGCTGGCTGATTTTCTGGCTATGGAAAGCTCGCTCATTGTGAGTATGCACATTCAGTCGGTGGATCAGGTGAAAGCCATCAAAACGGTAAAGCGTAAGATTACCGATCTGGACCGCAGTAAGATTGAGGAACAGAAAAAAGCAGTCCGCGCCGGATACGACATGGACATCATTCCTTCTGACCTTGCCACCTACGGCAGCGAAGCGAAAAAGCTGTTGCAGGATTTGCAGAGCCGAAACGAGAGAATGTTCCTGGTCTCCTTTTTGGTGCTGAACACAGCGGACACCCCCCGTCAGCTTGGCAACAACATCTTTCAGGCAGGCTCTATTGCCCAGAAGTATAACTGCCAGCTGACCAGACTGGACTTCCAGCAGGAAGAAGGGCTGATGAGCTGTCTGCCCCTGGGACTCAATCAGATCGAGATTCAGCGAGGGCTGACCACCAGTTCTACGGCTATCTTTGTACCATTCACCACACAGGAATTATTCCAGAACGGCAAGGAAGCCCTGTACTACGGCATCAATGCCCTGTCCAACAACCTCATCATGGTGGATAGAAAGCTGCTGAAAAACCCCAACGGCTTGATTTTGGGTACGCCGGGTTCCGGTAAGTCTTTCAGCGCCAAGCGTGAGATTGCCAACTGCTTTTTGCTTACCAATGATGATGTCATCATCTGTGACCCGGAAGCGGAGTACGCACCTCTGGTGGATCGTCTGCATGGGCAGGTCATCAAGATCTCGCCTACCTCAACCAACTACATCAATCCGATGGATCTGAACCTGGACTATTCGGATGATGAAAGCCCGCTGTCCCTCAAGTCTGACTTTATCCTCAGCTTGTGTGAGCTGATCGTGGGCGGTAAGGACGGATTGCAGCCGGTGCAGAAAACCATCATCGACCGTTGTGTGCGTCTGGTCTATCAGACCTACCTCAATGACCCGCGCCCGGAGAATATGCCCATACTGGAGGACCTATATAACCTGCTCCGTTCACAGGAGGAAAAGGAAGCCCAGTATATCGCCACGGCCCTTGAAATCTATGTAACCGGCTCCCTCAATGTGTTCAATCACCAGAGCAATGTGGACATCAATAACCGCATTGTCTGCTATGACATTAAGGAGCTGGGCAAGCAACTCAAGAAAATCGGTATGTTGGTGGTCCAGGATCAGGTGTGGAACCGCGTTACCATTAACCGCGCTGCCCACAAGTCCACCCGTTATTACATCGACGAGATGCACCTGCTTTTGAAGGAGGAGCAGACCGCCGCTTATACGGTGGAAATCTGGAAGCGATTCCGCAAATGGGGCGGTATTCCGACAGGTATCACCCAGAATGTCAAAGACCTTTTGAGCAGCCGCGAGGTGGAGAACATCTTTGAAAACTCCGACTTCGTGTATATGCTCAACCAGGCAGGCGGAGACCGTCAGATTCTCGCCAAGCAGCTGGGCATTTCCACGCACCAGCTTAGCTATGTGACCCACTCCGGTGAGGGCGAGGGCCTGCTGTTCTATGGCTCCACCATCCTGCCCTTCGTTGACCACTTCCCGAAGAATACTGAGCTTTACCGCATTATGACCACCAAACCCCAGGAACTGAAAAAGGAGGATGAATAACTATGAAACAGAATATTTGCGAACTTGATACCATGATTTTTTTCCGTGAGGCATTGGAGGCTCACGAATTCATGTTGCTTCCGGTAATGGCCTCCGCTGTTGTTGAGTGTCGTACCGCTGACAAAGAACTCAAAACCTTGAATGAGGATGGCGAAATTGGTCTTGCCCGTCTCTTTTCGATTTGGGCGAATATGATGTGTGCCCCTGGTGCAGCAACCATTGTAGGGTGCAGACCTATCACAATGCTCTCTGAGATTCTGGCGCAAGTCCATGCGTATCTCACCGTGCATCCGCTATATGATCCGGAAGGTTTGGCCCTCTATGTGGAGCTGCACCACATGATGGATGCTATCCTAATGGGTGATTGGTTTGAATAAAGAGCCGCGCCTGCGCTTTACTGATGAGGAACGGGCTGACCCTGCACTGGAAAAGCCGATCCGCAAAACGGAGAAAGCTACGGCCAGAGCAGATAAGGCGCAGGCCAATATTCCAAAGAAAAAAGTCAGACAGACGGTCATTGACCCGGACACCGGGAAAAAGACCTCGAAGCTGACCTTTGAGGACAAGAAAAAACCACCTTCCAAACTTTCTCAAGGGGTTAAGGAAGCTCCCGTCCATCTGGTCGCGGGCAAGTTTCACAAAGAGATCCGGGAAACAGAACAGGACAATGTGGGCGTGGAAAGCGCCCACAAGTCCGAGGAGGCGGTGGAGACCAGCGCTTATCTGGTGCGGGAGGGCTATCGCAGCCACAAGCTGAAGCCGTACCGCAAAGCAGCCCAGGCCGAGCAGAAGCTGGAAAAGGCAAATGTAAATGCCCTGTACCAGAAGTCCCTACGGGAAAATCCTCAGTTTACCAGCAACCCTCTCTCCCGCTGGCAGCAAAAACAGAGTATCAAAAAGCAGTATGCCGTCGCCAAGCGCACCGGTCAGACTGCCGGAAATACCGCCCAGGCTGCGTCCAAAACCGGAAAAGCCGCAAGGACGGTAAAAGAAAAGGCACAGCAGGCAGGGGCATTCGTCATGCGCCACAAGAAGGGCTTCCTGATCGCAGGGGTTTTGTTCCTCATCGCCTGTATGCTGATGAATACCATGTTCTCCTGCTCTATGATGGCACAGAGTATTGGTTCTGTAATTTCCGGCACTACCTATCCATCGGATGACCCGGAAATGCTGGCGGTGGAGGCAGATTATGCAGACAGAGAAGCTCGGTTGCAGGAGAAAATCGACAACATCGAAAGCAGCCACCCAGGGTATGACGAGTATCGCTATAACCTGGATATGATTGGCCATGACCCCCATGAGCTGGCGGCAGTTCTCTCTGCTGTCTTGCAAGGCTATACACGCCACAGCGCACAGGCAGAGCTGGATCATGTGTTTGATGCACAGTATCAGCTTACGCTGAGAGAAGAAATTCAGATTCGCACTTACACTGACGAAGATGGTGATGAGCATGAATATGAATATCGTATTCTCCATGTAACTTTAACAAGCCGTTCCATTGCCTCTCTTGCGCCAGAACTACTGACTCCGGAGCAGATGGAGATGTACCAGGTCTACCGACAGACTATGGGCAATAAGCCGCTGTTATTTGGTGGCGGTTCTCCCGATACAGGTGTTTCTGAAGATTTGACTGGTGTTGAATTTATCAATGGCACCCGCCCCGGCAATCCGCAGCTGGTGGAACTGGCGAAAAGTCAGGTGGGCAATGTGGGAGGACAACCTTATTGGAGCTGGTACGGCTTTGACTCCCGTGTGGAATGGTGTGCCTGCTTTGTATCATGGTGCTATGGTCAATCCGGTCGAACGGAACCACGCTTTGCTGGTTGTCAGTCTCAGGGTGTTCCGTGGTTCCAGTCTCATGGACAGTGGGGCGCACGAGGATATGAAAACATCGCCCCCGGTGATGCCATTTTCTTCGATTGGGATCTGGATGGTTCCGCAGACCATGTGGGAATTGTTGTCGGCACCGATGGCAGCCGTGTTTATACCGTGGAGGGAAATTCCGGCGATGCCTGCAAGATCAAAAGTTATGACCTGAATTATCAGAGTATCAAGGGCTACGGCCTGATGAACTGGTAACAGAGATTTTTTAGAAGGAGTGATAGACGATGGCAAAGAACAAAATTGAACGCATTGACCAGGAGATTGCTAAGGTCCGCGAGAAGATCGCAGAGTATCAGGAAAAGCTCAAGGCGCTGGAGGTACAGAAAACCGAGGCAGAAAATCTGGAGATCGTCCAGATGGTGCGCGCACTGCGTATGACCCCGGCTCAGCTGAGCGCCATGCTGTCCGGAGGCACAGTTCCCGGCAGTTTTGCTGATGACAACAACGAACAGGAGGAAAACAGCTATGAGGAATAAACGATTGCTCCGAACACTTTCCGCCCTTTGTCTGACGCTGGTGCTGGCATCGGGCTTTACCGTTCCCGCTTTTGCCCAGGGCGCAGCGCCGCCCCCGGCAGAGGATACCACCAATGACAGCAATGTGGTGGTGGAAGAAACGGAAAAAGCACCTCCGCTGACCCCGGAGGGCAACGCCGCTCTGGTGGATGATTTCGGGGGCAATAAACAGCTCATTACCGTTACCACCAAGGCGGGCAACTATTTTTATATCCTGATCGACAGGGCCAACGAGGATAAAAAGACTGCTGTTCACTTTCTGAACCAGGTGGATGAAGCGGACCTGATGGCGCTGATGGAAGATGGAAAACCCAAAGAGGAGCCGCCTGCTGTGTGCAGCTGCACGAAGAAATGTGAAGCAGGGGCAGTTAATACGGCCTGTCCGGTCTGTGTAACTGATAAGAGTAAATGTACGGGAAAAGCACCGGAACCTCCGGCAGAAACACCGGAGCCGGAAAAAGAGAAGCCTGCCGGACTGAACCCGGCTGCGCTGATCCTTCTGCTGGCTCTGCTGGGCGGCGGTGGCGTATTTGCCTACTTGAAGCTCGTTAAGAATAAGCCTAAGACCAAGGGCAATGACAGTCTGGACGATTATGATTATGGTGAGGAAGATTCCGAGGAATGGGAAACCGAAGATGAGGAAGTCCTTGAGGATGGTTTTGAGGGTTCTGACCCTAATGAGGAACGCGATAGAGCAGATTGAACCATTTGAGCGTAGCGTATTTCAAATCATTGCGGGATAAGGGACAGAGGACAGGGAGAAATTCCTGTCCTCTGCTGCTCTACTCACTCTCTTACTGTAAATCCACACCCAAAATCAGCACATGGTCAAAGAAAGGAGGACCTCACAATGAACACATGGAACTGGTTATTACACTTTCTGATTATTTTTGATCTGGTCGCCTTCGGAATTTACTTTGGAGGAGACATTCTTTTCACTGCTATCAGCAAAGTTCAAAAAAAGTCAAAGAAGGACGATGACTTGGATCTTTATGATTTTGAAATTGAGACCGCACCCCAAAAGCGCTCTTTATGTGTGGACTCAATCCGAATGCTTTATTCTGGTGAGATAGATGAATTTGTGGAAAAGGAACTGTTGCCTGATGCAGCGGAGACCATGAACGCTTTATCTGAAGCTGAAAAAACAGCAGTTAGCCTGTTACTAAAAGCTTATATCGGTTTTTTGAGCGAAGAAGCAACGGTAGATGAACAAAGTTTTCCCATGGTTAAGGAACTGTTGTCTTATACACAGGGCAGCAAAGAAGATGGTGAAAAAGATGCCATAGATTGTCTGATGGAAGATACGGTCAGCAGAACCCACAGACATCGAGAATATTACAACAATTATCAACGCTATCAACTGATGCAGGTGGATAAAGAGCGTGTGATTATGGCCTGCAATATCATAATCAATGATTTGATTGGCAGGTTGTACCGATATGATTATCGCTTTGGCTATGACATTACACTTGCCTCAGAACACAGCATTGCAAAAAAACTGTCTGATAATTGGCAGAATGAATGGGAGGTTGAAGATTATGAAGCTGGTGATTGCTGAAAAACCATCGGTTGCACAAAGTCTGGCGGCGGTGATCGGTGCAACTGCCCGTAAGAACGGGTATCTGGAGGGCAACGGCTGGCGTGTCAGCTGGTGCGTGGGCCATCTGGCCGGTCTTGCGGATGCAGACAGCTATGACCCCAAGTACGCCAAGTGGCGATATGATGACCTGCCTATCCTGCCGGAGCATTGGCAGATGGTGGTGGGCAAAGATAAAAAGAAGCAGTTTGATATTCTCAAAAAGCTGATGAATGCCCCGGATGTGACGGAAGTGGTAAATGCCTGTGATGCCGGACGCGAGGGCGAGCTGATCTTCCGCAGCGTCTACGAGCTGGCAGGTTGCCAAAAGCCGATGAAAAGGCTCTGGATTTCTTCGATGGAGGACTCCGCCATAAGGGAGGGCTTTGCAAACCTGCGCCCCGGTGCGGACTATGATGAACTTCGGGATGCTGCCCTCTGCCGTGCCAAGGCGGACTGGCTGGTGGGGATCAATGCCACAAGGCTGTTTTCCGTGCTGTACCACCGCACACTCAACATCGGGCGCGTTATGTCCCCAACGCTGGCACTCATTGTCCAGCGAGAAGCTGAGATCGACACCTTTAAGCCGGTTCCCTTTTATACCGTGGCGCTGGAGCTGCCCGGTCTTACCGTATCCGGGGAGCGCATGGCGGATAAGGCTGCTGCCGAGCAGCTGAAAGAAGCCTGTCAGGGTGCAAATGTCACAATCAAAAAGATGGAGCGCAAGGAAAAGTCCGAAAAGCCGCCTGCCCTCTATGACCTGACTGCTCTGCAAAGAGATGCCAACCGCCTGCTTGGATTTACAGCCCAGCAGACCCTGGACTATCTGCAAAACCTGTATGAAAAGAAGCTTTGCACCTATCCCCGTACTGACAGCCGCTATCTGACCGGTGATATGGCAGACAGCCTGCCGGTGCTGGTGAATCTGGTTGCCAATGCTATGCCGTTTCGCAAAGGGATCGCCATTACCTGTGACTCCCATGCGGTCATCAACGATAAGAAAGTAACTGACCACCACGCGGTAATCCCTACCAGAAATCTCAAGGATGCAGACCTTTCTGCCCTTCCTGCGGGAGAAAAAGCGGTGCTGGAGCTGGTGGCCCTGCGTCTGCTGTGCGCCGTAGCCCAGCCCCATATCTATTCGGAAACCGTTGTGATTGCAGCGTGTGCCGGTGGGGAGTTTACCGCCAAAGGAAAAACAGTGAAGCACCCCGGATGGAAAGCACTGGAGGACGCTTACCGTGCCAAAACGAAGGATGCAGAGCCGAAAAAAGAGGGCGCAGAGAAAGCCCTGCCGGAGCTGACCGAAGGACAGACCCTTTCGGTTGCTGCTGCAATCATCAAAGAAGGCAAAAGCAGTCCTCCTCAGCGCTTTACGGAGGACACCCTATTGTCCGCGATGGAGACTGCCGGAAAAGAGGATATGCCGGAGGATGCCGAGCGAAAAGGTCTGGGGACACCGGCCACTCGTGCCGGTATTTTGGAAAAGCTGGTATCTGCCGGTTTTCTGGAACGAAAAAAGAACAGGAAAACGGTGCAGCTTCTCCCTTCCCACGATGCAGTCTCCCTGATCACAGTCTTGCCGGAACAGCTGCAATCGCCGCTTCTGACTGCCGAGTGGGAGTACCGCCTGGGCGAGATCGAGCGCGGGCAGCTTGCCCCGGAGGAGTTTCTGGACGGGATCAGCACCATGCTGAAAGATCTGGTGGGAACTTATCAGGTCATCAAGGGAACCGAGTACCTGTTCACTCCGCCCCGTGAGGTGGTGGGCAAATGCCCCCGCTGCGGCGGTGAAGTTGCAGAATTGCAAAAAGGCTTCTTCTGTCAGAACAAAGATTGCAAATTTGCAATCTGGAAAAACAACAAATGGTGGGCTGCCAAGAAAAAACAGCCGACCAAGGCTGTGGTGTCTGCACTGCTTAACGATGGCCGTGTCCGTGTGACGGGCCTATATTCGGAGAAAACCGGAAAGACCTACGATGCCGCTGTGGTTTTGGAGGATGATGGACAGTACGCTAACTTCAAGCTGGAATTTGACCAGCGGAAAGGAGGCAGCCGATGAAGCTCTCTTTAGCGGAACGGGAAACCATTCTCCTCTATAATCAGGCAGAACCAATGGCTGAGATCTATACCCATGATCCCCGTCTGATGGAGAAGCTGGATCTGCTGGCAAAAAAGCACCCCGACCAGATCACCCGAAAGGACGCCCATAACTTTACCGTCCCAAAGCGGTGTGTATCAGTCCGAGAGCCATATAGCGCAGAACGCCGCAAAGCCGCCAGTGAGCGTGCGAAAGCCGCCGGATACCAGCCTCCTATGCGAAAGTCCGGCAGTTAAAGGCACATGACAGAGAATGTATTTGAAGCAGTCAAGCAGTCGGTCAGCACCAGAGATGCGGCAGCGTTTTATGGGATCGAGGTCAAACGAAATGGCATGGCCTGCTGTCCCTTTCACGATGATAAGAACCCAAGCATGAAGGTAGACCAGCGGTTCCACTGCTTTGGCTGCGGTGAAGATGGGGATGTGATCGACTTTACCGCAAAGCTCTTTGACCTCTCCTCAAAAGAAGCGGCGGAGAAACTGGCACAGGACTTTGGCCTGATCTATGACAGTCAGGCCCCTCCCCGCAGGAGATATGTCCGGCAGAAAACCGAGGCACAAAAGTTTCGGGAGGACCGGCAGCGGTGTTATCGCGTACTGTCCGATTACTACTATCTGCTGAAAAAATGGGAGGCCGACAATTCTCCCCGGACACTGGAGGAAGAACCGCACCCCCGTTTTGTGGAAGCAATCCAGAAAAAAATCTATGTAGAGTACCTGCTGGACCTTTTTCTGTATGAAAGTGAAGAAGAACAAAGGGCATGGATTGCAGAACACACAGCAGAAATCACACACTTGGAAAGGAGATTGAAAATCATGGCTGAGAACAAACCCACCAACCGAGAGCGGCTAAGGGAAATCACAGATGGCATCGAGCAGGGCATCAAAGAACTGTTTGAGAGTGAAAAGTATATGCGCTATCTGTCCGTCATGTCCCGCTTCCACCGCTATTCGGTAAACAACACCATGCTCATCTATATGCAGAAGCCGGACGCCACTTTGGTAGCCGGATACAATAAGTGGAAAGACCAGTTTGAGCGTCATGTTAAAAAGGGAGAACATGGCATTACCATCATCGCCCCCACACCGTACAAGAAGAAAATCGAGGAGCAGAAACTGGACCCGGATACCAAGGCTCCGATTCTGGATAAAGACGGAAAGATCATCACAGAGGAAAAAGAAATCGAGATCCCCATGTTTCGCCCGGTCAAGGTCTTTGATGTGAGCCAGACTGATGGGAAACCTTTGCCGGAGCTTGCTTCCTCCCTTTCCGGCAATGTGCCAAATTATGAGGCATTCATGGAGGCTCT
>NZ_QSBX01000046.1:6601-13736 GCF_003465835.1 Anaerotruncus sp. AF02-27 | reverse complement strand
GCGGATATGTTCACCAAACGGACCATCAAGCCCCATCAGGCAGTGGCTACTGTGGATACGGCAAGCGAAGCACTGGCGGTGTCCATCTCGGAAAAGGCCTGCGTAGATATGAGCTATATGAGTCGGCTTACCGGAAAAACAAAAGAAGAACTGGCCGGAGAGCTGCAAGGCGTGATCTTCCGTGTACCGGGACAGCTGGAACAGGACGGCACACCCCATTTTGTGACTGCTGATGAATACCTTTCCGGCAATGTACGCCGCAAACTGCGTCAGGCGCAGCGGGCGGCACAGCAGGACCCTTCTTTTGCAGTCAATGTGGAAGCTCTTACCGCCTCCCAGCCCAAAGACCTGGATGCGTCGGAGATCGAGGTGCGCCTTGGTGCCACCTGGATCGACAAGGAATATATCCAGCAGTTTATGTACGAGACCTTCAACACCCCGTTTTATCTCCAGCGCAGCATAGAGGTCAACTATTCCTCCTTTACTGCTGAATGGCAGATCAAGGGGAAATCTTCCGTATCCTACAACGATGTGGCAGCTTATACCACCTATGGGACCAGCCGCGCCAATGCTTATAAGATTTTGGAGGACAGTCTGAACCTGCGGGATGTCCGTATCTATGACACCATAGAGGATGCGGATGGAAAAGAGCGCCGCGTGCTGAACGCCAAGGAGACCACTCTGGCTGCCCAAAAACAGCAGGCTATCCGGGAAGCCTTTAGGGACTGGATCTGGAGAGACCCGGAGCGCCGCCAGACTTTGGTGCGCCAGTATAACGAAGAAATGAACTCTACCCGTCCCCGCGAGTATGATGGCAGCCATATCACTTTTGGTGGCATGAACCCGGCCATTACCCTGCGGGAACACCAGAAAAGTGCCATCGCCCATGTGCTGTATGGCGGAAATACCCTGTTGGCACACGAAGTAGGCGCGGGCAAAACCTTTGAGATGGTGGCCGCTGCGATGGAAGCCAAACGCCTGGGCTTGTGCCAGAAATCTCTCTTTGTGGTTCCCAACCACTTGACTGAGCAGTGGGCGTCGGAGTTTCTGCGTCTCTATCCTTCCGCCAACATCTTAGTCACAACCAAAAAGGATTTTGAGACCCATAACCGTAAGAAATTCTGCGCCCGTATCGCGACCGGTGACTATGACGCCATCATCATGGGACACAGCCAGTTTGAGCGTATCCCCATCAGCCGGGAGCGTCAGGAACGGCTTCTCTATGAGCAGATCGACGAGATCACCGAGGGCATCGCAGAGGTGCAGGCCAGCGGCGGCGAGCGTTTTACCGTCAAGCAGCTGGAGCGTACCAGAAAGTCTCTGGAAGCCAGACTGGAAAAGCTGCAAGCCGAGGGGCGAAAAGATGATGTGGTAACTTTTGAGCAGCTGGGTGTGGACCGGCTGTTTGTGGACGAGGCCCACAACTACAAGAACCTGTTTTTATACACAAAAATGCGGAATGTGGCTGGTCTTTCCACATCGGACGCGCAGAAATCCTCCGATATGTTTGCCAAGTGCCGCTATATGGATGAGATCACCGGAAACCGTGGCGTGATCTTTGCCACCGGCACACCGGTCAGCAACTCCATGACCGAGCTTTACACCATGCAGCGTTACCTTCAATATGAACGCCTGCAAGAGCTGAACATGACCCACTTCGACTGCTGGGCTTCCCGATTTGGGGAGACCGTCACAGCATTGGAGCTGGCACCGGAAGGCACCGGCTACCGGGCAAGAACGAGATTCAGCAAGTTCTTTAATCTGCCGGAGCTGATGAACCTGTTCAAAGAAGTGGCGGACATCAAGACCGCCGACCAACTGAACCTGCCTACCCCGGAGGTGGAATACCACAACATCGTGGCGCAGCCTACCGAACATCAGCAGGAAATGGTCAGGACCCTTTCGGAGCGCGCATCGCTGGTACACAGTGGAACCGTTGACCCATCCCAGGACAATATGCTCAAGATTACCTCGGATGGCCGTAAGCTGGGCCTGGACCAGAGGATCGTCAACCAGATGCTGCCGGATGAACCAGGCACAAAGGTCAATCAGTGCGTGGACAACATCATGCAGATCTGGCGGGATGGCGAAGCTGACAAGCTGACCCAGCTGGTGTTCTGCGACATTTCTACACCGCAGGCAAAAGCTACTGCAAGCAAGGCGGCGAAAACGCTGGATAATCCACTGCTTCACGCATTGGAAGGCGCTGTGCCTCTGCCGGAGCAGGAACCGGTCTTTACGGTATATGACGATATTCGTCAGAAACTCATTGCTCAGGGAATGCCTGCCGACCAGATCGCTTTTATCCATGAAGCCAATACCGAAGTGCGGAAAAAGGAGCTGTTCTCTAAGGTCCGTACCGGTCAGGTTCGTGTCCTTTTGGGAAGCACCGCAAAGATGGGCGCAGGCACCAATGTGCAAGACCGTCTGGTGGCACTTCATGACCTGGACTGTCCGTGGAGACCGGGAGACCTTGCCCAGCGCAAGGGCCGTATCGAGCGCCAGGGCAACCAGAATCCTCTTGTCCATGTGTACCGCTATGTGACCGAAGGAACCTTTGACGCATACCTTTGGCAGACGGTGGAGAATAAGCAAAAATTTATCAGCCAGATCATGACTTCTAAATCGCCGGTGCGTTCCTGCGATGATGTGGATGAAACGGCGCTTTCCTTTGCCGAGATCAAGGCTTTGTGTGCCGGAGACCCCCGTATCAAGGAGCGTATGGATTTGGATGTGGAGGTATCCCGCCTGAAACTGATGAAAGCCGACCACCAGAGCAAGCAATATCGTCTGGAGGACCAGCTGCTCAAATACTTCCCGGAGGAGATTGAAAAGCACAAAGGTTTTATCAAGGGCTTTGAATCCGATCTGGAGGTTTTGGCAGCTCACCCGCACCCGGAGGACGGTTTTGCTGGTATGGAGATTCGTGGAGACCTGCTGACCGATAAGGAGAACGCCGGTGCAGCCCTTTTGGATGCCTGCAAGGAGGTCAGAACCTCTGATCCGGTGCAGATTGGCAGTTACCGTGGATTCACTATGTTGGTGGAATTTGAAGCGTGGAAACAGGAATATACGCTCCTGTTGAAAGGCCAGATGACCCACCGGGCAACCCTTGGTACAGACCCTCGCGGAAACCTTACCCGTATCGACAATGCCCTCGCTCAGATGCCCCAGCGTCTGGAGGCGGCAAAGGCCCAGCTGGATAACCTCTATCAGCAGCAGGCTGCCGCAAAGGAGGAAGTCGGAAAGCCATTCCTTTATGAAGAAGAACTGCGAAGCAAAAACGCTCGTCTGGTGGAGCTGGATACCCTGCTCAACATCGACGGAAAGGGACAGGCACACGCCGAGGCTGTTGTTGCCAAAAGCACACGGCCTTCGGTGCTGGATAACCTAAAACGCCCGGTGCAACCCCACAGTACAGACAAGAAACCAAAACAGCATGAGGAGGTGCGATAACATGAATACTAACGATCTGAATACAGCCCTTTATGAAAAGATGGCTGCCGAACAGGACAAGTTCCGGGACTGGCTGAAAAGCCAGCCCCCGGAAGAAGTCTTAAACCATGCCTATGAGTACACCATCCGCGAGGACATCGTGATGGCAATGGAGGAACTGGAGTTGACCGACACCCAGGCTCAGGCACTTTTGGAATCGCCCTCTCCGCTGGCGGATGTGTACCGCTATTTTGAAAAGCTGGAGACCGGCTATATGGATGTGATCCGGGACAGCATTGAAAGCCGTGCCGACGATGTGTGCAGAGCCAAAGAGGAACTGCGAACAACACCGGTCTATCCACATTCTGCTGCCTATTCGTCCGAGCATGGGGAAATGGCACAGTACAACCTCTCATATCAGGCGAACAGCGCCTGCAAAGAAGCCATTGAGCAGACCATCAGCGCCCACTATGCAGAGAACCGGCTGGATACGGAGGCGGCGGTCAAAGATGTGCTGGAAAAGTTCGGGACAGAACGGGTACAGTTTATTCTTGCCAACACCATCCAGCACAAGGACCATGACGGGCGTATCTCTCAGGATAACAAAGCCTGGGCAAAAACCATTCCCATGCCGGAGGACAGCGATGCTTCCCGCCACTGTGCCTATCTGGTTGTGGATGGGGTCAACCCCGGTCTGACCGACCTGTTTACCAGTCAGGCCAGAAAAACCATACAGGAACAGCAGAAAAGTTCTGTCCTGCAAAAGCTCAGGCAGGAACCGCCTGCCCGCAAGCCTGCCGCCCCGAAGAAACGGGAGCCGGAGCGATGAGCAGCCCCAAGCGCAAGCGGGATGTGCCGGTTCTGTTTTGGGTATCCGCTGATGAAATGGAGTTGATTCAGCAGAAAATGGCACAGTTTGGGACAAAAAACCTGAGCGCCTATCTGCGGAAAATGGCTGTGGACGGCTATGTGGTGCAGCTGGATTTGCCGGAACTGAAAGAACTGGTATCCCTGCTGCGCCGGAGCAGCAACAACTTAAACCAGCTGACCCGCAAGGTGCATGAGACCGGGCGGATTTATGATGTCGATTTGGAGGATATATCCCAGCGGCAGGAACAGTTATGGGACGGAGTTAAAGAGATACTGACGCAACTCTCCAAACTTTCGTAACCGGGACAAATACCCCATTTGCGGAGGGAGGAACGGCGTTTCTTCGCCGCGCCTTCCTCCGCTTTTTCTTTTTGCCCGTATCCTTGCCTTTTGGCTGTGAGACAGGGATAATGGAATCAGGAACAGGAACTGTGATTTTGAGAGGAGGCATAACAATGAGGGCATTGGTATTTTTGTTGAAACTGCTGTTGAAGATCGTGATGGTTCCGGTGATTCTGGCGCTGACCCTGTTCGTTTGGATTTGTGTGGGGATCGTCTATGTCTCCGGTCTGGTGCTGGGGCTTATCAGCATGATGGTTGCACTGTTGGGTGTGGCGGTTCTGCTGATCTGTTCCCTGCAAAACGGCATTATCCTGCTGGTGATGGCATTCCTTATTAGTCCCTATGGTCTGCCGATGGCTGCCATCTGGCTGCTGGGCAAGGTGCAGGACTTGAAGTTTGCCATTCAGGATTTGGTTTATGGATAAAATGCGCGGTCACAAAAATGCCAGACAGTGTCTGTTAAATTGCTATATTTACTTCCGTGCCACATTCGTGTATAATAGTAGCACGAAAGGAAGTGATGAATGTGACCAAATCAGAACGGTTTGAGCAGTTAGACAGACTTCTGACCGAGCATGATGGGATGCTGCAAACCGCACAGGTAATCGCCAGCGGAATTGTAAAACCCATTTTTTATGAATATGTCAAAGAGAAAAATCTTCAGCAGGTTGCTCACGGAATTTATGTCTCCGAGGACACCTGGATTGATGCGATGTTTCTGTTACATCTGCGATGTGGTCAGGCAGTATTTTCCCATGAATCGGCGCTATTTTTCCATGACCTGACAGACCGGGAACCATCTCCATACGCTATCACGGTGCGCAGAGGGTACAGCACCACTCGCTTAAAGGCAGAGGGGCTTTCTGTTTACACCATCAAACCAGAACTATATGAGGTAGGGTTGACAACTGGCCAAACACCTTTTGGGCATACGGTTCCTATCTATGATATGGAGCGCACCATCTGCGATCTGCTCCGCAGCCGGAACAACATGGAGACACAGACTTTTCAAGGAGCGCTAAAAATGTATGCCAGAAGAAAGAACAAGGATCTGCGGACTTTGATGCGGTATGCCGGTATGTTCCGGGTTGAAAAAATTTTACGGCAGTATTTGGAGGTGCTTTTATGATAAAAACAGCAAGGCAGCTAAAAGATTTGATTCGCAATCTTTCCAGAGAAAAATCTGCGGATGCACAGCTTTTAATGCGAAACTATATGATGGAGCGTTTTCTGGAGCGTATTTCCCTTTCTGAATATCGTGATAAATTTATTCTGAAAGGCGGGATGCTGGTAGCGGCAATGGTTGGACTGGATGCCCGTTCCACGATGGACTTGGACGCTACTGTAAAAGGAGCCAATGTTAATGTAGAGGACATCGAGAACCTGATTTCTGCTATTGTGAGTGTGCCGATTGATGATGGTGTCAAATTTCAGCTGAAAAGCATTTCAGAGATTATGGATGAAGCGGAGTATCCTGGGATTCGGGTCAGCATGACTACAACCTTTGACGGTGTGGTGACACCTTTGAAGATTGACATTTCCACAGGGGATGCTATTACCCCCAGGGAGGTACGCTACTCTTTCAAGCTGATGCTGGAAGATCGCTCCATTGACATTTGGGCATACAATCTGGAAACCGTTCTGGCTGAAAAGCTGGAAACAATCATCACCAGAACCACCACCAACACCCGCATGAGAGATTTCTATGACATTTATATTCTGGATCAGCTCCACGGGAACACATTGAACCGGCAGACGCTCCATGATGCGCTGCGGGCCACTGCCCACAAACGCGGGACAGAACAACATCTTGCAGAAGCTGCCGAAGTTTTTGAAGAAGTTGAAAATAGTCCGGTGATGCAGAAACTTTGGGAATCGTACCGTAAAAAATTTTCCTATGCGGCAGATCTGGAGTGGAACATCATCATGAGGGCGGTTCGCAGTTTATATGCGCTCAGTGAAAAGGAATCGAGCCTATGAAGAAGCATGGACATTATTGTAAAGTCTGCGGAGAATATAAGGCTAACGAAAAATTTTCCGGCAAAGGTCCTGCGGCGCACATCTGTAAATCCTGTGCTTCTTTATCGCCGGAGAAACAAGCGGAGCAAATGACGGTAAACCGCTTACTGAATCTCCCTTGGCGGTTATCAAAGGAGCAGATTTCCTGGCTGAAAAACCGAATGAAAGATAAGCGCCCTGAAGTTCGTGCACTGGCAAAAGAACAATACGAGATGAGGTTTCCTCCGAAGCGGTTAGAGGACATCGAGGACGATTTTATAGAATAGCAAAAGCGGTCTGCACCATGCAGGCCGTTTCTTTTTTAGAAAGGAGGCCCTTCTATGGCAACCTCACGCATCATGCCCCTGCATATCGGCAAGGGGCGCACTGAGAGCCGAGCAATCAGCGACATCATTGATTATGTGGCAAATCCGCAAAAGACCGACAACGGAAAACTAATTACCGGCTATGGCTGTGACAGCCGGACCGC
>NZ_QSBX01000046.1:0-6591 GCF_003465835.1 Anaerotruncus sp. AF02-27 | reverse complement strand
GTGACAGCCGGCCCGCCGATGCAGAGTTTCTGCTGGCGAAGCGGCAGTATATCGCCGCCACCGGGCGGGTGCGCGGGGCGGACGATGTGATCGCTTACCATGTGCGCCAGTCATTCAAACCCGGTGAAATCACGCCGGAAGAAGCCAACCGTCTGGGTGTAGAATTTGCCAAGCGGTTTACCAAGGGCAATCATGCCTTTGTGGTCTGCACTCACATAGACAAGTCGCACATTCATAATCACATTATCTGGTCATCGGTCAGCTTAGAATATGACCGAAAATTCCGAAACTTTTGGGGCAGTACCAAGGCGGTTCGCAGGTTAAGTGATACCATCTGCATTGAAAACGGACTGTCCATTGTAGAGAATCCGAACCCTCATGGAAAGAGCTATAACAAATGGATGGGAGATCAGGCAAAACCCTCTCACCGGGAGTTGCTCCGTGTGGCGATTGACAACGCATTATCACAAAGTCCTGCTAATTTTGAGGAGCTGCTGAAGCTGCTGCAAGAGTCCGGCTGTGAGGTATCAAAGCGTGGAAAATCGTATCGTCTGAAGCTCCCCGGTTGGGAGAAAGCAGCCCTTATGGACAGCCTGGGCGAAGGATATGGATTGGAAGATTTACAGGCAGTTATTTCTGGGAAGAAAACGCATACCCCACGAAAGAAAACGGTCACACAGGCAGTGCTGCCGAAGGTCAATCTGCTGGTGGACATTCAGGCAAAATTGCAGGCTGGAAAAGGTGCTGGCTATACGCGATGGGCTAAAGTTTTCAATCTGAAGCAAATGGCGCAGACCATGAATTACCTGTCAGAGAATAACCTGCTGGAGTATGCGGTTTTGGAAGAAAAGGCTGCGGCTGCCACGGCACATCACAATGAACTTTCGGCGCAGATCAAAGCGGCTGAAAAGCGCATGGCAGAGATTGCTGTTCTGCGTACTCACATCGTAAATTATGCCAAGACCCGTGAGGTCTATGTGGCATACCGCAAGGCGGGTTACTCTAAGAAATTCCGGGGGGAACATGAGGAAGAAATTCTGCTCCACCAGGCTGCTAAGAATGCCTTTGATGAGATGGGCGTCAAGAAGCTGCCCAAGGTCAAAGAGTTACAGACGGAGTACGCGAAATTGCTGGAAGAAAAGAAAAAGACCTATGCCGAGTACCGGCGTTCCCGTGAGGAAATGCGGGAGCTTTTAACGGCAAAGGCCAATGTGGATCGAGTGCTGAAAATGGAGGTAGAACAGGATGTTGAAAAAGAAAAAGACCACGGCCAGCGGTAAGCTGGTCCTGGTCAAAAGCGTTCGCAGAACGCGCAGCCACAGAATGAAATTCTGTGTTCAAAGGGGCTTGGGGGCGCTGCCCTCAACAAGCAAGCAGAGAGGAAAATCACAAAGGGATTTTCTTCTCTGCGGGCCTGTGTGTATTAACACAGGCATTGCTTGCCACGTTTTCTCCCGTCCTTCGCAGCAATGTAACTTTTCTCTGAACACTTCGCCAGATACCTTGTGTTTCTTCGGATATTCGTATATAATGTATCATGTTGAGTATTATCCGTGCGGAGGTGCGATATGAACGGGATCAAGGGCTATATTTCCATAAAGGAGGCATCATACCGTTGGGGCGTGTCGGAGCGGCGGGTCAACCAATACTGCGCCGAGGGGCGGATCCCCGGCGCGTCCCGGTTCGGGCGCTCATGGGCAATCCCGGAAAATGCGGAGAAACCGTCCGACCCTCGTAGGAAGGCCACGGAAGGAGGCGGTGGATATGATCTCCGATGAAACCGCATACCGACGGTATCTTGACGGAGAGCAAAAAGCTGCCGACCTGCTGGTGGAACGCTACGGCGATGCGCTGACACTTTACATCAACGGATATATCAAGGACATCCACGAGGCGGAGGATCTGATGATCGAGGCCTTTTCACAGCTTTTCGCAAAGGAGCGGCCGATTGAGGGTGTGGGCAGTTTTAAGGCATATCTTTACAAAACCGCTCGTCACCTTGCGCTTCGACATAAGCAGAAACACCGTCTTGCATTTCTGTGCTTGGATGAGTTGGACTTTGAGCCGCAAAGCAACACCCTGATCGATACCGATCTACTTCGCAGCGAACGAGACCGCCAGCTTTATGATGCGCTTGAAAAGCTGAAAGCAGAATACCGGGAAGCACTCTATCTTGTCTATTTTGAAGATATGAGCTACCGCGATGCGGCAACGGTCATGAACAAAAGTGAAAGCCAGATCACGAAACTGGTCTACCGCGGAAAACAAAGCCTGAAAGTAATTTTGGAGCAGGAGGGATTTACTTATGCGGACAAGTGAGGAGCGTGCCCGCCTGATCCACAGGCGGACAGCGGAAATCAAACAGGAGCGTCGAATAAAAAGACAGCGCCGACTGGATGCGGCCTGCATGGCGGTCTGCCTGCTTCTGGTCATCGGCATCGGCACAATGATGCCGGGACTGATGAGGAACGCCGCGGACGGAAGCATCGTCCATTCTTCGGGAACGGCAAGCCTGATAGGAAGCCATGCCGCGCTGGGCTATATCGTGATGGGGCTGTTGGCATTTTTCCTTGGGGTTTGCGTGACGGTTCTTCTATACCGTCTGCATCGGAGATGTGAAGGACAGAAGCAGGAGGAGGCCGGAGATGGAGAACTTTGAACTCATTGATAACCTGTTTCAGATCGCGGTGCTGCTCTGCGCCTGTGTCGCTGCCGGTATTCTGGCCATTCGGCACAGGAACCGCAGCCTCCTGATTTTATCTCTTGCCTATGCCTGCTTTGCCATGGGGACGATATACTATGTGCTGTATCTGGTCATCATTGGCATCTGGCCGCAGGTATTTTATGTGGCGGAGATCTCCTGGCTGGCCGCATGGCTTTTTTACCTGTCTGTGCAGATATTGCCAGGGGAGGGGAAGAAGGATCGATTTTCCCTCCCTGCCGGAGCCGCAGCGGCGGTCATTGCGGCAATCGCCTTTCTCGACCACGATTTCGGCCCATCCTATTTTGTTTCGGCCCTGTTTTCCCTCACAGCAGGCGCGACCATGTATCTCTCGGTATCTCACATGAAAAACGGCAGTTTGTGCCGAAAAAGAGACTTGTTTATGATCATCTGCGTTACGTTGCAGGTGCTATTATATCGGGTTTCCGGCTTCACCCATGACTACACGCGCTTTCAGCTCTACTATGCTGTAGACCTTGCGCTGACGCTGTCCATGGCGGCGCTGCTGCCCCTGACACTGCGGGAGGTGAAGCGAGCTTGACCTATATTGAAAATATTTTCCTCTGCCTTGCGCTCCCGCTGATCTTATCCCTATTTTTCATGAAGGGGCGCGTTCGGCGCTATGCGCTGTTCTTGACCGTCGGTATGGCCGTGTGCCTGCTCAGCGCCTATGTCAGCAGCTTCTTCATGGGGCAATACGGCGTGGATGGCACCGTTGCCGCTATCGAGATCACGCCCGTATGTGAAGAAGTCATGAAGCTGCTGCCCCTGCTGTTTTTCTATCTGATTTTTGAGCCGGAGCCGAAAGAGATGCCTGCGGCAGCCATCGCCATCGCCGTGGGGTTTGCTACCTTTGAAAATGTCTGCTATCTGACGGAAAACGGCGCGGCCAATTTTAACTTTCTGCTGATCCGCGGGATCTCCGCCGGAGCGCTGCATATTCTCTGTGGCGTTCTTTCCGGCTTCGGTGTTTCCCATGTGTTTCGCTGCCGCTGGCTGGCAGCAACCGGCACCGTGGGCATTCTTGGAGCCTGCATCGGTTTCCATGCCATCTACAATCTGCTCATCACGGCGGAGGGCGCATGGAAAACGGCAGGATACCTCTTTCCATCGCTGCTCCTCCTCTGCCTATACGCAGCAAAGCAACTGCTGCCAAGGCAGAACATTTCCTTTGAATAAGTACAGATTTCGCGCGCAGAGCCGTCCCAAATTCGGGGCGGCTCAATTTTTTGAATTTTTTTCGATTTTAGGTGGAAGGATTTTGGATTTCATGTCTTTTAGGAAGTAGAGGGTCGTTGATTGACCCTGGAAACAAAAAGCGAAAGGAGGCATTGACAATGACCGGCAGAACGGAGCGCCGGATTCGGGAGATCCGGCGACGGACGAGGCAATACAGGAAGCGGTACGAAAGGCGCGTGCTTTCCACCTTAAGCGTGTGCAGTCTGCTTCTCTTTGCCGGGATCGGTATTCTTTTGCGGAAGGTACAGTCAGGTGGCGTCCCCACCGTGGCGGAAAGCTATGGCTCTGTGCTGCTGCGAGGAGGCGCAAGCGCATACATTGTGGTCGGCATCGCCGCCTTTGCGGTGGGGGTGACAGTGACCATGATCTGCATCCGGCTGAAAAACAAATCAAAAGACCGCACAGTCAGTACGGAAGAAAGGGAGGACTAAATGAAATTGAAAAAACGGATATTGAGCCTGCTGCTCTGCGGCGCAATGCTCTTTTCCCTCTGCTCTCAATCCGTGTTGGCCGAGGAGAATGGGCAGGCGGGCGGCGTTACAATAGGCACAAGCGGCCTGTGCGAACACCACCCGGAGCATAACGCGGACTGCGGCTACACGGAGGGAACGGCGGGAACACCCTGCGTCCACGAACACACCGTAGATTGCTATGAGGAAGTAACCAACTGCGTCCATGAACATGACGAGGACTGTTACCCGGAGGAAAGCGTTTCCGGCAATGAAGCGACCCCGTCCGGCGCACAAAAACGGGAGCCGGAGAACTGCCCCCACATCTGCGACGAGGAAAGCGGGTGTATCACCAAGGAATTAAACTGCCAGCATGAGCATGACGATGAGTGCGGCTACTCTCCTGCAACTGCGGGGACCCCCTGCGGGTATGTCTGCGAACTGTGCGGCAGTGAGGATAGTGAGAAACTGGCTACTCCGTCCAATGCGGAGGCTGTCACGGTGGCAAGCGTACAGGCCATGATCGACGGTTTACCGAACGCAGAAGAAATCACTGAAGATAACGCCGAAGAAGTCAAGGCGCAGCTTGAGGCTATCGACGAGGCGAAGGAGAAGCTCTCCGACGAGGAAATCGATGAGCTGGATATGACCCGGTATGCGGAAGCTGCCGCTGCATTGGGGGCGCTGGCTGCGCCAATGCTATTGGCCAATGATTCGCCTGACGAGCAGTTTTCCCTCAAACCCGGCGACACCTATTACTTTGACCTCTCCGGCGCAAACATCCCCGGAACGGCAAACGGCAGTCTGCCGGATAATACCCTGCACTATGTGCCCTTTACCTACGCAGGGACGGTGGACGCCTACAAACTCACGTCTGCGACGGCAACCACCGAGGAGTATGCACAGCAGAACAAATATCCCCACAGCCTGTTTGTGGCGGACTATGCCGTAACGCATACGATTAGCTGGGGTGGCCTGAATGACGAAGGTCTGATTTTCGGCAAAAATTATGCCAGCGGCGGCGTGGACTATACCCTGCGCGCACCGTCTGTGGGAAGTATCTCTACAGGTTCGGGCGATTCCCAACGCGGCGTGCCCCAAAGCAACGAATGGGACACGATGCTGAACAAGAACAGTGGATATATCCAAAACTGGAATAAAATGTATTCGTGGGGACAGGATACTTCTTCTGCCGCCGAGTCGTTCCGGGCGTACCGTGGGTACACCTCGGCCCGTTACTGGCATTTCATCTCGTCCTCGTATCGGCGCGTCAACCTCGGTTTCCGCCCCGTCCTTGAAGTCCTGAACCCTGGCACACTGGGTTCTGACGGACTGAAGGTCGTTACCCTTGACCTTGGCGGCGGCAAGCTGGGTAATAGCTCCGAGGATATTCAAATCATCGTGAAAACCGGCAGCGAGTTTACCGCGCCTGCGTCCGACGGCCTGACCCGCCCGGACGGAAATACCGGCAGCTACTTCATGTGGCTTGGCAGCGACGGCAAGCTCTACGCGCCCGGTGCCAACGTTCCGGCGGAAGTTACCAAGCTCACGGCGCAGTTTGCTTTATCAGAACAGTTTTCCCTCAAACCCGGCGACACCTATTACTTTGACCTCTCCGGCGCAAACATCCCCGGAACGGCAAACGGCAGTCTGCCGGATAATACCCTGCACTATGTGCCCTTTACCTACGCAGGGACGGTGGACGCCTACAAGCTCACATCGGAGATGGAGACCACCGAGGAATATGCACAGCAGAACAAATACGCCCACAGCCTGTTTGTGGCGGACTATGCCGTAACGCATACGGTAAGCTGGAATGGCCTGAATGACGAAGGTCTGATTTTCGGCAAAAATTATGCCAGCGGCGGCGTGGACTATACCCTGCGTGCGCCGTCCGTGGGAAGTAGTTATACAGGCTCAGGTGATTCAGAACGCGGCACGCCCCAAAGCAACGAATGGGACACGATGCTGAATAAGAACAGCGGATATATCCAAAACTGGAATAAAATGTATTCGTGGGGACAGGATGTTTCTTCTGGCTTCGCGTCGAGCCGTGCGCGCCGCGGGTACGATTCGGCCCGCTACTGGCACTACGACTATGCTACGGACTCCGGCCCGCGCGTCGGTTTCCGCCCCGTCCTTGAAGTCCTGAACCCTGGCACACTGGGTTCTGACGGACTG
>NZ_QSBX01000045.1:0-14869 GCF_003465835.1 Anaerotruncus sp. AF02-27 | reverse complement strand
GCTCCCAATCATTGCGGAAGATATGAGCTTGAGTTTGGACAATGATACGCATATTGAAAAGAAAGAGGCCCCCAGGGAAGATCCTGGTCGGGGACGGCGGTCACTGGCGCAGCTGTTCGAGGGGCTGAAGGCCCGCGGTACGCCGGTCGCCGTGGATCATATTGCAGCCGATATCGACAGCTTTGTGAAAACGGTGCGGTTTGACGGCTGGCAGGAGACGCTCACCGGGAAGCAGGAGGTCAAAAAAGCGCTCCGGAATGTGATCTGGCTTAAGTATAATATCAAAGACAAGGAGGTCTTTGACAAAGCGTTCCGTGAGGTCGAAAAATACTACTGATTTCAGTCGGATCCCATAGCCCCCGTGTGCCGGACGGTTTCAGCCGTCCGGCATTTTTGTCCCTGTCCCACGCATATCCATGAAAAGAGGTGATGAATTTTGGAAAGCGTACAGCGCGAACTCATGAGCGTCCTGCTGGGGAAGATCCATTCGCTCGGCCTGATCTCAAAAACGACCTATCTAAACGCCGAGGACGGTTTGTATTCCGGAAAAGGCCTGCCGGAGCTGCTGGGGCCTGTGCGCCAGGAAAAGGAGGCCGGCGGGGATGGATATACGCAGGGCGCGCGGTGAGATGCGGCTGGGAAGGCCGGTTTTCGACCTCCCATTGCGGGTGACCTTTTACGCAAGAGTTTCCACCGACAGGGACGAACAATTGAACAGCCTGGAAAACCAGGTGCAGTATTACACCGAACTGATTCAGTCGAAGCCAAACTGGACCTACGTTGAGGGATATATTGACGAGGGGATCAGCGGGACGAGTACCAAAAGGCGGGACAGCTTTAATCGGATGATCGCGGATGCCAAAGCGGGGCGCTTTGACTTTATCATCACGAAGGAGATATCCCGCTTTTCCCGTTCCACCCTGGACAGCATCCGGTATACGCAGGAACTGCTGGAGCACGGCGTCGGGGTGCTGTTCCAGAACGACAATATCAATACCCTCGACTCGGACAGCGAATTCCGGCTGGTAGTCATGGCCGGCGTGGCCCAGGATGAGGTGCGAAAACTCTCCGAGCGGCTCAAATTCGGATTCCGGCAGGCTATCAAAAACGGCCACGTGCTGGGTAACGACAGATTGTGGGGCTATGACAAAAAGGACTGTGCGCTGACCATCAATGAGGGGGAAGCACAAGTGGTCCGCCGCATCTTCGATCTCTACGCCAACCAGCAGATGGGGATACGGCGCATCTCACAGACATTATTCGATGAGGGTTTCACCAGCCGCAAGGGCAACCCCTTCAATGTGCTGACCATCCGCAACATCCTGCAAAATCCCAAATACAAGGGCTGGTACTGCGCCAACAAGTCCCAGACGGTGGACTACCGCAGCAAGCGCAAGATCTTTTTGGATGAGAGCGAGTGGGTGATGTACCCCGACTCGGCCGTTCCAGCCATCGTATCGGAGGAGCTGTGGGACCGGGCCAACGCCCTCTATAAGCGGCGCAGCCAGCAGATGATGGCCCACCAGAGCGCGGCCGAATTCCACAACCGCTACCCCTACAGCGGCAAGATCATTTGTGAGGAGCACGGAACCAGCTTCCACCGGCAGGTGCTCAAAAGCGCCAGGGGGGAAAAGGAGGTCTGGCAGTGCCGGGTCTACCGCAACCGGGGCCGGGCGGCCTGCTCCGCGCCCCAGCTGCGCACCGCCGCGCTGGATCAGATCATGGCTCAAATCTTTGACCAACTGGCCCAAAACAAGCAAGCCATTGTGGACGCGGTGGTGAAGGTGATCAAATCGGTTCCTGATGAGCACGACTATGGCCGGGATGTACTGCGCATTGAGGAAGACCTGTCCGCGATCAACGCAAAAAAAGACCGTCTGCTGGAAATGAGCATGGCGGAGGCAATTTCCATCGAGGAGTTCAAGCGCCGCAACGACGGCTTCAATGAGCAAATTCGAGAGCTGGGGGAACGGCTGGAGCACATAAAAACTGAGGAGCAAAAGAGCAAGAGCTCCGTGGAGCAGCTGGATAAAATCAAAACCGTCCTCGAACAGGAGTTATCATTCGCCAATGGCATCAATTCCGAACTGGTGACCACCATTTTAGACCACATGGTGGTCAAAAAAGGATCTACCCGCGAAGAAGTATATCTGGATATCTATCTGAAATTCGGCGGTCCTTATAGGGCCGTTTTTGACCGGGAAAATTCCTCCTTCCGCATCAATCGTTATTAATAATATGTGCGACCAGCCGCAGATTGTGTTCGATGAGTTTTGCCTTCGCATCGGGATCGCCCGCGGCAATCGCCTCGAGACATTCGCGCTCCTCTTTTGCGGTGAGCGGACGCGGAAAGGAACCGGAGCCGGTGACGTGCAGGGCGAAATAGATGAGATTGCACAGGCAGACAAACATTGACAGCATAAGGGACCTCCTCTGCCGGTGCGTGCGTTGCCCGGCAAAATAATAGTACCGGGTATGGGTTACCCGGTACTATTTATATATATTGTTTTGCGGGGATTTTGTGCCAGTCCTTTGCAAACAACTGTAAAAAGGAGTATAATATCATCCATATAATGAATCGGGGAGGACGATCCAGTGAAAAAACTACTGATGGGCAACGAAGCGATTGCCCTGGGGGCGATCCGTGCGGGGGTCGGCCTGGTGGCGGGCTATCCCGGCACTCCATCGACCGAAACGCTCGAGACGGTCGCCAAATATAAACCGGATGGGATCTATGTCGAATGGTCGGTCAACGAAAAAGCTGCGATGGAAGTCGCGGCGGGCGCGGCTTACGCGGGCGTGCGCACGATGGTCACCATGAAACAGGTCGGGCTGAATGTCGCGTCCGACCCGCTGATGAGCCTTGCTTATGTCGGGGTTAAGGGCGGTATGGTTGTGCTGGTTGCGGACGACCCGGGACCGATCTCGTCGCAGACCGAACAGGATACCCGCCACTTCGCGCAGTTTTCAAAGCTGCCTGTGTTCGACCCGGCCTCGCCGGAAGAAGCCTACCTGATGATTGCAGACGCGTTCGAGCTTTCCGAGCGGCTGGGCACACCGGTGCTGTTCCGCCCAACTACCCGCGTCTGTCATGGCTGTGCCGCGGTCGAAGTGGAGGAACAGCGCCGCGGTGTGAATCCGGAAGGCTTTGTAAAGGACCCGCGCTGGGTGATCTTCCCGCGGCTTGCGTTCGAGAACCATAAAAAGATTGAGGCGCGCAACGCCGCGCTCTGCGATGAATTTTCCGACTACCGCTACAACACGGTCACGGGGAGCGGTCGGAAAGGGGTGGCCGCGGGCGGCGTGAGCTACAGCTATACCCGTGAGGCCGCAAAGCTTCTCGGAATTGACCCGAAGCTTTTGCGGGTGGCCACCCCATATCCGTTCCCGGAACGGCTGGCGCTCGAATTCCTGTCGGGGCTTGACGAGGTGCTGGTGCTGGAGGAGCTTGATCCGGTCATCGAACGGGAACTGATCTATCTATGCGGCAAGCACCATCTCAATGTGAAAATCCGCGGCAAGCTGACCGGCGATGCGCCGAATGCGGGCGAGCTTTCCACAGAACTGGCAAAAATTTCGCTTGCTGCTTATCTTGGAATCCCACTTCCGGCGCAGCAGCCGCGCAAAACGCCTCCGCTGCCAGTGCGCCCGCCGGTGCTCTGCGCGGGCTGTCCGCACCGGGCTTCGTTCTATGCGGTCAAGCAGGCGATGAAGGGCAGGAAAGCAGTATTCTCCGGCGATATCGGCTGCTATACGCTTGGAAACGCCATGCCGCTCGATATGGTGGACACCTGCCTGTGCATGGGCGCGGACGTGACCATCGCCCAGGGACTGCACCGCGCCGAACCGGATACGGTCAATTTTGCTTTTATCGGGGATTCGACCTTCTTTGCCTCTGGAATCACCGGCGTTATCAACGCTGTGTATAATGAAACAAATATCGTCCTGATTGTACTTGACAATTCGACCACCGCGATGACCGGACATCAGCCGCACCCGGGCACCGGGCGCACAATGATGGGCAACGTGGTGGAAAAGGTGAGCATCGCGAAGGTGCTCGGGACAATCGGCGTGAAGTCTGTCACACGGGTGAACCCGCTCGATCTCGACGCGGCGGTGAAGGCCGTAAGGGAAGCAGCCGCAGTGGATGGGGTGTCGGCAGTCATCTTTGAATCGCCCTGTATCGCGGTGACAAAGCCTCTGACTTTACATACGGTGGACGCAGGCCGCTGCATCGGGTGCAAAAAATGTATCCGGGAGCTCGGCTGCCCGGCAATCTCAATGGAGAACGGCAAAGCGGTGATTGAGCCGTCGATGTGCTACGGCTGTACCATTTGCGCGCAGGTCTGCCCGGCCGGCGCGATCGCTGTGGGAGGTGCAAGATGATGGAGCTGAATGTATTGCTTGCCGGCGTGGGCGGACAGGGGACGGTGCTCGCCTCCCGCCTGATTGCCCAGGCCGCGATGGACAAAGGCTTTTTTGCACGCACCGCCGAGACGATCGGCATGGCGCAGCGCGGCGGTTGTGTCGTGAGCCATGTGCGCGTCGGGGAGGAAGTATATTCCCCGCTCATCCCGCTCGGCACGGCGGACCTGCTCATCGGGTTTGAACCGGGCGAAGCGGTGCGCTGTCTGCCGTATCTAAAAAATGGCGGCACGGTCATCGCCGCGCAAAAGGCGATCATGCCGGTGACAGCGTCGCTCGGCGGCGCGGCATACGACGGGGCCGTAATGCTCGACTACCTCAGGGAAAATGTTCCGGACGTCATCCTGGTCGACGGGGAGGCGATCTGCGCCGCGTGCGGCTCGCCAAAGGTGCTGAACGTCGCGCTGCTCGGCGCGGCTGTCGCCTCCGGAAAGCTGGGTGTGACGATGGATGAGATGCAAAAGACGGTCGAGGCGCGCGTGCCCGCAAAATACCTGGAATTAAACCGTAAGGCGCTTTCGCTCGGCGCGCGGGCGGTGCCCGCAAAATGAACGGGAAATCCATGCCGCGCACCACGCTGCTTGCACCTTTGCGGCGCAGGGGGCATGAAACGTCGGATTCAGCCTTGAGCTGACTGCCTGTGGGGTGCGCTTGCGGAGCGGGACTTGACAAGGCATCTGCCGGGGTTTCGCAAGGGGATGGCTAGTCCCCTTGCGCGCATTCTTTTGGCGGTTTCTTGTGCGCACAAGAAACTGCCCCTGCGGAGCAACCCCGCGCCGACAGGCGCAAAAGCGGGACGCTCGCAGGGCGCAATCTGCATTTTACCTCTTGACAACCGGCAAAGTTGGTGCTTTAATAGAGAAAACAAAACCGTTGACGGAGAGATAAAACCGCAGGCGCACGCACAGAGAGCCGGGAATGCTGAGAGCCCGGACGGAACGCGGGGCGGACAAATGGACTCCCGAGGGCGCGATGAAAAGGTTCAAACCTGAGTATCCCGCGACGTTGGCCCACGTTACAGGGCGAGGAGCGTGTTGGCGTTCTGATGAGGTGGATGTCTCTGACATCAATCAAGGTGGTACCGCAGGTTTTACACCTGTCCTTGCAAAAGGACAGGTGTTTTTGTTTTTATCCAGCAGTTTTTAATATGACAGGAGTTGTTTGTTATGAAGATGAAGCAGCAGCAGTTCGACCTGATCAAGGCGCAGCTCAAAAAGCTGACCGGCCAGGAGGGCTTTTATAAAAACAAGCTGGAGGGGGTCGATATCGACGCCATCCAGTCGCAGGAAGATTTTGAGAAGCTCCCGTTTACCTGGAAGGGCGACCTGCGCGAAGCGTATCCGCTCGGATTGCAGGCGGTCCCGGATGAGGAGATCGTGCGCATCCATTCCTCTTCCGGCACGACGGGAACCCCGGTCATTATCCCATATACCCGGAAGGATGTCGAAGACTGGGCAATCATGTTTAAGCGCTGCTATGAGACGGCTGGCGTGACCCGTCTCGACCGCATCCAGATCACGCCGGGATATGGACTCTGGACGGCGGGAATCGGTTTTCAGGCGGGCGCGGAGCTTCTGGGCGCGATGGTCGTGCCGATGGGACCGGGCAATACCGACAAGCAGCTGCGGATGATGGTGGACTTAAAGTCCACGGTTCTGACCGCGACCTCCTCCTATGCGCTGCTGCTGGCTGAGGAGATTGCCCGGCGCGGGATTGCGGATCAGATTCATCTGAAGAAGGGGATCATCGGGTCCGAGCGCTGGGGCGAAAAGATGCGCAAACGGATTGCGTCCGAGCTGGGCGTGCAGCTCTACGACATCTACGGCCTGACCGAGGTCTATGGCCCGGGCATCGGCATGAGCTGCGATTACGAATGCGGGATGCACTACTGGGACGATTACCTTTATTTTGAGATCATCGACCCCAAGACCGGCGAAGTCGTTCCAGATGGACAGGTTGGCGAACTGGTCATCACCACCCTCAAAAAGGAGGGCGCGCCGCTCATCCGTTACCGCACCCACGACCTCACCCGCTTCCTGCCGGGCGACTGCAAATGCGGACTTGACTATCCGCGCATCGATACGCTGGTCGGCCGCACCGACGATATGGTCAAGGTCAAAGGGGTCAATATCTTCCCCAGCCAGATCGACGAACTTCTGCGCGATATTCCGGGCGCGTCGAGCGAGTACCAGGTGATGATCGACCACTTGAACGGCAAGGACATCATGACCCTGTTTGTGGAAACCGAAACCGGCGTAGACCGCGCGTCGTTTGCAGACCTTTTGCGCGATACTTTTAAAGTGAAGATCGGCATCACAATTGTTCCGAAGCCGGTGGGCGTCGGTGATCTGCCGCGCAGCGAAAAGAAGTCCACCCGCATCTTCGACAACCGTTATTGAAAGACGTTTTTGAAATCCAGGGAAGCGGCCCCAGCTGGCCGCTTCCTTTTTGCGTCCATAAAAAAGGATAGTAATTGAAAAAACCTGGTGCTATAATGAATGCAGATAAAAAGACAAAGAAAGGGAACACTATGCAGACATATTTGTTTTATTATCTGGCAATCGTAAACGTGGCCGTCCTGATCTTAGTGGGGATCGATAAATGGAAAGCAAAACATCATGCCTGGCGGGTCGCGGAGAAAACCTTTTTTACCGCGGCGCTTTTGGGGGGTGGCCCTGGCGTATGGGCGGGGATGTATCTGTTCCGTCACAAGACGAAACACTGGTATTTCGTCTGGGGTATCCCGCTCATTACCGTGGCGGAATACGGGCTGCTTTTCTGGCTTTCCTGGAACAGGGCGTAATACAAGGAGGAATAACAAAGTGGCAATGAGAGTGGGTATTTTGACGGCGGGCGGGGACTGCCCCGGATTGAATGCAACGATCCGGGGCGTTGCCAAGGCGCTTTATCAGAAGCTGGACGATGTGGAGATTGTGGGGATCGTGGACGGTTTCAAGGGGCTGATCGAGGGCGAATATCATGAGATGAAGCAGTCGGATTTTTCCGGGATTTTGACGCAGGGCGGCACGATCCTGGGCACCGCACGCACGCCTTACAAGATGATGAAGGTTGTCGAAGATGATGTGGACAAGGTTGCCCGGATGAAGGGCAACTATAAAAAGATGAAGCTTGACTGCCTTCTGACGCTGGGCGGCAACGGCACACACAAGACGGCGAATCTTCTGCATCTGGAAGGGCTCAATGTGATCGGCTTGCCCAAAACAATCGACAACGACATCTGGGGCACCGATGTGACCTTCGGCTTCCATACAGCGGTCGATCTGGGCACCGAGGTGGTCGACCGGGTGCACACGACCGCGAGCAGCCACAAACGGGTGATGGTCATTGAGCTGATGGGCAACAAGGCGGGCTGGCTGACCCTTTATACCGGGATCGCGGGCGGCGCGGATGTGATCCTGATCCCGGAGATCCCCTATGACATCAACAAGGTCATCAAGGCGGTTGAGCGCCGCGCGGAGCGGGGACGCGGGTTCTCGATCCTGGCGGTAGCGGAAGGCGCGTTTGATGTGGAAGAGGCGAAACTGAAAAAGAAGGAACGGGCCGAACGCCGCGCGGCGGCGGGGGAGGTGACCGCCTCCAACCGGATTGCCCGCACCATCGAAGCACAAGCGGGTTTTGAGACCCGGATGGTGGTTCCGGGACATTTCATACGCGGCGGAGCGCCGAGCGCCTACGACCGGGTGCTGGCCTCCCAATTCGGCGTCTATGCGGCGGGGTTGGTGGCTGACGGAATTTTTGGCGTAACGGTTGCCGAACAGCACAATATGGTGATGCATAACCCTCTGGAGGAGGTAGCGGGCAAAACCAAACTGGTGCCGGTTGATAATCAAATGGTTGCCACCGCACGCAATTTGGGGATTTCTTTCGGAGACTGAGCTGAATATGGGGGATGGGGCTTGAACTCATCCCCCATATATGGAAAAATTGGGGCAGAATTTTACAAAAGATGCAAAACACTATTGACAAATATGCCCCCAGCATTTATAATAAATAACGCACTGTTCGGAAAGACGTACGGGAGCTTAGCTCAGCTGGGAGAGCACCTGCCTTACAAGCAGGGGGTCACAGGTTCGAGCCCTGTAGTTCCCACCAGCCGTTTCAGATGTTTTATGGCCCGGGAGTTCAGTTGGTTAGAACGCTAGCCTGTCACGCTAGAGGTCGTGGGTTCGAGCCCCATCCGGGTCGCCATTTTCTTTGCACCGCAGGTGCTTCCACTGTTTTCGACCCGAATGGGGCGAGGACAGGTCGGCTGCGAAAGCAGCAAAAACATGCCGGGGGCATGTTTTTAGACCGCGGGTAGAGCCTATTCCATCCGGGTCGCCATTTTCCCTTTTTGGGATGTGCCTTTGTAGCTCAGTTGGTAGAGCAGAGGACTGAAAATCCTCGTGTCGTTGGTTCGATTCCGACCGAAGGCACCATTCGCGGGTTTAGCTCATTTGGTAGAGCGCCACCTTGCCAAGGTGGAGGTAGCGAGTTCGAACCTCGTAACCCGCTCCAACAAAAAGAGGCGATTGTGTATCACAATGTCTCTTTTTCCATATACTATAGTATATGGAATCTGGCGCCATAGCCAAGCGGTAAGGCAGGAGTCTGCAAAACTCCCATTCCCCGGTCCGATTCCGGGTGGCGCCTCCACGAAACAGGACTCATTTTTGGATAAAAATGAGTCCTGTTTTTTATCGTGCATGAAAACCGTTTCAAACCGGCACTGATTGAACGAAAAAGAACTGGATGAGGAGGACCCGTCATGGGAAAAAGGTGGATCGCGGGATTTTTGGCGCTGCTGGCGGCGCTGGTTTCATTCGGCTGCAGCGTGAAAACCAGGCCTCCCGAAACCTATGTGCAGGTGCAAAGCGCAGCGAGCGGCTTGAAATCGGCGGACCTGGAAGTTTCACAGCCGGACAGCATCGATCCAGAGCCGCCAGGGGAGGCCGGCGCGGCGGCTCCCGACGGCATGACCGCCGATCTGCGCGGCATCACAGATCCTTTTGCACGCGCGTCCGCGGCGGCCTTTGCGTTTCTCAACAGCGGGCAGTTCCCGCTGATGCAGTATGAGCTCGGACTGGCGGATTACAATCTTGACGGTATGCCCGAACTGGTGGTGGAAAGTATGGGCAACTGGGGCGGCAGCCATACGGTGTTGGGCCTTTCCGGTGACTGCTCGGAAATTCTCGGCGGCTATGAAACGGCAAACGGCCCGAACGAATTCTTCCTGTTCACCGGGGCGGCCGGTGAAACGCTCCTTGGGATGGAAGGCGCCGGCGGGCACGGATTCGAAAATTACGAAATCCGCCTCAGCTTCCAATACGGCCAAGACGGTGAGTTTACAGTATGGGAGCAGCGCTGGACCGAATGCTTTTCCCAGGACCGGCAAACGTCCTCAACAGAGGTTGCTGTGCTTTGCAACGATGAAACGATGGATACCTTTGAAACGCGGGAAGCAGCCGAGACTTCCGAATATGGCTGGTATTTTGCCGGGGAGAGGCTCACGGAATCCGCGCCGTTTGTGCTGGAAGGCGAGCTGGCCTCCACAGAGCCGGATGAAAGCCTGTGGGACAAGGTCTCAAAGGAGGAAATTGACGTGCGTATCGAGGCGCTCGAGGCGGCATACCAGGCGAAAATGCAGGGGTGAGCGCGCTGTTCAGATGGGCTTTCCATTGAGCGTGGCGGAAAGCAGCCGATCCCCTTCATAGACGAGCTTTAAAGAAAAGAACGGCCCTGGCCCGGAGATGAGCCGCAGGAAGATTTTGTCGCCTTCCCAAAGAGGGAGCTCGGCCAGCCTTTCCTTTGCAATCCAGGCGAGCTCCCCTTCGTCGCAGGTGATGAGCTCCCCTGTGAAGGCGCCGGACGTGAACAGGTGCATATATTCGGTTTCGTAGCGGTCGGAAACAAAGGTCACGATGCCGCGGTATTCCCACGCGGACAGGGTGAGGCCGGTTTCCTCCTTCACCTCGCGCAGGACGCAATCCTCGGGGCTTTCCCCATCCTCAAATTTCCCGCCGATGCCGATCCATTTATCGTGGTTCTCATCGTTTTCTTTCTTCACGCGGTGCAGCATCAGGTATTGGCCGTCCCGTTCGATATAACACAAGGTGGAATTTTTCATATCGGCGCCTCCATAAAAGGTTCTGACCCTATTGTAGGGCCGCGGCGGCGCGCGGTCAAGTAAAAAAAGGAGCTTCCCACGGATCGGGAAGCTCCTTTTGTCTGTTTTATTATTTTGTGCCGCGGGCGTCCTTGAGCGTTTCCACCGGGTAGTTGCTGACCGATGTGGTGCGGTCGTTGAGGGAAATCCGGCTGACTGCCGTAAACTGTGCGCCTTTGCGGATGGTCATCTCCCGCAGGTCTTTGGGATTGGCGGCGGAATAGACCTGCAGCGTTGCATCCTGCAGCGCGGTATAGGTGTTCTGAAACTCGATAACCGTGTCCTGCCCGGAATAATCCTTTGTGAGCTTCAAGCAGAAATTGCTGCCGGTGGCATTTTCGTTTTCGCGGTCGGTTGCGGAGATCTGCCGGACATAGTTTGCGCCGATGTTGATTTCACTCTTGCGGCGGAAAAGCGAAGTGTCTGAAAGCGGGGTGCTGTCCGCCACGCGGTAGCAGTCCCCTCCGTCATCGGTGATCCGTTCGGTCACGGTGCAATAGACCGAATCGCTGCGGATCGAATAGTTCCCGCTGCCTCCGTCAGAAAGCGGCTGGTAGTAATAGATCTTTGTGAGCGCGCAAGCTTCGCTTTCACCGGACAGGACCGGCGTGCCGTCCGCGGCAAAGGATACCGTCGGAATCAGGCAGGCGCACATCAGCGCGCAGGTGCATGAAACAAGCTTTTTCCACATGGGTGTTTTCCTCCAGTTTTCCAAAGGTTTAATTCAGCCGGCCCAGTTTCCTGCGCCGGAAGCATGAGACAAAACAGAGACCGATGAGCAGAATGCCCAGGCAGAGGCCTGCCTGTATGAGCGTTTCCCGGGAAAGGGCAGCTTCAGGCTGTCCGCGCGATGCTTCCGGATCGCCGGGAAAGCCTCCGCCGTCCGGCGGCCAGCCATTCTGCGGGCCTTCTTCCATCCGGCGGACACCGCCCTTATCTGCGAACGCCCGCGCATCCGCTGCGGAAAAGTCCGGCAGAACGCCGTTTTTACCGCTTTGCCCGCCCATGACGCCTTCCGGCATACTTTTGGGCGGCATGCCCGGAAACTCCAAGCCTGCCGCGCCGCCATCCGGCGGAGCTTGCCTGTCCGCGGTTTCATCGGGGGATGGCGGCTGCGCATCGGAAGGCTTTTTTGCTTCCCCGCGCCAGTCTGGATTCTGTGCGCCGCCCCTGCCGCCCATATTCATCTGGCCCATATCGGACAGCGTGATGGCCGAAGCGTCCACAAGACCGGAAGAATCCGCCTGCTGGCCTTCGGTGGTGGAGGGGATCGATCCGTCCAGCTGGCCCGATACGCTCTGCGCGCGCAAAAGGCCGTAAGCTTTGAGGGTGTCGGCCGCCTTTTGGTATTCCGTATAGGAGTAGAAAGCGGTTGCGTCGGTCTGCACATACGGGGCGATCAGCTTGTCAATCCGGCTGATTTGATCGGTGAACCGGCCGCCCAGGAAGTATTCGTTGGCGATCTTTTTCAGATGCTGGTGATAAAGTCCCCGGTATTCCTCCACCTCGAGCAATTTGGCCAGGATCGGGGATTTCTCCGCCGAAGTGCCGGAATAAGGGGTGTCGATGGGAAAATTGACCGCGTCCGATGCCGAATGGATCTGGTGCGCGCCGAACGAGAGATTGTAGTCCCACGGAAGCATCGAAAGCCGCCCATCCTGCTCATAGAGGTAATAGTTATGCTTGAGGTTGCTCAGGTAGCTGTCCAGATTGACCAGGAAGACGTTCGCGGCAAAATACCGAAGCACTTCATCAACATCAATATACTGCGCCAAATCTTCGCCTTTGTCAAGATGTTCGAGTGCTTCGATCACGCGAATCTCATCTTCTTCACGCGTTTTAAAAACGGCGTTTTTGAAGATTGCGGAATAACTGTTGGGGTCATTGTCGGTGTAGACAAGGTCATTTCCGCTTCCGCCGAGTCCGCTGCCCCCGCCTTCGCTCTCCGGCTTGTAGAGCGCGCCGTAATCGCTTCCAAAACTGCGCTCGGCAAATTCCTCCTCCAGAGGTTCGAGCGCCAGATACAGGCCGAAGGGCTCGCCGTTGAGGGTGATCTCAGCGTAGGTGAAGCAAGGGGAAGGCACCCCAATCCAGCCGAGCAGATCGTAGGAGAGAAATTCCTTCATATAGGTTGCGTCTGCGTAAAGATTGTTGAGCACCAGTTTGGAAAGCCCCTGGCAGGTCTGGCCATCAACATACTCGTCAAATTTGATCTTGAAGCTGTACCGGTCGGAATCCATGTTTGAAACACCGGTGAGGCTTGTGTTGCCTTTGGGACGGATCGCCGCGGAAGTATAAAGCGTGCCGTTCACGGTTACATCGCAGGCCGTATATTCTTCCGCGCGGGCGTTTTCGAGCATCGCCTCCCATTCGTTTGGGTCCATCCGGATATCCATCGTCAGGATATCCTGCCCGAAAAGTTTTTCCACATAGGCGGGTTGGCCGGTGGAAAGCCGCTCTGTCATCTCCCGCGGCGCAAAAAACATCAGCAGCACCAGCAGAACCGCCAGCGCCGTCACAGCCGCGGACAGGACCCAGAACCGTTTTTCGGTCATCATTGCGTCACCATCAGGACATGTACTCGCCATTGTAACTGACGAGTACGGCGCTGGTCACATTGGGCAGAGCGCTCAGCTCATTGACAAAATGGGTGGCCATCTGGCGAAGACGCACTTCCACAGTCAGTTCGATGCCGCCTGCCGAAACGGTTTTCGATTTGAGCAGGGACTTTTTCACCGCTTCATTGATAAAACGATTGACTTCGGCTTCCGCTTCATCATTTTCGCAGCTGACCACCAGAATATAGGGGTTATCAGAACTTTTTTTATTGACAAAGAGCACGAGGATAAGCCCGATGAAGAGCGAGCCGAGCACCGCGAGCGGCAGAAGCCCCGCGCCGGTGACAATACCCGCGGAAATCGACCAGAAAAGGAAGGCGATATCCATAGGTTCCTTGATGGCCGTGCGGAAACGCACGATCGACAGCGCACCGACCATACCGAGTGAAAGGATGACGTTTGAGGTGACCGCAAGGATGATGAGGGTGGTGATGAGGGTCATGGCCATCAGCGAGACGCCGAACGAGGCGGAATACATCACGCCGTTGAAGGTCTTTCGGTAGACCGCGAAGATAAAAAGCCCGAGCGCGAAGGCAAGCAGCAAGGCCAATGACATGTCGAGGATCGAAAAAGAGGAGGTTTTTTCAAGAAAACTGGATTTAAAAATATCGTTGAAGGTCATGGAAATCGACCCCTTTCTATTTTTTTACAGGCTCAAAGGTAACCGCCGGCGGCGCGGCAGGCGGCGTACTTGGAGAAAGCGGAGGATTGACGGCTGCGTTCCTGTACGATGCTGCCGATGAGATCGGGCAGGAAAGCGTCATATTTTACCTCGAGGATCATCGGGCTTTTCGCGAGGATGCAGGGAGCGTCCGGAAAAAGGAAATCCGCGCAGGAGAGCCCCATGCGGATCCGGCTGTCAACCGTGATCCGCACATTTCCGGCCGGATAAAGGTAGGCTTCCCGATCGTAGACGACGGGCGTTTTGGGGCGCAGAAGCTGGCAGCGGATCTTGCGGTAAAGTTCCATCACCAGTTCGCGGCGGTCGCTTTGCATCCATTCGATGTCTCTGGAAAGAATGCGTCCGCACTCTTCCGGGGTGATGACGGCAGACTGCTTACAGCCCAGGCTGTTGTGTTTGCTCTTCTTTTCGAGCCGCAGAAAGGAGGTGTCGCTGTTATAATACCGGATACGGAACTTCTCCCGGTGGTTGACCCCATCCAGTTTTTCACGAAGCGCTTTGTTGTCAAGATTGTCGAAATAGAGGCTGTGCACCGTATAGGAGCCGTTCGGCCCGGCGTGGCGGTCACGGGCGGCAACCTGCCGCAGCCGCTGGCGCAGGGAAAGATAATCGGCATAATTGATATAATGCTTGTATTCGTGCCGAAAGTTTGGTTTGCACACGTTTCGTCACTCCTTTTCAGTTGATGCTTCTATTTTCGCCGGTCTTTGTGACAAAATGGTGTGCGGATCGAGAAACAATTCTGAATATTTCCGGGGCGGTGTCATTTTCCGGAAAAACGGAGAAAAAGCGGGCGGCGCGACTCGGGAGAGATCGCACCGCCCGCTTGATAAGGGGCAGGGGGTTCCGGCGAAAGTGTGAAAAACACCGGAACCATGTATGAAAGGCAATTGCTCTGGATAATCAGTTGGGGAAGATACCGCGGATCTTCTTGGCGGCGACCAGGCGCTTGATGGCAACCATGTGCGCGCCCATGCG
>NZ_QSBX01000044.1:9454-14925 GCF_003465835.1 Anaerotruncus sp. AF02-27 | reverse complement strand
CGGGCGGAACCCCTCCCGTCAGATACCTACCCTGTGTAGTCCCTTGTAAACTGTACTTTTCCGATGGGAAAAGCAATCAATCCGGGGAGGGACAGGACTTTTCCAAATATGACTTTCTGGTGTCCGGTTTGTGTGATATGATGAGGATGGAAAAGGAGGCGGCCGCCATGCAGATAAACCGGCTGTTTGAAATTACATACCTGCTCATCGAACGCGGCAGGATGACCGCGGCCGAACTGGCAGAGCGGTTCGAAGTCTCAACCCGCACCATCTACCGCGACCTGGAAATCCTTTCGGGCGCGGGAATCCCGGTGTATACCGACCGTGGAAAAGGCGGGGGCATCCGGATGATGGAACAATTTGTGCTGGGCCGATCGCTGCTCACCGAAGGGGAGCAGGACCGGCTGCTCGCGGGTCTGCAGGGACTGAGCGCGCTGGACGTGCCTGAAGCCAAGGCCGCTCTCCAAAAGCTGGCGGCGCTTTTTGGCAGGCCGCAGAACACCTGGCTGGAGGTGGACCTTTCCCCATGGGGGGATGGCGCGGACAAACAGGTGCAGTTTTCGCTTTTGCAGGAAGCGGTGCAGTGCCGCCGGGTGATCGTTTTCGACTATTTCGGCGCGAACGGAGTGGCCTCCCGCCGGCAGGTTGAGCCGCTCAAGCTCCTGTTCAAGGGCCGTGGATGGTATCTTTATGGCTTCTGCCGGCAGCGGCAGGGCTTCCGGCTTTTTAAATGCGGACGGATGCGCCGCGTGGAACTCACCGGGGAACAGGTGACCCGGGAAGCGCCCGACATGATTTTTTCAAACGCGGCGTCAATCGAGATGATTACCCTGCGGCTGCATCTGGACGCGGGACTCGCCTATCGGGTGTATGACGAGTTCCCCCCGGAACAGGTCGAGCGCCTGCCAGACGGTGGATTTCTGGTTAAAATGCAGGCCGCGGCCGGTGAATGGGTGTTCAGCTTTCTTTTGTCGCTCGGCCCGCAGGCACAGGTGCTCGGGCCGGCATGGGTGCGCGAAGGAATGCAAAAACGGCTCGAACAGATGCAGAAGGTCTATCAAACTCCGCACCCGCTTGCGGACGAAGGCAAAAAAGCGTAAAATGAATGCGCAGGGATAAAAACACGGCCCGGTAGGTAGTCCGGGCGCAGCTGAAAGGCTGTCAGTAACCTGCCCTCCCAGGGTTGTCCATTCCTTGCGGGAATTTATTCTGATGGGAGGGATCTTTTGATGTGCAGCATCACAGCGCGGTTTACCGTGTATTTTGAGGACCCGTTCTGGGTAGGCGTAATTGAACGGGTTGAAAACGGCAGGCTTGAGGCCGCCCGGATCGTTTTTGGCGCTGAGCCGAAGGATTATGAGGTCTATGCATGTCTCCTCAAAAATTACACCCGCCTGCGTTTTAGTCCGCCGGTCGCGGCAGACAGGGAAGGCGTACGCAGGCCAAATCCCAAACGGATGCAGCGGCAGATTGCGGCTGGACTTTCCCAGTCCGGCGTCGGCACCAAGGCGCAGCAGGCGCTGAGGCAGATGCATGAAGCGGGAAAGGCTGAACGCAAAGCCCGGCGGAAAAATTTTTCCGCCGCACAAAAGCAGCGGAAATTCGAGCTGCGCCAGCAAAAGAAAAAAGAAAAACACCGGGGCGGCTGAAACGGGCGCCTTTGGCAAAAACGCGCAGGGACGCCTATCCCTGCGCGTTTTTGCCAAAGGTTCATAAGTTAAACGTTTTATGTATCGCAGGGATGTGGTACAATAGCCGCAGAGCGGCTGTTGTACCGGGCTTATGCGCAGGGCGGTCCGTCCGCTGTGCAAACCTGCGCCCAATGGCCAATGGAATAAATGATAAAAGTGCCGGTTATGCCGGACGAACAGGAGGCCCAGATGCGCGAAGAACAAAAAGAATTCCACCAGGACCCCGATTCCAAGGCGGAATTTCCCGCCGCATATTTTATTGAGCTGCTTTTCGAACGGGAGGGGAAACTGCCCGCCGCGGATGAAATTGCGCGGCGGATTGGGGAGAAAATTGGCCGGACCGATATGATGTTTGACAGCGAACAAATGTATATCTTTCATCTCAAGGATAAGCCGGTCGCCTATCGGGACAAAAAGACCTTCCCGGCCGGAATTTCAATCGGCGGCTATCTGCCGTTCGATCCGCAGACAGTCACTGGTTTTGAGCGAAGCCAGTACTGGAATGTGGAGAACGCGGATGCGCTGCTTGCACGGTGCCGCTACAAGGTGCTGCTCGGCGATTGGATGGCTGCTGGTTTGCCATATGCCGAGCGGGCGGAACTTTTGCAGGGCTGGCTTGAGCTGGCGTGGGAATGGTTCCCGGACTGCGCCGCGGTGCGGTTCCCGGTGAGTGGGAAGCTGATGACAGCGGACCAGTGCTGGGATAACCCATATGAGGGCGCGCTGCGGTTTTTACACGGCGGGATCAACCTGCGCTTTTTTAATATCGCGGGGCGGGAGGAATATCTCGCGGACTCAATGGGGCTTTTTGCACTTGGCCTGCCGGATGTGCAGTGCCATTTCCACACGCTTGACCCGAATGAGGTGGTTGGGCTGGTGTTCAATGTGGCTGCTTACCTATTCGAGAAAGGCGATGTCATTGCGGATGGAGAAACCGTTCCGGGGCTTGGCGGGGATGAAAGGTGGCATTGCCAGCATGAGAATTCGCTCATCCAGCCGAGCCGTGTGGTGCTCGACCTGAATCCGGGAAGCTATGCCGCGGGCAGGCGGCAGGAGGACCCGGAACGCGCTGTTTTTCGGAAGCCTGCAAAGGCTTCCTGTGGCGAATTGGAAAATGAATGAATGGGGAGCCAGAGGAAAGAATGAAATGGTGGGGGCATTTGTGCACGATCAATCATCACAAGTGGCTGGTGATGAAGCATTGCTTTGCGGTCGGACTTTATAAGCAGGGCCTGCTGCACGATCTTTCAAAGTACACGCCGGTTGAATTTATGGCCGGGGCGAAATATTTTCAGGGCAGCCGCAGCCCAAATGAGGCGGAACGGCTGGAAAAAGGCTACAGCGCGGCCTGGCTGCATCACAAAGGCCGCAATAAGCACCATCTGGAGTATTGGATCGATTACAGCCCGCAGGAGGACTTTCGGATGGCGGGCATGAAGATGCCGGTAAACTATGTTGCGGAGATGGTTTGCGACCGTATCGCGGCCAGCAAGACCTATCGCAGAGGCGCCTATACCGATGCCGATCCGTACGAATATTTTCTGCATTCCCGCGACCATTACCTGATCCATCCCGAAACCCGCGCGCTGCTTGAGGAGCTGCTCTTGATGCTGCGAAACGAAGGGGAGCAAAAAACCTTTGCCCATATCCGCAGGCAGGTGCTCGGCAAAGGCGGGTAGCGACCGCGCAGTTTTGTGCAGGGAATGCGAGGAACCGGGGCGGGAAAACTGGTAAGATGGCAGTAAGGAGCTGAGGAAACCATGGAATGGCTGGACCGGATGAACGAAGCACTGGACTATATTGAAGGCAATCTTGATGGGAAGATCGACCTTTCGGCGGCGGCGCGGCTCGCATGCTGTTCGGTCTATCATTTTCAGAGGATGTTCCCCTATATCACGGGGATACCGCTTTCGGAATATATCCGCCGCAGGCGGATGACCCGGGCGGCCTTCGACCTGCAAAACGGCGCAAAGGTGCTCGACACCGCGCTGCGGTATGGCTACGAATCGCCCACGGCGTTCAGCCGGGCCTTTCAGAACGTACATGGGGTGCCGCCTTCCGCCGCGCAAAAGCAAGGCGCGCCGCTCAAGGCATACGGGCGGATCAGCTTCAAAATTACCGTCAAAGGGGATACCGAAATGGATTATCGGATTGTCAAACGGGAAGCGTTCCGGATCGTGGGGCTCTGTGAGCCGCTCGACCGGGATCTGGAGAAAAATTTTGAGCTGGTGCCGCAGATGTGGGCCCGCGCTGCAATGAGCGGCGCGGTGGAAAAGCTGGCCGCGCTGATGGACAGCGAACCAAAAGGCGTGCTCGGTGTGAGTGCCTGTATGAGCGGGGACGATTGGGCCTACTATATCGGCGTCGCGTCAAACCTTCCGGTGCCGGAAGGCTTGCCGGGCGCCCAGGAGTATACCGTCCCAGCCTGTACCTGGGCGGTGTTTCCGGGGACCGGCCCGATGCCGGGCGCGATCCAGGAGATCGAAAAGCGCGCGGTTACCGAATGGCTGCCCACCTCCGGTTATGAATACGCCGACGCTCCGGACATTGAGCTTTATACCACTCCAAACCCGCAGGACGCGGTGTTCGAGGTATGGCTGCCGGTGCGCAAACAGGAAGCTTAATCGAAATACCAGAAAAAGCGGCCCCGGATTTTCCGGGGCCGCTTTTTTGATAGATTCCGTCAGCTTTTCCAGCGGCAGAGCTTCGCAAAGAGCAGATCTGCCGCAAGGAAAAGCGCCGCGCCGGTGAGCGAAATCACAATGATGCCGCCGTACATTTCGGTGTAATCGATCCGAGACCACGCATCGAGGATATAGTAGCCGACCCCGGCACGGGTTCCGTAAGCCTCCACCAGCAGGAGCACCGCCAGCGAGGTGCCCATGCCGATGCGCAGACTGGTAAACAGTTCCGGCAGGATGGCGGGCAGGGTGATCTGCCAAAGAAGCGCGCTTTTTGGGGCTCCGGCGCTGATTGCCACCTGGTAAAAACCCGGGTCGATCCCGGCGGCCGCGTCGCGCGCGGCCACGATCACCTGAAAAAGTACCGTGAGCGAAAGGATCAGCACCTTTGAGCCGTCTCCCAGCCCGAGCAGCAGCATCGCGACCGGCAGCAGAGCGGTCTTGGGAATGGGATAGGAAAAGTAGACAAGCGGATGCAGAAGCCTGCCCCAGTGGGCAGAAGACGCCATCAAAAGCCCGATTGGAACGCCGCATGCAAATGCAAGCAGCAAAGCCGTTGCAATCCGAAGAAGGCTTGCGCCGATGTGGGAGATAATTCCAGACGAAAACACCTCGCCGAAATGTGCATAGACAGTGAAAGGACCCGGCAGCGCGCGGGTGCCTAGCAGCAGTGCCGCTGCCAGCCACAGCAGGTTGAGCGTCACAAATCCAAGCAGAAAACACACGCATTTTTTCAAAAATTCCCCCCTCCCTCTCCGGCGGCCTGCAAAAGCGCCGTCCGCAGCCGCCGTGAAAAAGTGTGGAAGCCGGGGGCATCGCAGCCGTCAATCCCTCTCCAGGGATTTTCGGCGACGAGGCGGAACCGCCCGCCCGGCTGCATCACCGCGATCTGCCCGGCGAGGAAAAGTGCTTCTTCGGGCCGGTGAGTGACGATAATTGCAGTCGCGCCGCATTCGGCGAGCAGATTCTGGCAGAGGAGCTTTGCGTGCCAGGCCGCGGCCGCGTCAAGCGCGGCGAACGGTTCGTCCATCAGCAGAAGCTGCGGCTGCATAAGCAAAGCGCGCGCCAGCGCGGTCCGCTGCGCCTGTCCGCCGCTCAA
>NZ_QSBX01000044.1:0-9444 GCF_003465835.1 Anaerotruncus sp. AF02-27 | reverse complement strand
GCCTGTCCGCCGCTCAATCCCCGCGGATACCGGCCAAGGAGCGGCAGCAGGCCAAGCCGTGCGCAGAGTTTTTGTAGCGCGGTTTCATCCGTATTTCCGCGCAAATCCGAACAGAATCGGATATTTTCCCGGACGGTTTTCCAGGGGAGCAGGCCGTAATGCTGTGGGATAAGCCCGATGGATACTTTTTCGGGTGTGAGCGGCTTTCCAGAGAAGGAAACCGAACCTGCCTGCGGTGCCATTGTCCCGCCAAGCAGGTTTAGGAGCGTTGTTTTGCCGCAGCCGGACGGCCCTAAAACCGCCAGTACGCCGCCGGAGGACAGGCTGAACGAAAGCCCGTCGATGACCGGTGCTTTCGCGCGGGGATAGCCCACCCGCAGATTTTCCACTGTAAGCATGGCGCGCTGCCTAGGAAAGCCTGCCAAGCAGGCTTTTGGGGGTGAGGGTCGCATCGCAGAGCCCTTTTCGGGAAGCCCATGCGATTGCGGCGGCCAGGTCCCTCTCGCTGGGCGGGGCGTTTTTGCGAAAAACCGGCAATTCAATGCCGCCCGCGAGCTCCTCCGGGAAGCCCGCGCTTTCAATCACCACCGATTCAAATTCCGATACCGGCGTTTCGTTGATATAATCCACCGCTTCGTCATAGGCGCTGTACAACTTTTTAATCAGATCCGCTTTTTCTCTGATCGCGTCCCGCGTGAAGGCCGAAACCGCCGGATAGAGGCCGGCCGCGTTCGCACTGCCGAGCAGCGCGGCGCCGTCCCGCTTTGCGATGGTGGCGAAGGGCTCAGGAAGCAGGCAGAGCTCCACGCCGCCGGCGCGCAGCATTTCAAGCCGGTCGGGGATGCGCGGGACGAGCTCCTTGCGCAGATAATCAGGCGTATAGCCCTCCTGTGTGAGGATCGTGTCGAGCGCATATTCGATCAGGGTGTTTTCCGAGATGGCGATCCGCCCTCCTGCGGCGCCGGCAAGCGAAGTGATCCCGGTGCCTGGTCCGGCAAGCAGCAGGTAGTCGCCGTCGGTCATGCCGGTGATCTTCACGTCCAGTCCGGCGTTCTGGTAGATGCATATGCCTACAAAGTCGGTGAAAACCCCGTCAAGCTCGCCCGCCTGCAGCGCCGCGTCGCGGTCTTTCGCGGAGGAAAAAATCTGCATCTCCAAATTTACGCCATGCTTCTCATCGAGCTTCTGGTTTTTCATAACCGCGAGCGGGATGACGTCCGAGGAATACATGACCCCGACGCGCAGCGCGCCGGCTTCCTCCTGCTTGCCGCAGGAGAAGAGAGAGAAGGCCGAGAGCCCCGTGAGCAGCAGGGCGAGGGAAACGCGCAAAAACCGCATGGGAAAGGCTCCTTTCAAAGATAGATGTCGAGCACGCCGAACAAGAGCAGCGTGAGGCTGGTGAGCTGACTGACGCTGTAGGATGCAAAGGTCACGTTTTCGAGCCGTCCTGGCGAAACAAGCCGGTGCTGCACCGCCATGAGCCCGGCGATCACCAGGAGCCCCGTACCGTAAAGCGGGCCCATCAGCGGGGAAATAAGGCCGAAGGCGGCAAGACAGCCGAGCGCAGCTACATGGAAACCGGTGCTGATGCGAAGCCCACTTTTGATCCCGAAGCGCACCGGAATCGAGTGTAATCCGTTCGCTTTGTCAAAATCGTAGTCCTGCGAGCCGTAAATGATGTCGAATCCGGCGGTCCACAAGCAGTTTGCTGCTCCGAGCAGCAGCGGCGGCAGAGAAAACCGGCCGGTCACCGCGAGCCACGCGCCCACCGGCGCGCAGGCGCAGGTCACGCCGAGCACCAGATGACACAGCCAGGTGAACCGCTTTGTGTAGGAATAGATGAACATGAGGAAAAGCGCGGCGGGCGACAGGACAAGGCAGAGGGGGTTCAGCATATAGGCGCCAAGAACCATCCCCGCGAAACAGAGAAGCGTAAAAATTACCGTCTCCGCCACCGAGATTTCGCCGCGTGGGATCTGGCGGTTCGCGGTACGGGGATTCTTTGCGTCGATCTTCGCGTCCACCGCACGGTTCAAGGCGTTCGCGCCGGTGCGCGCGCCGAGAAAGGCGGCGGCTGCCCAAAAGACGACCCGCGGCCGCGGCCTACCGTCTGACGCGGCAAGCAGAGCCACCAGCCCGAACGACAGGGAGAACACCGTGTGGCCAAACATCACGAGCTTACCGTAATCATGGAGCTTTCGGATCAGTTTTTTAATCGGATTCATCGTTTCGCCTTCCGTTCAAAGAGATTCAAAGCCCGTATTCTTCCCAGCGCCGGTCGACCTGCTCACGGATATCAGGGGACATCATGATGTCCTGCGGCCACGGGCGGGTGAGCCCTTCTGACGGCAGTTTGGTGGTTGCGTCGAGCGCCGCGCGTCCGTTTTCGACCGTGAGGTCACGGGCCGCGTCGATGTTATTAAATACGCGCCAGAGCACTTCCTGACGGTTGCAAAGATTCACCGTGTCATCGACCGCGACCGCGAGCTTTACATCCGGGCTGCTTCGCAGGAAGGCTTCGGCGGCGCGCTTCCCATCCCCTGCGGCGGATTTTTGTACCGGCAGAAAATGAAGCTTACCGGTGCGGATGCGTGCGCCCGGCTTGCGCGCCGCATCCACGCCGAGCCGGGCGCCGTAGAGCGCTTGGTCCGAACTGTGGTCAAGCGCGTCGAGCGGGCCCATTGAAATGACCAGGTCCTTTTCAAAATCGGTATTTTGCAGGATGGCTGAAACGACCGCATCGTAGCTGCTCGGGTCGACCCCGGCATCCACCGCGACGATGAGCTTGGTACAGCGCATCTGTCCCATTCCCCAAATTGCGTTCATCACGGTGCGCGCCGCGCCGGGAAAATCATTTTTCACCGATACGACCGCGCAGTTGTGGAAAACGCCCGGGAACGGCAGGCTCAGATCCGCGAGCTGCGGTATTGAGATCCGCAGGATGGGCAGGAAAATCCGTTCGGTGGCTTTGGCCAGGTAACAGTCCTCCATCGGAGGACGGCCCACGACCGTAGCGGGGTAGATGGGATTTCTTTGCCGGGTGATGCAGGTCACATGAAAGCGCGGGTACCAGTCCGCGAGCGAATAGTAACCGGTGTGATCCCCAAACGGCCCTTCCCGGACCGGCGCCTCTTCGGTGTCTACATAGCCTTCGAGCACGAACTGCGCGTCACACGGGACCCAGAGCCCGTTTGTCACGCAGCGGGTGAGCGTAACCGGACGCTTTTGCAGAAAGCCCGCAAGCATCAGCTCGTCAAGCTTCGGCGGCAGCGGGGCGGTCGCCGCGTAGGAAACGGCCGGTCCGCAGCCGAGCGCCACCGAAACCGGCATCCTGCCGCCATGGGCCCGCCACGCCTCATAGATAGCGGAGCCGTCCTTGTGTTTCTGCCAGTGTATGGCGGTGGTGTTTTTACTGAGCACCTGCATGCGGTACATGCCGATGTTCTGTACCTTTGCGTCCGGGTATTTGGTGAAGACGAGCGGCAGGGTGAGGAATCGCCCGCCGTCGAGCGGCCAACACTGCAGTACCGGCAGGGCGGAAAGGTCGGGGCTGCGTTCGACCACCTGCTGACAGGCCGCGTTTCCCAAGGGTACGCGCAGCGGAAAACAGCAGGTGAGGCGCAAAAGCTTTGGCAAAAAGGATAAAACGCCGCCGATTGAGGTATAATGCGAAAAGTCGAGATAGGCAGAAAGGCCGTCCGCGATTTCATCAAGCGATTCGGCGCCGAGCGAAAGGGCCATACGCCGATCGCTGCCCACCGCATTGATAAAAACCGGATAGCGGGAGCCCTCCACGTTTTCGAAGAGGAGCGCCCTGCCATGGGTCTTGCTGACCCGGTCGGCAATCTCGGTAATTTCCAGAATAGGCGAAACCGGCGCTTTAATACGGGAAAGCTCGCCGAGCGCTTCGAGTTTCTGCAGGAAGGCGCGCAGATCTTTGCCTGACAAGGGGAAGCCTCCTTTTGTGAGGGATGTTTGAAAAAGAAACAGTGGATTTTTGGTCGCGGTTTTGAATCGGTGGCGTCCCGTGGTGAATACTAAAGGAAGGGTCCAATGTGGCTTCGCCGGTCAGCCGGCCCGGCAGCCGATCGTTAGGAGATGAAAGCATTGAAAAATATTGTCATTGTCGGCGCAGGTTATGCAGGTGTCCTCACGGCAAAAAAACTGGCGAAACGCCTGAAAAAACAGGAGGACGTGCAAATTACGATTATCGATAAAAATCCGTTCCATACCATGTATACCGAGCTGCACGAAGTAGCAGCGCACCGCGTGGACGAGGTCAGCATTAAAATCAGCCTGGAACGGATATTCGCGGGACGGAATGTGCGCGTCGTGCTCGATTCGGTCCTGTCGATCGATTTTGAGAACAGAGTGCTCGCAGGCAAGGCCGGCGCTTATCCATACGATTATCTGGTTCTCGCGACCGGCTCAAAGCCAGCCTTTTTCGGCGTGCCGGGTGCGGAAGAGATCTCCTACACCCTGTGGTCCTACGACGACGCGGTGGTCCTGCACGAGCATTTGCTGCGTGTTTTCCGCTGCGCCGCGCGCGAGGCCGATCCGGCCGAACGCCGCAGGCTGCTGACCTTCTATGTGGTCGGCGCGGGCTTCACCGGTGTGGAGATGGCGGGGGAGCTCGCGGAACTGGCGCCGCTGCTCTGTGAAAAATTTGAAATTGACGCTGGCGAAGTCTCGATGTTTGAGGTTGACGTGCTCGATCGCATCGTTCCCATCCTGCCGGAGAAACTCTCGGATAAGGTCGCGCGCAGGCTTGCCAAGATGGGCGTGCGGGTGCGGCTCGAAACCGGCGTGGCGGGCATTGGCAAAGATTACATCGAGCTCAAAGGCGAGGACGGCCGAGTGGAACGTTTTCCGGCCGGCACGGTCATCTGGACAGCTGGGATCGAGTCGAGCGATATTGTCTCAGAGGCGGCTGAAGCGCTGCAGACCGCCCGGCGCGGCAGGGTTGTCACCGATAAATACCTGCGCGCTGCCGGTCACGCGGATGTGTTTGTCGCGGGAGACAATATTATGTATGTCCCAAAGGGCGAACAAAATCCGGTTCCGCAGATGGTTGAAAACTGCGAACAGAGCGCTGAACTCATTGCCCACAACCTGGTTTCGCTTGTGACCGGGCGGGGGGAACTGCGGGAATACAATCCCAAGTTCCACGGCGTGATGGTGTCGGTTGGCGGACGCTACGGTGTGGCGCAGGTCGGCACCCCGAACCACATGTTCAGCCTGCCGTCCTTTTTGGCGATGTTCGTCAAACATTTCATCAACGTTGTCTATTTTGTGCAGGTGCTCGGCTGGAACAAGGTGTTCAGCTACCTGAAGCACGAATTTTTCACCATCCGCGACTGCCGCAGCTTTCTGGGCGGGCACTTTTCCAACCGCACGCCGAGCTTTTTGCTCGTGCCGCTGCGGGTCTGGCTTGGGGCTTGCTGGGTGTTTGAAGGGGCCATGAAGATCGTGGAGGGCTGGATGTACACCCCAATGCTGACCGGATTTTTCGGCGGCGCGAACCAGTTTTTCAACCAGATCCTTTCCGCGGCGGGCGCGCGAAACGCCGTCGCGGTGGTGGATGCGGTGGCGAGCGCGACAGCCGCCGCAGGGGAAGCGGTTTTGACCGGCGTGGCAGTGTTCAGCTACCGCATCCTTGGTTTTCTCGATGTGACGCTTGTGAGCGCGTCCGACCTCACACATGCGACGATCTCGGATTATGCCTTTAAGATCGACTTCCCGCTGGTAAACTGGTTTGTCAATCACGTGATCCTCTCAAGCGATGGGATGCAGGTGTTTATGCAGATTTGTGTTGTGGCGGCAGAAATTTTGATCGGCCTCGCGCTGATCGGAGGACTCTTCACCTTCCTGACATCCGGCGCTTCGCTGGTGCTGCAGGTGATGTTCGTCATGACCACCGGGCTTTACCTGAATACCTTTTGGATGGTTTTTGCGGCAATCGCAGTGCTCATCGGCGGCGGACGGACGATCGGCCTTGACTACTATGTGATGCCCTGGCTCAAGAAACGCTGGAAGAATGTCCGGTTTGTAAGAAAGTGGTATCTCTACAATGATTGAAAACGCAGGCATCAGAAATCTCGCCCGGGGCGAACCATTCCCGGGATTTGACGAAGCGCTGGGGTCGGCCGGTGCGCGGGTCGGCCGCGCGCTGACCACAGCGCCGGGGCTCATTAAGAATTATACCGGATATCTGGCTGAGGCGCGGGGAAAGATGATCCGCGCGGCAAGCCTGCTTGCCTGCGCGCAGGCTCCGGACGGGACAGTCCCCGCCGATGCAGTGTGCTTTGCGGTGTCGGTGGAGCTTTTGCACCTGGCGACACTGGTGCATGACGACGTGATCGACGACGCCAGTCTGCGGCGCGGCGTTCCCACCATGCAGCGCAAGTTCGGCCGCCGGACGGCTGTCATCTGCGGGGATTATCTGTTGAGCCTCGCGCTGCGCGCGGCGGCCGCGGCAAACGACCGGGAAACATACCTGCGCCTGCGGCTGCCGGATTTCGCGGGGCGGGTCTGTCTGGGGGAACTGCAGCAGCAGATGAACAACTACAATTTTGATTTGACCGTCTGGCGTTATCTCAAAATCATCCGCGGCAAGACCGCGGCGCTTTTTGAGGCGGCTTACCACGGCGGCGCGATCCTCTGCACACAGGATGAAACGCTCCTTCGCCGTTATGAACGGCTTGGACGCAGCGTGGGGATGATCTTCCAGCTGACCGACGACTGCGCCGATTTTGAATCGGATGAGGCAGCTGCAAAGAAAACGGTCCAGTCGGACTACGAGCAGGGGGTTGTCACGCTGCCGCTTATCAAAGCGCTTGAAACGGACGCGGACTTTAAACTCCGCGCCCGCCAAGGCGGGCTTTCCCGCGATGCGCTCAACAAAACGGTGCGCGCCTGCGGTGGGCTTGACGATACGCGGCGGCTTTCAAAACGGTATTATGAGCGCGCCATAAAGCTGGTTGCACAGCTGGGCGTACCGGAAGAAAAGGAAGCCCGATTGACGGGAATTCTTGACAGAGCTTACCATGGACCCACAAAGCAGCCGGAGCAGAACGGCTGAACCTGCTTCGCAAAGCTGAAAGGAGAAATCGATCATGAAAAGGTTATTGGCGGCTGTTTTGAGCCTTGTGCTGGCGACGCCCATGCTGGCGGGCTGCGCATCAAATCTCCCGAAAGGATATTCGCCGTTTGCCTCTGCGCCTCCGGAAAGCGCATCATCCACCGCGCCGGAAGCTGTCCCCGAACAGAGGCCAGAGACGCCTCCCTCCGGAAAAGGCCTCGCGACTGGCCTGGCCATACTCAATTCAGTGGCGAAATCAAAAGACGCTGGCGAGGAGGACGGGCTGGCTGAGGCGGACACAAACATCGTGGCGGTGCTTGTGGACGCACAGGGGCGGATCGTCGACTGTAAGATTGACGCAGTGCAGGCAAAGATCCCGTTTTCGAAGGAGGGAAAGCTGCTGGCGGATACGGCGGCCATGTTCCGGACCAAGCAGGAACTGGGCGGCGAATACGGCATGAAGAAAGCTTCGGGCATCGGCAAGGAGTGGTACGAACAGGCGAACGCCCTGGCGGCCTATGTGACCGGGAAGACGGTTGAGGAGATCAAGGGCATTGCCCTGACCGAAACGACCGCGCCGGCGGACGCGGAACTCGCGGCCACGGTGACCATCTCGATCGGAGACTGGATCGCCTCGATTGAGAAGGCGGTTGCGAACGCGAAACCGCTCGGTGCAAAAGCCGGCGACAAGCTTGGCATGGGGACCGTGACGAATATGTCAAAATCAAAGGACGCGGGGGCCGAGGATGGCCTCGCACAGGTGGATTCAATCTATGCGGCGGCGTCGTTCGGCACGGACGGCCGTGTCACAAGCTGTATTCTGGATGGCTCCCAGTCGAGCGTGCGCTTCGATAAAACCGGAAAGATCACGACCGGTCTGGACATCGCGCCGCAGACCAAAAACGAGCTGAAGGAAGCCTATGGGATGAAACAGGCTTCCGGTATTGGACTCGAATGGTATCAGCAGGCGGAAAATTACGCGCGGTATGCACTGGGCAAGACGGCCGATGAACTGTCCGGCATTGCGGTGAACGACAGCGGTTCGCCCCAGGACGCGGAACTTGCCGCATCGGTCACGATCAGCGTCGGGGACTTTAACCTGGCGCTGGGCAAGGCGGCGGACAGCGCCAGATGACAAAAATGCGAAAGGACGGGACGTATGGGACCCGTCCCGTCTTTTTTCGAGGTGCCGTATGGGACAGAGACGATGGATAGTGGGCTTTGCGGCTTTTTGCCTGGCTGTATCGCAGGGCGGATGCGGCGGCCGGACCGAAGCGGCAAGGCTCCCGCGCTATGAGGCCACCTTCCTCTCCTTGTTCGACACGGTGACCACCATCGTCGGATACGGCGGCAGCAAAGAAACATTCACCGCCAATGCGCAGCTAATCCACGACGAGCTGGAAGCCTACCATCAACTTTATGATATCTACCATACGTATGACGGCGTAGCAAACCTCAAAACGATAAACGACCTGGCTGGGATTGCGCCGGTTAGGGTGGATCGGCGGATCATTGATCTGCTTTTGGAGGCCAAGGAGCTATATGTCCGCACCGGCGGAGAGATGAACGTCGCGTTTGGAAGCGTGCTTTCGATCTGGCATGAGTTCCGCATCCGAGGGATTGACGACCCGGAACATGCGACGCTTCCGGCGATGGAAGCGCTGCGCGCCGCCGCACAGCATACCGATATCGAAAAAATAGAGATTGACCAAACGGCATCGACCGTATTTCTTGCCGATCCGGAGATGCGCCTTGATGTGGGTGCGATCGCAAAAGGCTACGCGGTGGAGCGGGTCTGCCGCGGCGCGCGGGAACAGGGAATCAAAAACCTTCTGGTCAGTGTGGGCGGCAATGTCTGCGCGGTCGGCGGGATGGACGGTTTTGGCGCGCCGTGGCGAGTCGGCGTGCAGAATCCCGATCATCAGAGCGGGCGGAAATATCTCTGCCGGGTTGGCCTGCGCGACCGGTCGCTTGTCACAAGCGGCGGCAGCCAGCGTTATTATACGGTGGACGGCGTGCAGTACCATCACATCATCGATCCAAAGACGCTGATGCCCGCCCGGTATTTTTGGGCGGTCAGCGTGATCGCAAAGGACTCAGGGACTGCGGATGCGCTTTCAACCGCGCTCTACAACCTGCCGTACACGCAGGGACATAGCCTGGCCGAACGCTTCCCGGACATCGAGGCGCTGTGGGTGATGCCGGATGGAACACAGAAGATGACGGACGGATTTGACGATTTTATTTTAAAATAACGGGGAACTGGTGAAAAGGAAAACCGGCTGCGGACGCGGCCGGTTTTTTGTTGTAGAGAAACCACCGGCTGTGCCGGTGGTAGAGAAAAAGCTTTAGCGAGGGGCGAG
>NZ_QSBX01000043.1:0-15028 GCF_003465835.1 Anaerotruncus sp. AF02-27 | reverse complement strand
CTGCTCTGCGAAAAAGCCGACGATGTGTATGGCGGCAGGCTCCCGGTCCATGTGCGCTGTCTCATTGACGAGTGCGCCAACATCGGCCAGATCCCCAAGCTGGAAAAGCTGGTTGCCACCATCCGAAGCCGTGAGATTTCCGCCTGTCTGGTGTTGCAGGCACAGAGTCAGCTGAAGGCGATCTATAAGGATAACGCAGATACCATCATCGGCAACATGGATACTTCCATCTTCCTGGGCGGTAAGGAGCCAACCACCCTCAAGGAGCTGGCTGCCGTGCTGGGAAAGGAAACCATCGACACCTACAACACCGGAGAGAGCCGTGGGCGTGAAACTTCCCACTCTCTCAACTATCAAAAGTTGGGGAAAGAGCTGATGAGCCAGGATGAGCTTGCTGTTATGGATGGCGGCAAGTGTATTCTCCAGCTGCGCGGTGTGCGTCCTTTTCTTTCGGACAAGTACGACATTACCAAGCACCCCAATTTCCAGTACACTGCCGACGCGGATGATAAGAACGCTTTTGACATTGAAGCATTCCTGTCCGCAAGGCTGAAACTCAAGCCCAATGAGGTCTGCGATGTATATGAAGTAGACACAGAGGGCGCTTAACTTCGTTCCGCTTTTGAAGGGAGTGATCTTATCTATTCGCCGCACCTGCCCTCTATGGGCCATTGGCGTACAAAGCGGACAATCCCAAGAAAAAAATAATGAAAAAGGAGGACAGCCGGAATCATGCCCCCGGAAACCGGGCGGCAGATTGTTCCGGCTTTTGTATGCCTATGAAACATGACAAACCTATTTTTTAATCAGATTCCGGCTAACAAACTATATGGCATTTTTTGAACAGGCAATCACCGTTCTTCAGACCCTCGTTATCGCGCTCGGTGCCGGTCTCGGTATCTGGGGCGTTATCAACCTGCTCGAAGGTTACGGCAACGACAACCGTGTGACACGTTCGTAAGTGAAAAGCTTACGCACAAAGTCGAAGGGCTTTCAAGCCTGAAACTTTGGAGAACTGATATTCCGATGAGTGAAATGAGGGAGTAACGCCCCGAAGCGCTCACACTGATACTCCGACTGGCATCAGCGTGCAACCGCCAAAGTGTCAGAAGCTCGGTAAAGTCGGCAGAGAGTAGCCGTAAATATGGCTAACTACCATATACGAAAGCTATCCAGCGGTGGATGGTGCTACCTATATGCCGGGTGTCGGTTACCCATGGTCAGAATGTACGAAAGTACTGACGAACTTCCGAATGTACAAGTCTAAACGTTGATACTGTCGAAAGGCAGTAGCCCTTGTATGGGCGTGTCCGTGGATTAGTAAGAATGGTTGTTATGAACATCCATATATCGTTACAGGCGATATGATTATGCATGATTGGACACAGGCTTAGAGGAAGGACCTAAAGGTAATCAATGATAGGAATACCGGAACGTGGAAAACTGGGAACGTATGAAACAAGCCGTTGCAGGTCGTTGGACGGGAAAGCCGGGCAAAACCGGTACAACCGTACTTAATCCCAGTGAGAGTAGGGGCACAGTACCTGTGAAGCGATGCTAAACATCGTGGAGGGATAGCCCCGAGTCGAATTCAACGAAACAAATGAATATACGATAAACGCAGCTTCGAGTATGACAAAGAAAATCCAAACCGAAGGGAGAGGATGCCTGTGTTGACTTCGAAACAGCAAGAACAGAAATCTAAACAGAGAAAAATCCGCAATTCTGAGTATTACGATATGGTAAGTACTTTTGACGGACTGTATGCGAACAGTAAGAAAGGCAAGATATTTAATCATCTCATGGAAGTCATTGAGAGTGAGGAGAATATCAAGCTGGCATATAGAACTATAAAGACGAATACAGGAAGTGATACCGCAGGTGTGGACAAAAGGACAATTAACGACCTTGCTAAATTAAACGAGGAAGAATATGTCCGTCTCATAAGAAAGCAATTCAGTTGCTATCACCCACGCCCAGTAAAGCGTGTGGAGATACCAAAGCCCAATGGAAAGACCAGACCCCTGGGAATTCCAACTATCGTTGACCGAGTGGTACAGCAATGCATCTTACAGGTCATGGAGCCGATATGCGAGGCAAAATTCAGCGATAATTCTTACGGATTCCGTCCGAATAGATCCGCTGAACATGCCATCGCTCAGTGTATGCGATTGATACAGGTACAGCATATGTATCACGTAGTAGATCTTGATATTAAAGGATTTTTCGATAACATCAATCATACTAAACTGATAAGGCAGATATGGGCATTGGGAATAAGAGATAAGAAACTGTTATGCATCATTAAGGAAATGCTGAAAGCATCTGTTATTCTGCCAAATGGAGATAAAACTTTCCCCATCAAGGGAACTCCACAAGGCGGTATCCTGTCGCCATTGCTTGCAAACATTGTTTTGAACGAGTTGGATTGGTGGATTACTTCCCAATGGGAAGAAATGCCAACGAAAACAGATTTTACAACAAGAAGCAATAAGCAGGGAACAGTTATCAAAAGCCATGCTTACAGGGCTTTGCGCAGAAGCAGACTGAAAGAAGTGCATGCGGTGCGATATGCCGATGATTTCAAAATCTTCTGCCCTACACATGCAGAAGCCGTCAGAGCGTATAAAGCCACAGAAATGTGGTTAAAAGACCGCTTAGGTCTTGATATAAGCCCCGACAAATCAAAGGTAGTCAATCTGAAAAGGCAGTATTCTGATTTTCTCGGATTCAAACTGAAAGTGCGGAAAAAGGGAAAGAAATATGTCGTCAGGTCACATATGTGTGACAAGGCATATAAAAAGGCTCATGAAAAGCTGACAGAGGAAGTGAAAACTCTGGCTCATTCGTCAGATGACACAGCTCAGTTTATGCAGTTGCAGAAATATAATTCTGTAGTCGCAGGATTACACGAATACTACTGCATTGCAACAGAAACAACAGCAGACTTTGGAAGGCTTGCCTTCGGTATCAACAAACAGCTTAGAAACAGGCTGAAAGGCGATGTATCCCGTAATGGTGCTCTGAGAAATGGTTTCATCAAAGACAAGTATGGTAAAAGCAGGCAATTGAGGTTTCTGCATGAACGTCCCATTGTTCCAGTGGGAGCCGTTCCACAGAAAAATGCCCAAAACAAAAGGAAAGTCATCAATAAATACACAGCCAAGGGACGAGAACTGATTCATAAGAATCTTGCTATCAATACCGACGCAATGTTATGGCTGATGCGTAATCCTGTTAAAGGCAGGTCGATTGAATATGCAGATAACAGAATATCACTATTTGCGGCTCAATATGGTAAATGTGCAGTCACTGGACTTCCTATGGAAGTGCATGACATACACTGTCACCATAAAATGCCATCAAGCAAAGGTGGTACGGATGCATATGAAAATCTGATATTAATCTCAAAAGCTGTCCATGTGATTATCCATGCAACGTCTGAAAGCACAATCAGAGAATATCTAAACCCACTGCAATTAGATGATTCTAAACTTGCAAAACTTAACAAACTTCGAACTATGGCAGAAATGCCTGTAATCATTCTTTGATAATTATGCTGTTACGAAGTGTGTAAATCGTATATGAAAAGCCCTGGCGGTTGAATTCGATGGAACGCCGTGTGCGGTGAAAGCTGCATGCACGGTGTGGAGCGGGGGAAAATCCGGAGATTATATCAAAGGATTACCTATCGCTATCTGGTGCAAAGAGCCAGGGCATGAAGCAGCTCATGGCCGGTGCTGGTGTAGCCGTAGTCGGCATGGTCCTTGTACCTCTGCTCTCCGGGCTTTTCTCTGTCTAAGCGTCTCCGTATGAAATCCTTGCCGCTCCCGCAGCTTTGCGGGGGCGGCGGAAAGGAGGTTGACACCGTATGGATTTCTTACTTGAAGCCCTGACAAATTGGCTGAAAGAAATGCTGGTGGGCTGTATTATGAGCACCCTTTCGGGGATGTTTGACAGTGTAAAGCAGCAGGTCGCGGATATATCCGTACAGGTAGGCCAGACCCCACAGGGATGGAATGGCAGTATTTTCAGCATGATTGAGAATCTGTCCAACTCCATCATGGTGCCGATTGCAGGTGTGATTCTGGCTATCGTGATGACCGTAGACCTGATCCAGATGATTGCAGACAAGAACAACCTGCATGATGTGGATACCTGGATGATTTTCAAGTGGGTGTTCAAATCAGCTGCCGCCATCCTCATTGTCACAAACACATGGAATATCGTGATGGGCGTCTTTGATATGGCGCAGAGCGTAGTGGCGCAGGCGGCAGGGATTATCAATTCGGATGCGTCCATTGACATTTCCTCAGTTATGACCGATCTGGAACCGAGGCTGATGGAAATGGATTTGGGACCGCTGTTCGGACTGTGGTTCCAATCCCTCTTTATTGGCATTACCATGTGGGCGTTGTATATCTGTATCTTTATCGTTATTTATGGCCGTATGATCGAGATCTACCTTGTGACTTCGGTGGCTCCCGTTCCAATGGCTGCAATGATGGGCAAAGAATGGGGCGGTATGGGACAGAATTACCTCCGATCCCTGCTGGCGCTGGGCTTTCAGGCGTTTCTCATTATCGTCTGCGTGGCAATTTATGCTGTGCTGGTGCAGAACATCGCTCTGGAAGATGACATCATCATGGCAATCTGGAGCTGCGTGGGCTACACCGTACTGCTATGTTTTACGCTGTTCAAAACCGGCAGTCTCGCCAAATCAGTCTTTCAGGCGCACTAAAACGGAAGGAGGTTTCCACATTGGCTTATGTACCCGTACCCAAGGACTTAACAAAAGTCAAAACAAAGGTCATGTTCAATCTGACCAAGCGGCAGCTTATCTGCTTCACGGGCGGAGCGCTTATTGGCGTACCGCTTTTCTTTTTGCTCAGAAAACCTACCGGAAACAGTGTAGCGGCTATGTGTATGATGCTGGTTATGCTGCCCTTCTTTATGCTGGCTATGTACGAAAAGCATGGACAGCCCCTGGAAAAGATCGTGGGCAACATTCTCAAAGTAGCTGTGATCCGTCCCAAGCAGCGTCCCTACCAGACCAATAACTTTTATGCCGTATTAAAGCGGCAGGAAATGCTCGATAAGGAGGTGTATGACATTGTTCACCGCAATAAAAAAATGGCTGCATCGGATGTTCGGGAAAACCGAGGAAAAAACTGTGCAGCCGGTAAAGACAAAGAAAAAGCTGTCCCGCGCCGATAAGAAGCAGATCGACGCGGCCATTGTCCGCGCCAACCGCACGGACAAAAAAGGAAAATCTGCGCAGGACAGTATCCCTTATGAACGGATGTGGCCGGACGGAATCTGCCGCGTATCGGACAGCCACTACACAAAGACCATTCAGTTTCAGGACATCAACTATCAGCTCTCCCAAAACGAAGATAAGACGGCAATCTTTGAGGGTTGGTGTGATTTCCTCAATTATTTTGACAGCTCGATTCATTTCCAGCTGTCTTTTTTGAACCTTGCGGCATCGGAGGAGACCTTTGCTAACTCCATTTCCATCCCGCCCCAGAGGGATGCCTTTGACAGTATCCGCGAGGAATATACCACAATGCTGCAAAATCAGCTGGCCAGAGGTAACAACGGTCTCATCAAGACCAAATACCTGACCTTTGGTATCGACGCAGACAGCATCAAAGCCGCCAAGCCCCGTCTGGAGCGTATTGAGACCGATATACTCAACAACTTCAAGCGTCTTGGTGTAGCTGCCAGAACGCTGGACGGTAAAGAAAGGCTTTCTCAGCTTCATGCGGTATTCCACATGGATGAACAGCTCCCGTTTCAGTTTGAATGGGACTGGCTGGCTCCTTCCGGTCTGTCCACAAAGGATTTTATTGCACCAAGTTCCTTTGAGTTTCGCACCGGCAAGCAGTTCCGTATGGGCAAGAAATACGGGGCTGTTTCTTTTTTGCAGATTCTCGCACCGGAACTGAATGACCGTTTGCTGGCTGATTTTCTGGATATAGAAAGATCGCTCCTTGGGAGTATGCACATTCAGTCGGTGGATCAGGTGAAAGCCATCAAAACGGTAAAGCGAAAGATTACCGACCTGGACCGCAGCAAGATCGAGGAACAGAAAAAAGCAGTCCGTGCCGGATACGACATGGACATCATTCCATCTGACCTTGCTACCTACGGCAGTGAAGCGAAAAAACTCTTGCAGGATTTGCAGAGCCGCAACGAGAGAATGTTCCTTTTGACCTTTCTGGTGCTGAACACAGCGGACAATCCCCGTCAGCTTGGCAACAACATCTTTCAGGCAGGCTCTATTGCCCAGAAGTATAACTGTCAGCTGACCAGGCTGGACTTCCAGCAGGAAGAAGGGCTGATGAGCTGTCTGCCTCTGGGACTCAATCAGATTGAGATTCAGCGAGGACTGACCACCAGTTCCACAGCTATCTTTGTGCCCTTTACTACGCAGGAACTGTTCCAGAACGGGAAAGAAGCTCTGTACTACGGCATCAATGCTCTGTCCAACAACCTCATCATGGTGGACAGAAAGTTGCTGAAAAACCCCAACGGCCTGATTCTGGGTACGCCGGGTTCCGGTAAGTCCTTCAGCGCAAAACGAGAAATTGCCAACTGCTTTTTGCTTACCAGTGATGATGTTATTATCTGTGACCCGGAAGCGGAGTACGCACCTCTTGTTGAGCGTCTGCATGGGCAGGTCATCAAGATCTCACCTACTTCAACCAACTATATCAATCCGATGGATCTGAATCTGGACTATTCGGATGATGAAAGCCCGCTGTCACTCAAGTCTGACTTTATCCTCAGCTTGTGTGAGCTGATCGTGGGCGGTAAGGAGGGCTTGCAGCCGGTGCAGAAAACCATTATTGACCGTTGTGTACGGCTGGTTTACAACGAATATCTCAATGACCCAAAGCCGGAGAATATGCCGATTTTGGAGGACCTTTATAACTTGCTGCGGGAGCAGGAAGAAAAAGAAGCTCAGTACATTGCAACGGCATTGGAAATCTATGTAACGGGTTCTTTGAATGTGTTCAATCATCAGAGCAATGTGGACATTGATAACCGGATTGTCTGCTATGACATCAAGGAACTGGGCAAGCAGCTCAAGAAAATCGGTATGCTGGTGGTACAGGATCAGGTGTGGAACCGCGTTACCATCAACCGTGCCGCCCACAAGTCTACCCGCTACTACATCGACGAGATGCACCTGCTTTTGAAGGAGGAGCAGACCGCCGCCTATACGGTGGAAATCTGGAAGCGATTCCGCAAATGGGGCGGCATCCCCACCGGCATCACGCAGAATGTCAAAGATCTGCTTTCCAGCCGTGAGGTGGAGAACATCTTTGAAAACTCGGACTTCGTGTATATGCTCAACCAGGCAGGCGGAGACCGACAGATTCTCGCCAAGCAGCTGGGCATTTCCACGCACCAGCTTAGCTATGTGACCCACTCCGGTGAGGGCGAGGGCTTGCTGTTCTATGGCTCCACAATTCTGCCTTTCGTGGACCACTTCCCGAAGAATACCGAGCTGTACCGCATTATGACCACTAAACCCCAGGAACTGAAAAAGAAGGAGGATGAATGATGATGAACCCCAACATTTTGAATCAAAACCCGTTGATGTTTTTTGACAGGGCGGTAAATGCCCAGCGCAGCCAGCTGCTTACGGTCATGGCCGATGCGGTAAGTGAGTGCCGCACGGCGGCAGATCAGGCAGCCGAACTGAATGAGACCGGTCAGGTGGGGCTGCTCCGTCTGGCAGAGGTCTGGAGCACCATCCGTGCCAAGGAAGGTATGGGTGGTCTGGTTCTGGAAGGAACCGAAGCGAAAATCCTGTCCGATGTGGTGGCACAGTTTTACGCCTACCTGTCCGGTTGTATGTTCAACGATCCTGTGGGAATGGCCATTTATGCAGAGCTGCACTACATGATGTCCTCCCTCATGCTGGGAGAATGGTTTGAATAAGGAGCCGCGCCTGCGCTTTACTGATGAGGAACGGTCTGACCCTGCACTGGAAAAGCCGATCCGTAAAGCGGAGAAAGCTGCGGCCAGAGCAGATAAGGCGCAGGCCAATATCCCAAAGAAAAAGGTCAGGCAGACGGTCATTGACCCGGATACCGGAAAAAAGACCTCGAAGCTGACCTTTGAGGACAAGAAAAAGCCACCTTCCAAAGTTTCTCAAGGAGTCAGGGAAGCTCCCGTCCATCTGGTCGCAGGCAAGCTCCACAAAGAGATCCGGGAAACAGAGCAGGACAATGTGGGCGTGGAAAGCGCCCACAAGTCCGAGGAAGCGGTGGAGACCGGCGCTTATCTGGTGCGGGAGGGCTATCGCAGCCACAAGCTGAAGCCGTACCGCAAAGCAGCACAGGCAGAGTGCCAACTGGAAAAGACAAATGTAAATGTTCTGTACCAGAAATCTTTGAAGGAAAATCCCCAGTTTGCCAGCAACCCTCTTTCCCGCTGGCAGCAAAAGCAGGCCATCAAAAAGCAGTATGCCGCCGCCAAACATGCCGGTCAGACTGCTGGAAATACTGCCCAGGCTGCATCCAAAACAGGAAAAGCCGCAAGGACGGTAAAAGAAAAGGCACAGCAGGCAGGGGCATTCGTCATGCGCCACAAGAAGGGTTTCCTGATGGCAGGGGTTTTGTTCCTCATTACCTGTATGCTGATGAATACCATGTCCTCCTGCTCCATGATGGCGCAGAGCATCGGTTCCGTTCTCTCCGGCACCACCTATCCGTCGGATGACTCGGAAATGCTGGCGGTGGAGGCAGATTATGTAGCCAGAGAAGCCCAGTTGCAGGAGGAAATCGACAACATTGAAAGCAGTCACCCAGGGTATGACGAGTATCGCTATGACCTTGGTATGATCGGCCATGACCCTCATGAACTGGCGGCATTTCTCTCTGCCGTCTTGCAAGGCTACACCCGGCAGAGCGCTCAGGCAGAGCTGGCGCGTGTGTTTGCAGCACAGTATCAGCTGACGCTTACTGAGGAAGTGGAGATTCGCTACCGCACGGAGACCTCAACCGACCCGGAGACCGGCGAGACCACCTCAGAAGAAGTTCCCTATGAGTATTACATTTTGAATGTGAAACTCGCCAGCAAGCCCATTTCCGCTGTGGTGTCGGAACTTCTGACCCCGGAGCAGATGAAAATGTATCAGGTTTACCGGCAGACCATGGGCAATAAGCCGCTGTTGTTTGGCGGCGGCTCCCCTGATACCAGCGGCTCGGAAGATCTGCCCGGTGTGCAGTTCATTAACGGTACCCGCCCCGGCAATCCTCAGCTGGTGGAACTGGCCAAGCGTCAGGTGGGCAATGTGGGAGGTTATCCCTACTGGAGCTGGTACGGCTTTGACTCCCGTGTGGAATGGTGCGCCTGCTTCGTATCCTGGTGCTATAACCAGGCAGGAAAAAGTGAGCCGCGCTTTGCAGGCTGTGAGTGGCAGGGTGTTCCGTGGTTCCAGTCTCATGGACAGTGGGGCGCACGAGGATATGAGAACATCGCCCCCGGTGATGCCATTTTCTTTGACTGGGATTTGGATGGGACAGCAGACCATGTAGGTATCGTGATCGGTACGGATGGCAGCCGTGTTTATACCGTGGAGGGAAATTCCGGCGATGCCTGCAAGATCAAAAGTTATGACCTGAATTATCAAAGCATTAAGGGCTACGGCCTGATGAACTGGTAACAGAGATTTTTAAGAAGGAGTGATAGACGATGGCAAAGAACAAAATTGAGCGCATTGACCAGGAGATTACAAAGGTCCGCGAGAAGATCGCAGAGTATCAGGAAAAGCTCAAGGCGCTGGAAGCACAGAAAACCGAGGCAGAAAATCTAGAGATCGTCCAGATGGTGCGCGCCCTGCGTATGACCCCGACCCAGTTGAGCGCCATGCTGTCCGGTGGCACAGTTCCCGGCAGTTTGGCTGATGACAATAACGAACAGGAGGAAAACAGCTATGAGGAATAAACGATTACTCCGAACACTTTCCGCCTTTTGCCTGACAATGGTTGTGGCATTTGGCTTTACGATCCCTGCTTTTGCACAGGGGTCAGAACAGGCTCCGGCGGCACCGGCAGAGGATTCTACCAATGATAGCAACGTGATTGTGGAAGAAACAGAACCGGCACCGGCACTTACACCGGAGGGGAATGCGGCACTGGTGGATGATTTTGGAGGCAACAAGCAGCTTATTACTGTTACGACCAAAGCTGGAAATTACTTTTACATCCTGATTGACAGGGCGAATGAGGATAAAAAGACTGCTGTTCACTTTCTGAATCAGGTGGATGAAGCGGATTTGATGGCACTGATGGAAGATGGAAATGCTAAAGAGGAGTCGTCTGCTGTGTGTAGCTGCACGACAAAATGTGAAGCAGGGGCAGTCAATACGGCTTGTCCGGTCTGTGCAACTGATAAGAGTAAATGTACGGGCAAAGTACCGGAACCTCCGGCAGAAACATCGGAGCCGGAAAAAGAGAAGCCTGCCGGATTGAACCCGGCTGCGATAGTCCTTTTGCTGGCTCTGCTGGGAGGTGGTGGCGTATTTGCCTACTTGAAGCTCGTTAAGAACAAGCCTAAGACCAAGGGCAATGACAGTCTAGACGATTATGATTATGGCGAGGAAGATTCCGAGGAATGGGAAACCGAGGATGAGGAGTCGGAAGAAACGGATGCTGACGGGGGCAGCACAGAAGAAGATGACGAGGACAGCGTGAAATGACCCGTTTCACAGACAGTCCCTATGAACGCATGATGACACGCAGGCCGGAGGGCGGGAGGGAAACTTCCCGTCCTCCTTCTTTATCCCACAACCACCCCTGCTATGGTTGCGGGAGTTATGGAAGTCCCTGCGTAGGTATCTGCCATCGTGAGATGGAACGCTGGCTCAAAGAAAGGAAACGAAAAAAATGAGTGTTCTGATTATATTTATCAAGCTGATTGCTGTTTTTGACCTGCTTGTGATTGCTGTGTATTTTGGCGGCGACATTCTTTCTACCATGTTAAACAAACTTTGGAGAAAGCCAAAGCAAGATGACCCCTTTGATTTCTCCTTAGATACCATGACAGTTTCATTGTCCATAGATTCTATCCGTCAGCTTTATTCCGGTGACGCGGCAGATTTTGTGGAAGAAAAGATCCTGCCAAATGCGGAGAAAACAATGGCCGTTTTGACGGAACAAGAACAGACGGCGGCTCATCTGCTCTTATCCGCTCTGATCGGTTTTCTTGCAGCAGAAGCTCCTATGGATGAACAGAGCTTTCCTTTGATGATGGAACTTCTGAACTGCATGGAAGGGGAAAAAGAAGATGGTTGTCAGGATGCAGTAGATAGTTTACTTGAAGATGCCGCCTGCAATACCCGCCGTCACGAAGAATATTACAGCAATTATCAACGCTACCAGCTGATGCAGGTGGATAAAACCCGTGTCATTTTGGCTTGCCGTATCATCATCAATGACCTGCTGGGGAAACTGTACCGCTATGACTACCGGTTTGGTTATAACCTGCTACTGGATGAGGAAAACAGCATAGAGAAAAAACTGCACACGCCTGTGCGGGAAGAATGGGAGGCTGAAGATTATGAATTTAGTGATTGCTGAAAAACCATCGGTTGCACAAAGTCTGGCTACGGTAATCGGTGCAACTGCTCGTAAGGATGGGTATCTGGAGGGTAACGGCTGGCGTGTCAGCTGGTGCGTGGGCCACCTGGCCGGTCTTGCGGATGCAGACAGCTATGACTCCAAGTATGCCAAGTGGCGATATGATGACCTGCCTATCCTGCCGGAGCATTGGCAGATGGTGGTGGGAAAGGACAAGAAAAAGCAGTTTGATATTCTCAAAAAGCTGATGAACGCCCCGGATGTGACGGAGGTAGTAAATGCCTGTGATGCCGGACGCGAGGGCGAGCTGATCTTCCGCAGCGTCTATGAGCTGGCAGGCTGCCAAAAGCCGATGAAAAGGCTCTGGATTTCTTCGATGGAGGACTCCGCCATAAGGGAGGGCTTTGCAAACCTGCGCCCAGGTGTAGATTATGATGGACTTCGGGATGCTGCTCTCTGCCGTGCCAAGGCCGACTGGCTGGTGGGGATCAATGCCACAAGGCTTTTTTCCGTGCTGTACCACCGCACCCTCAACATCGGGCGCGTGATGTCCCCAACGCTGGCACTGATTGTTCAGCGAGAAGCTGAGATCGACACCTTTAAGCAGGTTCCCTTTTATACCGTGGCGCTGGAGCTGCCCGGTCTTACCGTATCCGGGGAGCGCATGAGTGACCGAGCAAGCGCAGAGCAGCTGAAAGAAGCCTGTCAGGGTGCAGCTGTCACAATCAAAAAAGTGGAGTGCAAGGAAAAATCCGAAAAGCCGCCTGCCCTCTATGACCTGACTACTCTGCAAAGAGATGCCAACCGCCTGCTTGGATTTACAGCCCAGCAGACCCTGGACTATCTGCAAAACCTGTATGAAAAGAAGCTTTGCACCTATCCCCGTACTGACAGCCGCTATCTGACCGGTGATATGGCAGACAGCCTGCCGGTGCTGGTGAATCTGGTTGCCAATGCTATGCCATTTCGCAAAGGGATCGCCATTACCTGTGATCCGCAGACGGTCATCAACGACAAGAAAGTAACCGACCACCACGCAGTAATCCCTACCAGAAATCTCAAGGATGCAGACCTTTCTGCCCTTCCTGCGGGAGAAAAAGCGGTGCTGGAGCTGGTGGCCCTGCGTCTGCTGTGCGCCGTAGCCCAGCCCCATATCTATTCGGAAACCGTTGTGATTGCAGCGTGTGCCGGTGGGGAGTTTACCACAAAAGGAAAAACGGTGAAGCACCCCGGATGGAAAGCACTGGAGGACGCTTATCGTGCCAAAATGAAGGATACAGAGCCGAAAAAAGAGGGCGTAGAGAAAGCCCTGCCGGAGCTGACCGAAGGACAGACCCTTTCGGTTTCTGCGGCAATCGTCAAAGAAGGCAAAAGCAGTCCGCCTCAGCACTTTACGGAGGACACCCTATTGTCCGCGATGGAGACTGCTGGAAAAGAGGATATGCCGGAGGATGCCGAGCGAAAAGGTCTGGGTACACCGGCCACCCGTGCCGGTATTTTGGAAAAGCTGGTATCTGCCGGTTTTCTGGAACGAAAAAAGAGCAGGAAAACGGTGCAGCTTCTCCCTTCCCACGATGCAGTTTCCCTTATCACAGTCTTGCCGGAACAGCTACAATCTCCGCTTTTGACTGCCGAGTGGGAGTACCGTCTGGGCGAGATCGAGCGCGGGCAGCTTGCCCCAGAGGAGTTTCTGGACGGGATCAGCACCATGCTGAAAGATCTGGTGGGGACTTATCAGGTCATCAAGGGAACTGAGTACCTGTTCATTCCGCCCTGTGAGGTGGTGGGCAAATGTCCTCGCTGCGGCGGTGAAGTTGCAGAACTGCAAAAAGGCTTCTTCTGTCAGAATGATTCTTGCAAATTTGCAATCTGGAAAAACAACAAATGGTGGGCTGCCAAGAAAAAACAGCCGACCAAGGCTGTGGTGTCTGCACTGCTTAACGATGGCCGTGTCCGTGTAACGGGCCTATATTCTGAGAAAACTGGCAAGACCTACGATGCCGCTGTGGTTTTGGAGGACGATGGACAGTACGCCAACTTTAAGCTGGAATTTGACCAGCGGAAAGGAGGCAGCCGATGAAGCTCTCTTTAGTGGAACGGGAAACCATTTTCCTCTATAACCAGGCAGAACCAATGGCTGAGGTCTACACCCACGATCCCCGTCTGATGGAGAAGCTGGAACTGCTGGCAAAAAAGCACCCCGACCAGATCACCCGAAAGGATGCCCATAACTTTACCGTCCCCAAGCGGTGTGTATCAGTCAGGGAGCCATACAGCGCAGAACGCCGCAAAGCTGCCAGTGAGCGTGCGAAAGCTGCCGGATACCAGCCCCCTGTGAGAAAGGCCGGCAGTTAAAGGCACATGGCAGAGAATGTATTTGAAGCAGTCAAGCAGTCGGTCAGCACCAGAGAAGCGGCAGAGTTTTACGGGATAAAAGTCAGTCGAACTGGCATGGCCTGCTGTCCCTTTCACGATGATAAGAACCCCAGCATGAAGGTAGACCAGCGGTTCCACTGCTTTGGCTGCGGTGCAGATGGGGATGTGATCGACTTTAACGCAAAGCTCTTTGACCTCTCCCCAAAAGAAGCGGCGGAGAAACTGGCACAGGACTTTGGCCTGATCTATGACAGTCAGGCCCCTCCCCGAAGGAGGTATGTCCGGCAGAAAACCGAGGCACAACAGTTTCGGGAGGACCGGCAGCGGTGTTATCGCGTACTGTCCGATTACTATTATCTGTTGAAAAAATGGGAAGCCGACCGTTCTCCCAGGACACCGGAGGAAGAACCGCACCCCCGCTTTGTGGAAGCAATCCAGAAGAAAACCTATGTAGAGTACCTGCTGGACCTTTTTCTTTATGAAAGTGAAGAAGAACAAAAGGCATGGATTGCAGAACACACAGCAGAAATCACACACTTGGAAAGGAGATTGAAAATCATGGCTGAGAACAAACCCACCAACCGAGAGCGGCTAAGGGAAATCACAGATGGCATCGAGCAGGGCATCAAAGAACTGTTTGAGAGTGAAAAGTATATGCGCTATCTGTCCGTCATGTCCCGCTTCCACCGCTATTCGGTAAACAACACCATGCTCATCTATATGCAGAAGCCGGACGCTACATTGGTAGCCGGATACAATAAATGGAAAGACCAGTTTGAGCGTCATGTAAAAAAGGGCGAGCATGGCATTACCATCATCGCCCCCACACCGTATAAGAAGAAAATCGAGGAGCAGAAGCTGGACCCGGATACCAAGGCTCCGATTTTGGATAAAGACGGAAAGATCGTCACAGAGGAAAAAGAAATCGAGATCCCCATGTTTCGTCCGGTCAAGGTCTTTGATGTGAGCCAGACCGACGGGAAACCTTTGCCTGAGCTTGCTTCCTCCCTTTCCGGCAATGTGCCAAATTATGAGGCATTCATGGAGGCTCT